>NZ_JBHTUD010000007.1:0-388284 GCF_042794235.1 Nocardia sp. NPDC056541
CCCCTCAGGGCCGCGGACACGCGCGCGCCCGCGCGCCAAAAACACAGCGTCAAACCGTCCTGGGACTACCGAACCCAGGTCATCCCAGGAGGTCAACGATGACAAACACCCACTCCACCACCGGCGCCCGCGCCCACGCACGCGCCCAAGCCGCAGCAGCGACCATCACCACCCCCGACACACCCTCTGACATAGATCCCACAAAAATCGTTGCCGCACAACGCATCCCCCAAGGCAGCTACGCAAACATCGCGCTCGGCCGCGGCACTCGAGTGCGCCTCAGCGACCCCACCGGCACCACCTGCGCCCACCTGTTCCTACTCCGGACCGAATCCCCCTGGGAACGACTGAATGTCGCCGACACCGTGAAAGTCCCGTGGCAGGCCTACCTCAGCGCAGGCCATCCACTGCTCTCCGACCAAGGCCGGGTCCTGGCCACCGTCCTCGCCGACTCCGACGGCCACCACGACACCCTCTGTGGCCCCACCACCGAGGGCCGCCACCAACTCCACCTGGCAGGTGCCAAACAAGGTCTGGAGCCGCGCGATATCGGCCCCTCGATCGCCGTGTTCCGCGGAGCCGTGGTCGCGGTGGACGGCGCGATCGAGCCCACCGGCAACGGCCCGGCGGGCGCCACCCTCGACCTCATCGTCCACCTCCCCCTGACCCTCCTGGTCGCCAACGCCCCGCACCCCCTCGACGACCGCCCCACCGGCGACCTCGACCTTCTCGCCTGGTCCTCCCCCGCGGATCTGGACACCCGCAACGACGACCCCGAATACCGCCGGGCCGTGGAGAACACCGAAGCCGCCTGGACGGCCGCACTGAACACGGAGGTTCCGGCATGACCGCCACCCGCACCGTCGTCCTCGACGAGACCGTCCCCGCCCGGGCGCCGTGGTCGGCCGTCGTCCGCGCGGGCGACCACGTCGACATCATCGACCTGCACGGCAATCAGGCCGTCGACTGCCTGCTCTACTCCGCCGCCGATCGCACCGACCGCTACAGCGCCCAGGCCACCATCGCCGCCCAGCGCAACATCTTCCTCACCACCGGCAGCGTCCTGCGGACCGAAGGCGGCACCCCGCTGATGACGGTGGTCGCCGACGAGGTCGGCAATCACGACACCATCGCCGGCGCCTGCTCCCAGGAATCCAACACGCTGCGCTACGGCCACCACACCCGCCACCAGCACGCGTGCGTGGAGAACTTCCTGACCGCCGCTCTCGAATGGGGCCTGGGCAAACGCGACCTGGTCTCCAACATCAACTGGTTCATGAACGTCCCCGTCGAACCCGACGGCACGCTCGGCATCGTCGACGGCCTGTCCGCCCCCGGCAAGAAGCTCACCCTCCGGGCCGAGATCGACACTCTGGTCCTGGTTTCCAACTGCCCCCAGATCAACAACCCCTGCAACGGTTTCGACCCCACCCCGGTCCGCATGGTGGTGACCCGATGAGCCTCACCGACACCCGCATCGATCCCGCTGCCGACCTGGCCCCGACGAAGCTCCCCGCGCCCAGTGGTGTCATCGACTCGACCACGAAGCAGGCGGTCGACCCGGCCGAGTCGCGCCCCGCGAGCACGGTCGACCCGACAGGCACCAGTGCGACCGAGCCGACTTCGGACACCCCGGCGGCGCCGGCGCCCAGTCGGCGGCGCCTCGATGTCGTCCGTCCCGGAATGCAGACCACCGTGCAGGACTGGCCGGGACGAATCGGATACTGGCACATCGGAGTTCCGCCGTCGGGGCCGATGGATGACCTGTCGTTCCGCCTGGGCAATCGTGTGCTCGGCAACCTCGAGGGCGCGGCCGGGCTGGAGTGCACGCTGGGCGGACCGGCGTTGCGGTTCTCCGAGCCGACGTGGGTGTGCGTGACCGGCGCGGTCGCCGATGTCCGGGTGGACGGCGTCCCGGTCGAGCAGTGGCGGACCGTCGAGGTCCCGGCGGGCGGCGTGCTCGATGTCGGCGCGATCCGGGGCCCCGGCATGCGCACCTACATCCTGATCGCGGGCGGTATCGATGTCGACGAGTTCCTCGGCAGCGCAGCGACATTCACACTCGGCAAGTTCGGTGGCGGAACGGGTGCCGCGTTGCGCGCCGACGATTCGCTCACGCTGGGCGCGCCGTCGACCCGCCGCGCCCCCGCCGTCCCGATGGCCGACCAGCCCGCCTTCGCGCATCGTTGGGAACTCGCCGTCACCGAGGGCCCCCACGGCGCACCGGAGTTCTTCACCCGCTACGACTTCGACACCATCATCGGAACCGACTACGAAGTCCACTTCAACTCCGATCGCACCGGCGTCCGCCTCATCGGCCCGAAGCCCGAGTGGGCCCGCACCGACGGCGGCGAAGCGGGCTTGCATCCGTCGAACATCCACGACAACGCGTACACCGTCGGCGCCCTCGACTTCACCGGCGATACTCCGATCCTGCTCGGCCCGGACGGCCCCAGCCTGGGCGGATTCGTCTGCCCGGTCACCGTCGTCGCCGCCGATCGCTGGAAACTCGGCCAACTCACGCCGGGCGACAAGGTCCGCTTCGTCCCCATCCGTTCCGAACACGCCGCCCCCGCGGCGGAACTCGGCGCTCGTCGACGCGCTTGCTTCGGCACCGTCCTTTCGGCAGGTCGAGACGGCGACGACGGCATCCTGCGCCGCACCGAAGTCGACGACGAGACCGGCGTGACCTACCGCCGCCAAGGCGACGACGGCGTGCTCGTCGAATACGGCACGCTCACCCTGGATCTCGGACTTCGGGCCCGCGTCCACGCCCTGCACCAGCACCTCATCGCGATCGGGTTGCGTGGCGTCATCGAGCTCACCCCGGGGATTCGCTCACTCCAGATCAGGGTCGACCCCGCTGTCCTGCCGATCCCCCGCCTGCTAGACCTCCTCACCGAAGCCGAGGCGCAGCTGCCGAATTCCGATCAGCTGGTCGTCCCGAGTCGCACGGTCCATCTCCCGCTGTCCTGGGACGACCCCTCCACCAGGGAAGCGATCACCCGCTATATGCACGGCGTGCGCGCCGACGCCCCCTGGTGCCCGTGGAACATCGAGTTCATCCGACGCATGAACGGCCTGCCTTCCGTCGAGGATGTCTACAAGACGGTCTTCGATGCCGAATACCTGGTCCTCGGCTTGGGCGATGTCTACCTCGGCGCCCCCGTGGCCACCCCGACCGACCCCCGCCACCGCCTCGTCACCACCAAATACAACCCGGCCCGCACCTGGACCCCGGAGAACGCGGTCGGCATCGGCGGCGCCTACCTGTGCATCTACGGCATGGAAGGCCCGGGCGGCTACCAATTCGTGGGGCGCACCACCCAGGTCTGGAACCACCGGGCACGCCCGAGCGGCACTGCGGGCCCCGGCGTCGACCGCTTTTCCACCGACCCCGAAACCCCTTGGCTTCTGCGTTATTTCGACCGCATCCGCTGGCACCCGGTCGAGGCGGACGAGCTACTCGACCTTCGCGCGGATTTCGCGGCGGGCAAGGTGGACATCACCACCGAGAACGGCGACTTCCGCCTGGCCGACTATCGCACGTTCCTGGCGGACAACGCCGACTCCATCACCGACTTCCGCACCCTGCAGGCGGGAGCCTTCGCCGAGGAACGCCAATCCTGGCGCACCGCAGGAGAACTCACCGACTGAGCGACGTCAGGCAATGAGAACAGTTTTCCCCGACGCGTGCCCTTGCTCGAACGCGGCCATGGCAAGGGCCGTGTCGGACAAGGGGAACCGCCGCCCGATCACCGGCCGCAACTTTCCGGAGACGGCCAATTCGGCCAGGTATCGCAGGTCGGCGGTGGCGGGTCGCATGAGCAGTGCCTTCAGGGTCTGTCGCGCGAACAGGTCGGTGAGTGCCACCTGACCGAGCCATCGGATCGGGCCGAACCAATTGTTGCCCGGCGCGGCGGCGGAGGAGATGAACACACCGTCCACGGTCAGCACGCGACGGATTTCGCGCAGTTCACGGTTGCCCGCAAGGTCGAAGATCACGTCATAAGGCACGTCTGTCACAGTGAAATCGTCTGTGGTGTAATCGATTACGACATCGGCACCGATATCACGCACCATGTCGACATGCCGGGTGCTACACACCGCCGTCACGTGCGCGCCGAGCACCTTCGCGATCTGCACCGCGAAACTGCCCACCCCACCGGACGCACCGTTCACGAGCACCCGCTGTCCCGGCCCGACCTTGCCGATGTCGCGCAGCCCCTGCAGGGCCGTCATTCCCGAATCCGGTATCGCCGCGGCGTCTTCCAGGCTCAACCCAGTGGGGACAGCGGCGAACGAACCCGCGTCCGCGCACACGTACTGGGCGAACCCGCCGCTGGGGACCGCACCGAAAACCTGATCGCCCACCCGGAATTCAGCGACCGAGGCGCCCACCGCGACGACCTCGCCCGCCGAGTTCTGCCCGATCATCCGACACTTGGGCCTGCGCAACCCGAACCCGAGCCGCAGCAGGTACGGCGTCCCGGTGAGCAGATGCAGGTCCCCGCTGCACAGCGACGCCGCCCGCACCCGGACCACCACGTCCCGGTCCCCCGGCGTCGGCCTCGGCACGATCTCGGTCCGCAACACTTCACCCCCGCCGTATCGGGGCGCGATCCAGGCGGTCATCGAGGCGGTATCGACATCGGTCATGAGAACTGTCCCTCATCTCGCACTTACAGCGTAAGTCTCTGAGACGAAACGGTACACTTACGCCGTAAGTAGGTCAAGGAGAGGACACCCATGCCGACGCGCACCCCACTCACCAGGGAACGCGTCCTACGCGCCGCCATCGACCTCGCCGACCAGCAGGGCCTGGCCGCCCTGTCGATGCGCAACCTCGCCAAGACCGTCGGCGTGGAGGCGATGTCGCTGTACAACCACGTCGCCAACAAGGACGACCTCTACGACGGCATCATCGACCTGGTGGTCGCGGAGATCTACGTCCCCCGTGCGGGCGGCGACTGGCAGGCCGAACTCCGCCGCCGCGCCGCCTCTGCCCACGAGGTCCTGCTGAGCCACCGCTGGGCCACCGGCCTGCTCGGCTCCCGCATCAACGTCGGCCCCGCCATGCTGCGTTACGTCGACGCCACCCTCGGCTGCCTGATCACCGCGGGCTTCACCTACGAACAGGCCGACCGAGCCTGGAATGCCCTGGACAGCCACATCTACGGCTTCACCGTCCAGGCCGTCAACTTCCCTCTCGACCCCTCCGAATACGCTTCGGCGGCACAACAATTCCTTCCGCTCGTTCCCGCCGAAACCCATCCCCACATGCACGCGCTGGCCGCGCGCGTCATCGCCGGAACCCACTCCGGCGCGGCTGATTTCACCTTCGGCCTCGAGCTAATTCTCGAGGGGTTGGCCGGTCTGCTCCCCCGCTGACAACGGCGTGGTGATCAGATACAGATCTCCACGCTGCCCAACGGGAAGCACAATGCCACCGATCCGACTTCCGATGCTGTGGGAGGCGCGGGCACGGCAGCCGAGGCCGCGGGAGCGGCGACAGCGCCAAGAGCCAGAACGATGGCGGCAGCGGCGGCCGCCTTGCTGATCTTCGCGGACATGGGGAGTCCTTTCTCTGGGTGAACTCGGTTGGTTGGTTCCTAGCTGCGCGCTCCCTCAGTCTTCGCTGTGACGAGGGCAAACTCCAGGCAAGAAAGCATTACGTCAGACGCAGTGGCATCGCGGAACTGTCACTTCCGGGCCTCGACGGTTCGCCCGCGAAACGTCCCCTGCCGCGGAAGCCGGCGGTTTTCCCGGCGTGATACCGCGAAAACGAATGTTACCGACCCGTGACCTTCGTGCCACCGAATACACCGTTCCGGAATGTGGCCAGAGGTTGTCCACCGATCGGTGGACACGAAGTTCGACCGGTCGATGCTGGCTACGGCACCGGCCACCCGAGCAGCATCGACGACATGCGAAATCGCTTGGTATTGATCGCCGTTGCCAGCGCGCGCCATCCGTGGCGGGCCATTGTGGGCTGGTTCGTCTTCGTGGCGTTGTGCGTCGGAATCGGGGTCGGCATCGGCGGGAAACCCGCAGCCACCGAGGACTTCTGGATCGGCGAGGCGGGCCGCGGTGAGGCGCTCGCGACCTCGGGCGGATTGCAGCAGGCGCCGATGGAACGGGTGCTGATCACCGGCGGCGGAACTGCCGCGCACAACGCCGCTCAGGATGTCATCGACCGAATGCTGACCCTGCCCGAGGTCAGATCCGTTGATGCTGCGGTGTATTCACCGGATGGAACGGTGCTGCGCGTCGACGTGACCATGGCGGGCGCCGAACTCGATGCCAAGAAGCACGTGGCCGCGCTGCGTGCGCAAACCGATCAGGTACAGCGGGCATACCCGGACCTACAGGTCGAGCAGACCGGCGGTCCCTCCATCAGCAGCGGCGTCGAAGTCTTGCGCGGGCGCGATCTGGCGAGAACCGAGATGATCGCGCTGCCGATCACCCTGCTCACCCTGCTCGTTGTGTTCCGTTCGGCGGCAATGGCTCTGGTGCCGTTGTTGCTGGCGATATCGTCGATCGTCGCGGCAATCGGGCTGTCGCTGCCCGCCTCACACCTGTTCCCCGACAACGGTGTCGGCACGAACATCATTCTGCTGATCGGGATGGCGGTCGGCGTCGACTACACCCTGTTCTATCTGAAGCGGGCGCGCGAGGAGCGGGCCCGCGCGGGCGGCGCGCTCAGTTCACGGGCGCTGGTGGAACTGGCCGCGGCGACCTCCGGGCGCGCGGTGGTGGTTTCCGGGATCGCCGTCGCGGTCTCCAGCGCGACGATGTATCTGGCCGACGACGTGGTCTTCTCCTCGATCGCGACCGCCGCGATTCTGGTCACCCTGGTCGCGGTGGCCAGCTCGCTCACCGCACTGCCCGCCCTGCTGACAGTGCTGGCCGATCGAGCCGAGCGGCGCGCGGCCCGTAAGCCCTCGGCACCGGAGCGAGAGAGCACCGGCCGACTCACCGGTTCGCTGCTGCGACTGACCGCCGCACGCCCGGTAGCCGCACTGACCGTCGCGGTGCTGGCCATGCTCACACTCACCGTGCCACTGCTCGGCCTCGACCTCACCGACATGGGCCGCGAGACCCACCCCCGCTCCATCCCCGCCATGCAAACGTTCGATCGGCTCACTACCGCGTTCCCCCAGCTGAAGTCGATGCACCAGGTCGTGGTGGCGGCCGAGCCGCAGCGAGCCGACGAGGTCACCGACGCGCTGCGCGCACTGGCCCGACGAGCCGAGTCCGATCCCGCCCTCGCGGGCGAAGCCGAACTGCGCACCTCCCCCGACGGCCGGGTCAGCCTGCTGGAACTGCCGGTCCAGCACCACGTCAGCGACGATGCGGCCCAACAGTCCCTCGAACGCCTCCGCACGGACTACCTACCGGCAACCGTCGGCACCCTCTCCGGCGTGGACTACGCGGTGACCGGTGATGTCGCTCGCTATGCCGACTACCCGCGCCACCAGGAACAGAAGCTGCCCCTGATCATCGCGACGTTGCTGCTGGTGACGTTCGTCCTCACCGTCGTGACGTTCCGCTCCGTGGTCCTCGGATCGATCGGTGTCGTGCTGAATCTGCTCTCGGCGGGCGCATCGCTGGGCCTGTTGACCGCGGTCTTCCAGAACACCTGGGCCGAGGGCCTGCTCGACTTCCATTCGACCGGCTCGATCGGCTCCCGAGTCCCCCTGCTGCTGTTGGTGATCCTGTTCGGACTGTCGATGGACTACCAGATTTTCGTGCTCAGCCGCATCAGCGAGCTCGCACGCGCCGGGGTGCCGACCCGCCGGGCCGTACTCGACGGCGTCGGCGGTTCGGCGAGCGCGGTCACCAGCGCCGCGTTCGTCATGGTCACAGTGTTCGCGAGCTTCGTTCCGCTGCACATCATGGAGATGAAGCAGATGGGCTTCGCCCTCGCGGCCGCGGTCCTGCTCGACGCGTTCGTGATCCGGATCGTGATCCTGCCCGCGATGTTGCTGCTGCTGGGTGATCGCACCTGGTGGCCCGCCCGCCCCGCCCGCACCGCCGAGCCGGTGAAAGTAGGCTGAGCGAAATGGAGGAGAGGCCGACCCGGATGCGGATTCTGCGCCGGTGGTACGCCGGATGCTGGGTGCTGTTCGGCCTCGGCCCGCCCGTGATCGCCGTGCACGATCGCACCGATATGACGAAGTACTCGACGTGGATCCTGATCACGGCGCTGGCCGCGAGTTATCTGGCGCTGACGACCTTTCCGCGTCACCGCGTCGTCGGCACCACCGGCTTTCTGTGCCTGCTGGTCGCCGTCCTCGGCATGACAGCGATCTTGCTCGAGGGCGGTGCGGCCTTCTTCATCGTCTCCATTCCGCTGTTCTGGATCTACACTCCGACACCGCGCCGCGCGGTCGGTTACCTCAGCGCGGCGGCGGTAGCCACCCTCATCGGGAATCTCACCGGACCGATCTTCTCCCCCGGCAATGCCACCTTCACCCTGCTCGGATACGCGGGCGGCGTCCTGCTCGGGCTGTGGATGGACCAGGTGATCAGGCAGGGCGCGGAACGTACTCGCGCCCTCGGCGCCGAGCTGGAACGCACCCAATCGGATCTGGCCGCCGCCCACCAGCGGCAGGGCGCGGCCGAGGAACGCGAACGGATCGCCCGCGAAATCCACGACACGCTCGCCCAGGGCTTCGCTTCCATCGTCGTGCTGGCCGAGGCGGCCCGCGACGGCATCGGCACCGATCCGGCGGCCACCGCCAAACAGCTGTTGTCGATCGAGCGCACCGCCCGCGAGAATCTCACCGAGGCAAGGGTGCTGGTCGGCGGAAGTCGCGCGGACAGCACCGGGATCGCCCAGACGCTGCGCCGGGTCCTCGATAGCTTCGTCGAAGACACCGGGCTGACCGTGCACGCCGAACTGGCGGACATCGTCTGCGACCAACCCACCAGAATCGGCCTGCTGCGCTGCACGCAGGAGTCACTGGCCAACGTGAGCAAGCACGCGAAGGCGAGCACTGTGAGCGTGGTTCTCTCCCACACCGATGCCGGACCGGAACTCGAGATCACCGATGACGGAATCGGTTTCGCACCGCACGAGGCTCGTGGATTCGGCCTGAACGGGATGCGTAACCGGTTAGCCGAGCTCGGTGGCGAATTCGACGTCACCAGCTCGCCCGGCGAGGGCACCAGGATCTTCGCCCTTCTCCCCGCGACCGGACCGACGTGACCGAGCCCCTGCGCCTGATCCTCGCCGACGATCACCTCGTGATGCGGGCGGGTCTCGTCGCGCTGTTGCAGGCCGAACCGTCCATCCGGATCGTCGGCGAGGCGGCCGACGGCGCGGAAGCCATCGATCTCGCCGAACGGCTGTGCCCCGATGTTGCGCTGCTCGATCTACGAATGCCGGTTCTGGACGGCGTCGCCGCGACCCGCGACATCGTGCGCCGCACCGGAACCCGCGTCCTGATCCTCACCACCTACGACACCGATGCCGAGATCGAACGCGCCATCGAAGCGGGCGCCATCGGCTACCTCCTCAAGGACACCACCCGCGATCAACTCGTCGACGCCATCCACGCCGCCGCCCGCGGCCAGACCGTCCTGGCGCCCCGGGTCGCCGAACGCCTGGTCGCCCGCATCCGCCGCCCCGAGCCGGTCACCCTGACACCGCGAGAAATCGACGTCCTGCGCGCGGTCGCCGACGGCCTGTCCAACCCCGAGATCGGCCGGCGCCTCGTCATCGCCGAAGCCACCGTCAAAACCCATCTCCTGCGCGTCTTCGCCAAACTCGACGTCAACGACCGCACCCACGCGGTCATCGTCGCGATGAAGCGGGGCCTGTTCACCACCGGCGAGTGACCGACTCCGGCAGCCGATCAACCGGGTACCAGGTCCGCGCTCCTGCGCACGGCACCGGGGAACTGACCGTCCGATTGCGGCGCGACCTCCATCACCGCTTCCGCCACGGCGAGGCAGGCGCCGAGCCGCGGCAGTCGGCGCAATCCCGAATCCCCTTGCAGCAGGAGCCGAACCGCGGCCCATGGCAGGTTCACGTCAGCGAACGACGTGTGGAACAGGCCCGCCGAGGGGCGTGGATTCGCCTCGAGCAGCACCGGTTCGCCACCGCGATAACGCAATTGAACATTCGTCAGATAGGCCAGTTCGAAATGCCGTACGAGCCGGCGCGCGATGTCGACCAGCGCGGGATCGTCGAGCAGGATGCGGAAACGCCCCTGCTTGGCCCGCGGAATACCCATCAGCAGTTCGCCTCCCGACGCGGAGAGGCAGTCGATGCTGATCTCCGGTCCTTCGAGGAACGGCATCACGAGCAGCGGCGGCACCGCTTCGCCCTCTTCCGCCGCCCGCCGCATCGCCCCCGCGACCGCCTCGACCGAGGCCACCGGCCGGGGCGCGACCCGCAGGTTCGCCATGGTCAGCGGGCGGTCGTCGAGGATGCGGAAGCCGAACGCCGAGTACTCACCGCTGGGCTTGATACACAGCGTCTCCCCGGTGAGCGAAAGCTCGTCGACAGCCGCGTAGAACTCATCGACGTCGGCCGCCTCGCGCCACGGCGGTACGGGAATCCCCGCGGCACCGGCTATCTCGTAGGTGAGAACCTTGCTGGTCAGCGCCGTCACCGCGGACAGCGGCGAACACATCAGACTGGTACCGACCGCGGCGAAGTCCGCCGCGCGGCCCGCCAGTGCGTCGAGCCGTCGCGGCGGAATGAGCACGTCGATGCGATGTGTCCGACAGAAATCGAGCGCGAACTGCGCATACTCCTCGTTGCTGACATACCGAGGTTCGATCGCCGACACATCACACGCCGAGAGAGCTGCCGCACTCGGATCCACATTGCTGGCGAAAACAGTGACCTCGACCCCATCAGGGTTCTCCCGTAGCAACCGCATGACCTGAACGCTGGCCGCACCCGCACTGCTCAGCCAAATCCGAAGCGTTATGGCAACCGCTCCCTTCCTTTTCCCGAAGCGAACCCGGACCTTATCCCGGTTCTGCTTCGAGCACATTTCGGAAAGAAGGACCCCACGTCACATCGGGGGGAACTACATCACAGGCCGTACTTGCGGACGAATTCCTCGGTGAGGTCGATCGCCGGGAGTCCGAGATCGGTGGCTTGGGTGTTGGCCGGGGTTTCCTCGATCCACTCCGCGGGAGCGGGCGGAAGCTGTCGCCACTGCGCTCGTGGATCGGTCTGGTCGTCGTGCTGATCGGTCATAGGCCCTCCCCTTGTTCCTGCACCCAGGATAGGGCCGACGAGGGCACCTGCGCCACAACTACTCGCCTACCGAGCGCTTCGGTAGGCGAGTAGCGGCGGACTATTCGGCGACGATCACCGTCACTTCACCCTCGGCCGCGTCGGTCGGATCGCCTGCCACGACGAACCAGTGGGTGACCTCGCCCTCGGCCAGGTCGTCTTCGACCGAGGCGTCGGGCAGGACCGACAGGGCGCCCGCGGTGGACGAGGCCAGGAATTCCTGGACCGCGGCCGGGCCGGAGGCGTGGGTGGTGTAGGTGGTGCCTTCGTAGTCGATGGCGTGTTCATCGCGCAGGCGCTCGGCGAGGGCCACCGCGTCGGACTGGGCCAGGGCCGTGGTGTTCTCGCCCGAGACCAGCACGAAGGCCGGGTGGTCCTCGGCCAGGGGGCGGACGCGGTCGGCGTAGGAGACGGGATGGGCCGCGGCCGCGGCGATCTCGTCCTCGACGTCGGCCAGGATCAGCCACTGACCCGCCACCCCGGCGACCGGCGACGCGCTGATCCCGAAAAGAGCTCCCGCGGCGGCGATCTCGACGCCGGAGAGTTCGCCCGCGAACAGCACCGCGGCACCCGCCTTCTGGACCGCCCAGGCGGCCAGGACCGAATCCACGCTGCGCGGCAGCGAGATCGCGACCACGTCGCCGGGACCCGCACCGCGCGCGATGAGCACCCGGGCCAGCTGGGAGGACTTGCGATCCAGTGCGCTGTAGGCGATTTCGCTGTCACCGCGCAGCAACGCCGGAGCCTGCGGATCGGCTTCGACGACCTCGGCGAGGATCTTGGCCACCGTCTGCGCGCCGACACCGGAAACAACCGGAGCCGAAACAGCGGCTGTCACACCGGAATCGGCGAGCAGCTGAGCGCGTTCGCTCGCATCGAGGATGTCGATGTCGCCGACCAGACCGGACGGGTTGTCGAGCAGCTCGTCGAGCACCCGCAGCAGGCGCTGCGACAGCGTGCGGACCTCGTCGGCGGTGAAGGTACTGGTCAGGTACTTCATCGTGATCTCGATGGTCGACTCGGCCATCACCACCAGGGTGAGCGGGTAGTGGGTCGCGTCGTCGAGGCCGACACCGGTGACCTGCATGCCGTCGATCGAGCTCGCCGCGGTGACGGCGTCCTTGTCCATCGGGTAGGACTCGAACACCACCAGCGTGTCGAACTGCGAGCCCATGCCCGCCACCCGCTGGATGTCGGACAGACCGACGAAGTGGTGGCTGAGCAGCTCGGCTTGCTCGGACTGCACTCGCTGGGTCAGCTTCTCCGCGGTCATCCGGTCGTCGATCTGGATGCGCACGGGCAGGGTGTTGATGAACAGGCCGACCATCGACTCGACGCCGGGCAGTTCCGCCGGACGACCCGAGACGGTCGCGCCGAACACCACGTCGTCGCGCCCGGTGAGGCGACCGACGACGATGCCCCACGCGGTCTGCAGCATCGTGTTCACGGTGACCCCGAGCTCGCCGGCGAACTTGCCGAGCGCCCTGGTGCGGTCGTTGTCGATCTCGACGATGACCTTGCCGAGCTCGTAGCGTTCCTCGGTGCGCGGCGCGGGCGCGAGCTGGGTGGGGCCTTCGACCCCGGCCAGCGCGTCGGCCCACACCTGCAGCGACACTTCGCGATCCCAGCCCGAGAGCCAGGACAGGAAGTTGCGGTAGGACGCCACGCGCGGGAGCGCGGTGAGGTCACCGTGCACCGCGTAGAGCACGAGCAGGTCGCGCATGAGCAGCGGCATGGACCAGCCGTCGACCAGGATGTGGTGCACGGTGATCGCCAGGTGCGAGTGCTCCTCGTCGATCTTGTAGAGACCGAAGCGGATCAGCGGCGCGGTGGCCATGTCGAACTGGTTCGCCTGGTCGGCTTGCAGCAGTTGGCGCATGCGCGGCATCCGCTCGTCTTCGGGCAGGTCGGTGAGGTCGACCTCACGCCACGGCACCTCGAGCTCGGAGAGCACCACCTGTACCGGCTGACCGGCCGAATCGGTGACGAACGCGGTCCGCAGGTTCGGGTACCGGTCGAGCACGGCCTGGGCGGCGCCGCGCAGGCGCTCGGTGTCGAGGGTGCCGGTGAGGTCGAGGACGGCCTGCACGGTGTAGACGTCGACGGTCGCCGAGCTGAGCATGGCGTGGAACATCAGGCCCGCCTGCAGCGGCGAGAGCGGCCACACCTCCGACAGCGCCGGGTAGTCGCGCTCCCACAGCTCGAGATCGGACTGGCCGACCCGGACCAGGGACATGTCGGACGGGGTGAAGCCACCCGCGTCGACCCGCTGGGCGTGCGTGGCGAGCGCGGTGAGCGCGGCCACGAACAGATCAGCGAACTCCTGTGCCTGGTCGGCGGTGAGCAGACCCTTCGGGAAGGCGATGTTCGCGCCGAGCTGCGGGCCCTCGTCGCCGTCGTTGACGATGGCGTTGATGTCGAGGGTCGCGTTGGCGGGCATGTCGAGGTCCATCTCGGCGTCGAGTTGGCCCAGATCCGCCACCGGCACCCAGCCGAGTTCGGCGAGTTCGGCCGGGATCTCACCGGCGGTCGCGCGACCGAGGTAGTTGAAGCTGATCTGGCCCACGCTCGGCAGGTCGGCGCCGTCGAGGTACTTCAGCATGCCGAAGCCGATGCCCTTGTCCGGCACCGCGAGCATCTGCTCCTTGACCGACTTGATGACGTCACCGAGCGCGGCGCCACCGGCGAACGCGTCGTCGAGGTCGGCACCGCCCAGGTCCAGCCGGACCGGGAACGCGGTGGTGAACCAGCCGACGGTGCGCGACAGATCCGCACCGGCCACGATCTCTTCCTGGCGGCCGTGGCCTTCCAGCTTGATCAGGGCCGCGGTGCCGGATTCGTCTCCACGCCAACGGGATACGGCCAGCGCGAGTGCGGTGAGCAGACCGTCGTTGACGCCGCCGTGGTAGAGGCCCGGGATCGCGGTGAGGACCGCGTCGGTGACCTCGGGCGAGAGGGTGACCTGTACCCGGTCGACGGTGGCGAAGGTGTCGACCTGCGGGTCGAAGGCCCGCGCGCCGAGCTGCGGATCGACGGTGGCCGACACCTCGCGCCAGAACGGCAGTTCCGCGCGACGATCGGTCGACTGCTCGACCAGGCTGTGCGCCCAGCGACGCATCGAGGTGCCGTTGACCGGCAGCGTCACCTGCTGGCCCGCCGCGATCTGTCCCCAGGCCATGCCGAGATCCGGGATCAGGATGCGCCAGGAGACGCCGTCGATCACGAAGTGGTGGCCGACGATGAGCAGGGCGTCGCGCCGGCGCGGACCTTCGGCGGGCTCACCGAAGGCGAACCAGACGAACTGCACCATGGCGGCGTTCGCGGGGTCGAGACGGCCCATGGCCTCGTCGTATTCGACGCTGGCCAGCTTGGACAGCTGATCGTCGGCGATGTCACCGGCGACCTCGACCCGGCGCACGAGCGTGGTCACGTCGACCTCGCCCGGTGCCAGAGCCTCGAAGATCCACCCGTTCGCGGCGTCCTTCGCCACTCGCGAGCGCAGCACATCGTGGTGGTCGAAGACCGCGCCGATCGTGGCGTGCAGGACATCGGCGGTGATGTTGTCGGGCAGACGCAGCACCATCGACTGGGAGAACCGGTCGTAGGTGGAACCGCTCGCCAGAATCTGGCGCATGATCGGCAGCATCGGGATATCGCCGACACCGCCGCCCGGCAGTTCCTCGAGCACGATCTGTTCGGCGTCGCCCGCGAGCACGGCGATCTCGGCAAGCCCTGCCACGCTGCGCTTGTCGAACACATCACGCGGCTTGAACAGCACGCCGCGATCCTTGGCCCGCGAGACCAGCTGGATGGACAGAATCGAGTCGCCGCCGAGGGCGAAGAACGAATCGTCCAGCCCCACGGCGTCCACACCGAGCACTTCGGCGAAGACAGTGGCGATGATCGCCTCGATTTCGCTGGTCGGCGAGCGGAACTCGCGCGGAGCGAGGACCGGCTCCGGCAGTGCGCGCCGGTCGAGCTTGCCCGCGGGGGTCAGCGGGATCTCGTCGAGGACCATCACGGCGGCGGGCACCATGTGCGCGGGCAGATGCTGCGCCGCGTACTCGACCAGGGCGGCCGGATCCACGTTGCCGCGGACGTAGGACACCAGGATGGTGGCGCCCGCGTCGGTCTTGCGGCCGATGGTGGCGGCGAACTCGACGTTGTCGTGCGCGGTGAGGACCGCGTCGATCTCGCCCAGTTCGATGCGGAAACCGCGGATCTTCACCTGGAAGTCGTTGCGGCCCACGTATTCCACGACCGGCTTGCCGTGCACCGTGCGCCAGGCGACGACGTCACCGGTGCGGTAGAGGCGCTCGCCTGCCACGTACGGGCTGGCCACGAAACGTTCGGCGGTGAGGCCGTGGCGCGCGTGGTAGCCGCGCGCCAGCGGGACACCGCCGAGGTACAGCTCACCGGCCACGCCCTCGGGGACCGGGCGCAGGCGGCTGTCGAGCACGTACACGGTCGCGCCCGCGATCGGGCCACCGATGTTCATGGTGTCGGCCGGCAGCAGCGGATCGGACAGGTTGGTGGCGATGGTCGCCTCGGTGGGACCGTAGGCGTTGTAGAACCGGTGCAGCGCCGGGTCGGTACCCGCGCTGTGCCAGTTCGCGACCAGGTCGACGGGAGCCTTGTCGCCACCGACGATCAGCGCTTCGAGCCCGGCCAGTGCCGCGGGTTCCATCGACGCCGCGACCAGCGGGGTGAGGAACACATGGGTCAGTTGCTCGCCGGCGATGATGTCGGCCAGCTCCTCGCCGCCGACCACACCGACCGGTGTGATCACGAGGGTGCCCGCCGAGCCGACGGCCAGGAGGAACTCGAGGATCGACGCGTCGAACGACGGTGACGCGAACGCCAGGGTCCGCGCGTTCTTGTCGAGACCGAACTGCGCGACCTGGGCGGCGGCGAAGTTGGGCACACCGGCATGGGTGACGACGACGCCCTTGGGCAGACCCGTCGAACCCGAGGTGTAGATCATGTAAGCCGTGTTGCCGGGGCGGACTTCACCACGGCGATCGGCCTCGGTGATCGGGGCCTCGGACTGTGCGGCGACCTCGGCCTCGGTGGCCGCGTCGTCGAGGGTCAGCCAGTCGCCCAGCACGGGCGTCGGCAGGTGGTCGGCCTCGGCGGACACCGTGATGCCCAGTGCCGCACCGGAGTCCGACATCATGTGCGCGATGCGCTCGGCCGGGTACTTCGGGTCGACCGGAAGGAACGCCGCGCCGGTCTTGCTGACGGCCCAGATGGCCAGGGTCGTGTCGAGCGAACGCTGCATGGCGATGGCGACGACGGTCTCCGGTGCCGCACCGCGCTCGATGAGCACCCGTGCCAGGCGCGAAGACGCCGCGTCGAGCTCGGCGTAGGTCAGCGAGGCCGACTCGCCCGGCGCCACGATGGCCTGACCGGTCGGGTTGGTTGCCACGGCCTGGGCCAGCAACTCCGGCAGGGTGCTCACCTCTGCGGCGGGACCGCCTGTGCGGCTGAGCAGTTCGGTGCGCTCGGCGCTGTCGAGGAGTTCGAGGTCACCGACCGGGGTGGTGGTGTCGGCGACGACCTCGGCGAGCAGACGCTGGAAGCGCTGCGCGAACTTCTCCACAGTCGACTGGTCGAACAGCGCACTGGCGTAGGAGAACTCGGCGTAGGCGCCCGCGTCATCACCAGCTGCGGCTTCCCGCACGGTGAGCAGCAGGTCGAACTTGGCGGTGTCGACGTCGAAGTCGACGGCCGAGACCGACAGGCCGGGCAGCTCGAAGCCGGCGTCGGGCAGGTTCTCGAACGACAGCGCCACCTGGAACAGCGGGTGCCGCGCGGTGGAGCGCTCGGGGTTGAGCAGTTCCACCAGGCGTTCGAACGGGATGTCGGCGTGGGCGAAGGCGGCCAGGTCGGCTTCCTTGGCCTGGGTCAGCAGCTCCGCGAAGGTGAGCTGTCCGCCGACCTGCGTGCGCAGGGCGAGGGTGTTGACGAACATGCCGATCACGTCGTCGAGTTCGGCTTCGCCGCGGCCGGCGATCGGGGTGCCGATGACGATGTCCTCGGTGCCCGACATGCGTGCCAGGAATACCGCCAGCGCGGTGTGCACGACCATGAACAGCGTCGCGTTCTGCTCGCGAGCGATGGCGGACAGTCCGGCGTGGATGTCGCCGCCGATCGGGAACAGCACCCGGCCACCGGCGAAGGACTGCGTGCTCGGACGCGGGCGATCCAGGGGCAGGTTCAGCTCGTCGGGAACACCGGCGAGCGCGCGCTTCCAATAGCCGGCCTGCTGGGCGATGAGGCTGGTCTCGTCGGTCTCGGCGCCGAGCACCTCGCGCTGCCAGACGCTGAAGTCGGCGTACTGCACCGGCATCGGCGCCCAGCCCGGTGCTTCACCCGTGGCACGGGCGGCGTAGGCGATCATCACGTCGCGGGTCAGCGGGCCCATGGACCAACCGTCTGCGCTGATGTGGTGGGCCACGAAGACAAGGACGAATTCCTCGTCGGCGACCTGCATGAGCTTCGCACGCAACGGAACTTCGTCGATCACGTCGAAACCGGTGGTGATCAGCTCGGCGATCTTGTCGCGCACCTGTTCGGGAGCAACGGTTTCCGGCGTCAGATCCGGGACGTTGCCTTCGACCGGCAGGATCACCTGGTGCGGCGTGCCGTCGGTCGACGGGTACACCGTGCGCAGGGTCTCGTGCCGTGCGAGCACATCGGCGACGGCCAATTGCAGCGCCACCACGTCCAGCGCGCCCGACAGGCGAACGGCGACGGGGATGTTGTTCACCGAAGAGGCAGTGTCGAACTGGTTCAGGAACCACATGCGCTGCTGCGCGAGCGACAGCGGCACCTGATCCGGGCGCGGACCGGCGACCAGCGCGCGACGCCCACCGGCACCCGCACCCTGCTCGACCTTCACCGCGAGCCCGGCCACCGTCGACGCCTCGAACAGCAGGCGCACGGGCACCCGGCTGTCCAGAGCGGCGCCGAGGCGGGCCGCGACCTGGGTGGCCAGCAGCGAGTTGCCGCCGAGGGCGAAGAAGTCGTCGTCGGCACCGACGCGTTCGGCGCCGAGAACATCGGCGAACACGCCGGCCACGATCTCCTCGATCGGGGTCGACGGCGCGCGGAAGGTCTGCGCCTCGAACTCCGGCTCCGGCAGCGCCTTGCGGTCGAGCTTGCCATTGACATTCAGCGGCAGCGCGTCCAGCACCACGAACGCGGCGGGCACCATGTACGACGGCAGACCGGCGGCCAGCGTCGACTTGACCTGTGCCACCTCGATATCCGAGCCGACCAGGTAGGCGACCAGACGGTCACCGGTGCGCGGATCGGACTTGGCGATCACCGCTGTCTGGGCGATCTCGGGCAGCGCGAGCAGCGCGGCCTCGATCTCGCCGAGCTCGATCCGGAAGCCGCGGATCTTCACCTGGAAGTCGGTGCGGCCGCGGTAGTCGAGTTCGCGGTTGTGCCAGGCCACCAGGTCACCGGTGCGGTACATGCGAGTGCCCGGCGTGAACGGGTTGGCCACGAAGCGATCGGCGGTCAGGTCGGGGCGACCGTAGTAGCCGCGAGCCAACTGCGCGCCCGCCAGGTACAGCTCACCGGCGACCCCGTCTGGCACCGGGCGCAGACGCTCGTCGAGCACGTAGACCTGACTGTTCCACTCGGGCGAACCGATGGAGACCGACACCTGGTCGGCGGCGTTCACCCGGTGCGAGGTGATCGAGACGGCGGCCTCGGTCGGGCCGTACAGGTTGAACAGCTCGGTACGGCTGAACTCGGCGCGGAAGCGCTGGGCCAGCGAACCCGGCAGCGCCTCACCGATGGCCAGGACCCGCCACAGCGAATCGGGCATTCCCGCGGTGATGAGCGCGTCGAGCATCGACGGCACCACGTGCAGGGTGGTGACCCATTCGCGCGACATCAGCTCGTTGAGGTAAGCCGGGTCGCGATGGCCGTCGGCCGAGGCGATCACCAGGCGTCCACCGCAGACCGCGGCCGACCAGAACTCCCAGACCGAGAGGTCGAAGGTGGCGGCGGTCTTGAGCAGCACCGCGTCGGCGGCGTCCATGCCGAACTCGATCAGCTTCCACTGCAGCTGGTTGGCGATGGATCGGTGAGGAACGGCGACACCCTTCGGGCGGCCGGTGGAACCGGACGTGAAGATCACGTACGCGGTGTTCTCCGGACGCAACGGCTCGGTGCGCTCGGCATCGGAAATCGGTGCGGTGCCGATCGATTCCAGGTCGAGCTCGTCGATCCGCACGACCGGTGCGACATCAGTGGCGAACTCGGCGTTGGTCAGCACGCAGACCGGTGCCGCCGTCTCGAGGATGTAATCGGTGCGCTCAGCCGCCTGATCGGGGTCGACCGGCACGTACGCGCCACCGGACTTGGCCACCGCGTACATCGCGACAACCAGGTCCACCGAGCGGCGCATCGCCAGCGCGACACGGGACTCCGGGCCCACACCGAGCGAGATCAGGTGCCGTGCGAGGCGGTTCACCTTCGCGTCGAGTTCGGCGTAGGTGAGCTGGGCACCGTCGTCGGTGACCAGGGCGGTCGACTTCGGGTCGGCGGCCACCGACGCGTCGAGCAGCGAGACCAGGGTGGCCTCGGTGTCGACCGAGTAGGCGGTGGCGTTGCGGGCGTCGAGGATCTGGGTGCGTTCGGCCGTGGCCAGCAGCTCGATATCGCCGACCGCGGTACGCGGGGTGGCGACGATCGCGCCGAGCAGCCGGACGAAACGCTCCACGAAACCTTCGACCGTGGCGTGGTCGAACAGGTCGGTGGCGTAGGTGAACAGACCCGAGATGCCCTCGGGCTCACCGGCATCGCCGTAGCGGTCGGTGGCGATCAGGTGCAGATCGAACTGCGACAGCTCGGTGGCGATATCGAGGCCCGAGACCGTCAGGCCCGGCAGTTCCAGGGTGGCGCGGCTGAGGTTCTGGAACGACAGACCCACCTGGAACAGCGGATGACGCGCGGTGGAGCGCACCGGGTTGAGCACCTCGACCAGGCGCTCGAACGGCACGTCGGCGTTGGCGAACGCCGCGATGTCGTCTTCACGCTGGCGGGCCAGCAGTTCGGTGAACGCCTCGCCGCCGTCGACCTTGGTGCGGAACACCAGGGTGTTGACGAACATGCCGATCATGTCGTCGAGCGCGGCTTCGCCACGGCCGGCCATCGGGGTGCCGATGGCGATGTCGTCGGTGCCGGACAGGCGGGCGAGCAGCACCGCGAGGGCGGTGTGCACGACCATGAACAGCGTCGCGCCCTCGGCACGAGCCAGCTCGACCAGCGCGCGGTGGGTGTCGGCGTCGATCTGGACGTCGACCTTGCTGCCGGCGAAGGTCTGCACCGCGGGGCGCGGACGGTCGGCGGGCAGGTCGAGCTGATCGGGGAGGTCCGCGAGGGCCTGCTTCCAGTGCGCGACCTGCTTGGACGCCATCGAGTCGGCGTCGTCCTCGCTGCCGAGGAGATCACGCTGCCAGATGCTGTAGTCCGCGTACTGCACTGCCAGCGGTGCCCAGCCGGGCTCGGAGCCCATGGAGCGGGCCGCGTAGGCGGTCATCAGGTCGCGGGTCAGTGGGGCGACCGAGGAACCGTCGCCGGAGATGTGGTGCACGACCAGGGCGAGCACGAAGTCGTCGGTGTTCTCGACGCGGAACAGCGCCACCTTGAGCGGGACCTCGACGGTGACGTCGAACATCGTCGACATCAGTTCCGCCACAGCCGATTCCACCTGGTCGGCGGCCACGGTGCGTTCGATCAGTTCCGGCGCGGCCTGCGCGGGCGACAGGATCACCTGTGCCGCACCGGCTTCGGTCTGTGGGTAGATCGTGCGCAGGATCTCGTGGCGGGTCACCAGGTCGGTGACCGCCGCACGCAGCGCGTTCACGTCGAGGTCGCCGGTGAGGCGGACCGCGACGGGCACGTTGTACGCGGCCGACTGGGTGTCGAACCGGTTGAGGAACCACATCCGCTGCTGCGCGAGCGAGAGCGGGATGTGCTCGGGGCGCGGACCCGCGGTCAGCGCCTTGCGATCGCCGGTCTCGGCGTGCTGCTCGACCCGCTGGGCCAGCGCGGCCACCGTGGACGCCTCGAACAGCAGGCGCACGGGAATGCGGGTATCGAGTGCCGCGCCGAGGCGGGCGGCGACCTGCGTCGCCAGCAGCGAGTTACCGCCCCAGGCGAAGAAATCGTCATCGAGACCGAACCGCTTGGCTGAGCCGGATGCAGCCACTCCCGAGGGCCCTGCGTGGTCACGCTTCGCTACCGCCTCCGGGCCCGCCGGTCGCGGCTGGACGTCGAGACGAAGGACCTCGGCGAAGGTGGCCGCGACGAGCTGTTCGCTCGGGCTCACCGGCGCGCGGAACACGGCCTTCTCGACCTCGGGCTCCGGGAGAGCCTTGCGGTCGAGCTTGCCGTTGGCGTTCAGCGGCAGCGCGTCGAGCTGCAGGAACACGGTCGGAACCATGTACGACGGCAGTTCGGCGGCCAGCGCGGCACGGAGGGCCAGCTTGTCGAGCTCAGCAGCCGAGCGAGCCGGGGCACTCTCGGTCGCGGCGTCAGCGGTCGCCGAGTTCACAGCGCTGGTTGCCGCGGCCTTGTCGGCGGCGGTTCCGGCGACGACGTAGGCGACCAGGCGATCGCCTACGACAGGATCCGTGTGCGCGAGAACCGCCGCGGAGGTGATGCCGGGCTGACGCAGCAGCGCGGCCTCGATCTCGCCGAGTTCGATGCGGAAGCCGCGGATCTTCACCTGGAAGTCGGTGCGGCCCCGGTAGTCCAACTCGCCGTTGGCATTCCAGGCCACCAGGTCACCGGTGCGGTACATGCGCTCGCCGGTCACCGCGAACGGGTCCGCGACGAATCGGTCGGCAGTCAGATCGGCGCGACCGTAGTAGCCGCGGGCCAGCTGGGCGCCGGCCAGGTACAACTCACCGGAGACACCGACCGGAACGGGACGCAGGCGCGAATCCAGCACGTAGACACGGCTGTTCCACTCCGGCGCGCCGATCGACACCGAGACCGTGTCCGCGTCGGTCACCGCGTGGCTGGTGATCGAGACCGCGGCCTCGGTCGGGCCGTACAGGTTGAACAGCGCGGCGGTGTTGGCCGTGCGGAAACGCTGGGCGGTCGCGGCGGGCAGCGCCTCACCGATGGCGAGGACGCGGCGCAACGTTCGCGGCAGTGCGGCACCGGATTCGGTGAGCAGCGCGTCGAGCATCGACGGCACCACATGCAGCGTGGTGACGCCGGTGCCCCGCATCAGGTCGTTGAGGTAGGCCGGGTCGCGGTGGCCGTCAGCGGTGGCGACCACCAGACGGGCACCCGCGACGGCGGCGGTCCAGAACTCCCAGACCGAGAGGTCGAAGGTGGCGGCCGTCTTGAGCAGCACCGCGTCGTCGGCGCCGATGCCGAATTCGGCCGTCTCCCACTGCAACTGGTTGACGATCGCGCCGTGCGAAACCGCCACACCCTTGGGCTTGCCGGTCGAGCCGGAGGTGAAGATGACGTACGCGGTGTTCGCGGGGACCAGGGTGCGCCCGGTGATCGCGGCATCGCTGACATCGCTCAGGTCGAGGTCATCGAGGACCACGACTTCGGCTGCCGCCGTGCTGAATTCGGCGTTCGCCGTCGTCAGCACGACAGCCGGTGCGGCCGTCTCCAGGATGTAGTCGGTGCGCTCGGCAGGCTGATCCGGGTCGATCGGCACATACGCCGCGCCCGTGCGGGCCACCGCGTACATCGCGATGATCAGCTCGGCGGAACGGCGGATGGCAAGAGCCACCCGGTCTTCGGTGCCGATGCCGCGCGAGATCAGGTGCCGCGCGAGACGGTTGACCTCGGCGTCGAGCTCGGCGTAGGTCAGCTCGCGGCGTCCTGCGACGATCCGACCGACTGCGGCTGTGCCACTACCGGATTCGGCGTCGGCGGCAACCGCCTCGGATTCCGGCTCGTCCACGACCAGCGCGATGGCCTCGGGAGTGGCCGCCACTGTCGCATCGAGCAGCGATACCAGGGTGGCGTCGGTGTCGACAGCGTGCGCGGTGTCGTTCCACGCGCTGACGATCCGCTCGGATTCCGGCGTGGTGAGCAGGTCGATGTCGCCGACCGGGATGGTGGCGTCGGCGGCGACCGCGTCGAGCACCAGCAGGAAGCGGTCGGCGAAGCTCTGGACCGTCGCCTCGTCGAACAGGTCGATGGCGTAACCGAATTCGGTGACCAGCTGGGCCGGTGCGCCGTCGTCGGTGTAGCGGTCGTAGAGGGTGACGTGCAGGTCGGTCTTGGCCAGCTGCGAGTCGTAGTCGACGGCGCTGACGGTCAGGCCGGGCAGTTCGAAGGTGGCGTCGGCCAGGTTCTGGAACGACAGGCCCACCTGGAACAGCGGGTTGCGGGCGGTGGAGCGGACCGGGTTGAGCACCTCGACGAGACGCTCGAACGGCACGTCGGCGTTGGCGAAGGCTTCCAGGTCGCGGTTGCGCACGTCGGCGAGCAGTTCGGCGAAGGAGGCGCCGGGGTCGACGGCGGTGCGGAACACCAGGGTGTTGACGAACATGCCGATCAGGTCGTCGAGCTCACGCTCGCCACGGCCCGCGATCGGGGTGCCGACGGCGATGTCGTCGGTGCCGGACAGGCGGGCCAGCAGCACCGCGAGCGCGGCGTGCACGACCATGAACAGCGAGGCGTTGTTCGCCCGTGCCAGTTCGTGCAGGGCCGCGTGCCGCTCCGGGTCGATCTCGAAGCGGATGGCCTGGCCCTGGAACGACTGCGCGGGCGGGCGCGGCCGGTCGGCGGGCAGTTCGAGCTGGTCGGGCAGCCCGGCGAGCGCTTCGCTCCAGTAGGCGACCTGCTTGGCCGCGAGGGATTCGGGATCGGTCTCGTCGCCGAGGACTTCGCGCTGCCACAGCGCATAGTCGGCGTACTGCACGGGCAGCGGCGCCCACTGCGGCGCCTCACCCTGCACGCGGGCCACGTAAGCGGCCATGATGTCGCGCGCCAGCGGGCCCATCGAGGAACCGTCGGCGGAGACGTGGTGCACGGTGAACGCGAGCACGTGGTCGGTGGCGTTCAGTTCGAACAGCGCGACCTTGAGCGGCACCTCCTGGGTGACGTCGAAGGTGGTCATCGCGAATTCGATGACGCTACCGAGCAATTCGGCCTCGGTGACCGCGATGTGGTGCACCACGGCGCGGCTCTGCGAGACGGGCAGGATCACCTGGTGCGGGCCGTCCGGCGAGCCCGGGTAGGTGGTACGCAGCATTTCGTGGCGGGCGAACACGTCGCCGATGGCCTGCTCGAGCGCGGGCACGTCGAGTTCACCGGTGAGGCGGACGGCCAGGGGGATGTTGTCGACCGCGGAGGTGGACGTGTCGAACTGGTTGAGGAACCAGTAGCGCTGCTGGGCGGGCGAGAGCGGGATGACGGCGGGCCGCTCCCCCGCGGCCAGGCGCGGACGGGTGCGGCCGGAGCCCGCGTTGTGCTCGGCGCGGGCGGCCAGCGCGGAGACCGTCGAAGCCTCGAACAGGTCGCGCACCGAGAGCTGGGTGTCCAGGGCGGCGCCGATGCGGGCGGTGACCTGGGTGGCCAGCAACGAGTTGCCGCCGAGTTCGAAGAAGTCGTCGTCGGCGCCGACGCGGGTCACGCCGAGCACGTCGCCGAAGGTGCCCGCCACGATCTCCTCGATCGGGGTGGACGCCGCGCGGAACACCTTCGCCTCGAACACCGGCGCGGGCAGTGCTTTGCGGTCGAGCTTGCCGGAGGCGTTGAGCGGGAAGGCATCCAGGATCACGAAGGCGGTGGGGACCATGTAGGCCGGCAGCGCGCCACCGAGTTCGGTGCGCACGGCGTCGAGGTCGATGCCGGCACCGGCCGCCGGGATCAGGTAGCCGACCAGCTGGTCGCCGAGGCGCTCGTCGGAGCGGACCACGACCACGGACTGGGCGATCGAGGGCAGCGCGGTGAGCGCGGACTCGATCTCGCCGAGTTCGATGCGCAGACCACGCAGCTTCACCTGGAAGTCGGTGCGGCCCAGGTATTCCAGCTCGCCGTCCGCGGTCCAGGCGACGAGGTCGCCGGTGCGGTACATGCGGGCGCCGTCCTCGCCGAACGGATCAGCGACGAAGCGGTCGGCGGTGAGGTCGGGACGGTTGACGTACCCGCGCGCCAGCTGGACACCGGCCAGGTAGAGCTCGCCGGGGACGCCGACGGGCGCGGGGTGCAGACGCGAATCCAGCACGTACACCTGGGTGTTGAAGACCGGCGCACCGATCGGCACCGAGGTGGTGTCGGCATCGGTGACCTCGTGGAAGGTCACGTCGACGGCGGCTTCGGTGGGGCCGTACAGGTTGTGCAGGGCCGCGCCGGTGAGGGCGCGCATCCGCTGGGCGGTCGGCGCGGGCAGCGCCTCACCCGAGGCGAACACCAGTCGCAGGCTGCTCGAGACCTCGGCACCGTCGGCGAGCGCCACGGCGGCGGATTCGGCCAGTTCGGCGACGAAGACCGACATCATCGACGGCACGAAGTGCGCGGTGGTGACGCCTTCAGTGGCGATGATCTCGGCGAGGTAGGCCGGATCGCGGTGACCATCGGGCTTCGCGACAACGAGTTGCGCGCCGATCTGCAAGGGCCAGAAGAACTCCCACACCGACACGTCGAACGTCGCCGGAGTCTTCTGCAGAACGACGTCGGCCTCGGTCAGACCGTAAGCCTCCTGCATCCACACCAAACGGTTGACGATCGCACCGTGGCTGACCGCCACACCCTTCGGACGACCCGTCGAACCCGACGTGAAGATCACGTACGCCGTGTTCGCCGGACGCAGCGGCGCGATCCGCTCGGCATCGGTGACCGGCGCATCCGAGTAACCCGAGAGATCCAGGCCTTCGATGTTCAGCGCGGTGGTCGAGCCGGCGCCGAATTCGTCCCGGACAGTGGTCAGTACGCACACCGGCGCCGCGGTCTCGAGCACGTAGTGGGTGCGCTCGGCCGGGTGATCCGGGTCCAGCGGCACGTAGGCGCCACCGGCCACGCTCACCGCGTACATGCCGATCACCAGGTCGAGCGAGCGGCGCATGCCGAGCGCGACCATGGTGTCCGGGCCGACGCCCTGGGCGATGAGGTGGCGGGCCAGGCGGTTCACCTGCGCGGTGAACTCGCGGTAGGACAGACTCGTCCCCTCGAACGTCACGGCGGTCGCGCGCGGGCTGGTCGCGGCCTGTGCCTCGAACATCGACACCAGCGTGGCGGCTTGGTCGACCGGATGCTCGGTGGCGTTCCAGTCGGTGACCACCTGGCGGTATTCGGCCGGGGCCAGCAGCTCGATCTCGCCGATCGCGCGGGCGGGCTTGGCCACGACCGCGGTCAGCATCCGCACCAGGCGCTGCGCGAGGACGGCGATGGTGTCGGCGTCGAACATGTCGGTGGCGTAGGCGAATTCGGCGGTCATGCCGTCGGCGGAACCGTCGGCACGGTGACGATCGGCCAGGTTCAGGTGCAGATCGAACTTGGCGGTGACCACATCCAGCGGCACGCCCGCTACCTCGAGGCCGGGCAGTTCGAAGGACGCCTCACCGGTGTTCTGGAACGACAGCATCACCTGGAACAGCGGGTGGCGCGCCTGCGAACGGGCCGGGTTGAGGATCTCCACGAGCCGCTCGAACGGCAGGTCGGCGTGGCCGAAGGCGGCGAGGTCGTTCTCCCTGGTCTGCGCGAGCAGCTCGGTGAACGGCTGGGCCGGGTCGACCGCGCTGCGCAGGACCAGGGTGTTGACGAACATACCGATGGCATCGTCGAGCACCGCTTCACCACGACCGGCGACGGCGGTACCGATGGCGATGTCGTCGCTGCCGGACAGGCGAGCCAGCAGTGCGGCGAACGCGGCGTGCACGACCATGAACAGGCTGGCGCCGTGTTCGCGGGCCAGCGCGTTGAGTCCGGCGGACAGGGCCGGGTCGATGGAGAACTCGTGCACGCCACCGCGATTGGACGCGACGGCGGGACGGGCCCGATCGGCGGGCAGGTCGAGCTGGTCGGGCAGCCCGGCCAGGTTCTGCGACCAGTAGGCCACCTGCTGGGCGATCATCGACGACGAGTCCGCTTCGGAGCCCAGCGTTTCGCGCTGCCACAGGGCGAAGTCGGCGTACTGCACGGGCAGCGGGGTCCAGCCGGGCGCCTCACCGCGCGAGCGGGCGGCGTAGGCGATCATCACGTCGCGGGCCAGCGGGCGCACCGACCAGCCGTCGCCGGAGATGTGGTGCACGACGAAGACCAGCACGTGGGTGTCGGGGTGCGAGCCGTCCATCGAGCCCGCGATGCGCAGCAGTTCGGCGCGCACCGGGACCTCGGCGGTCACATCGAATCCGGCGAGCACGAGTTCGCTGATGCGATCGCGGATCTCGTCCTCGCCGACGGTGATCGGGTGCAGCGAGATCGGCATCTGCCCGGCGGGCAGCACGACCTGCACGCCCTGGCCGTCGGCGGTCTCCGGGTAGACGGTACGCAGCACCTCGTGCCGGTCGACCACGTCGGCGACGGCCTGGCGCAGGGCGTCGATGTCGAGGTCGCCGGTCAGACGGACCGCGAGGGGGATGTTGTTGACGCCGGTCGCGCTGTCGAAGCGGTTGAGGAACCACATGCGCTGCTGGGCGAGCGAGAGCGGGATCTGGTCCGGGCGCGCACCGGCGACGAGCTCGCGGCGACTGCCGCTGCCCGCGTGGACCTCGACCTTGGTAGCCAGCGCGGCCACCGAGGGCGCCTCGAACAGGGCGCGCACGGGGACGCGGGTGTCGAGGGCGGCACCGAGGCGGGCGACCACCTGGGTGGCGATGAGCGAGTTGCCGCCCAGGTCGAAGAAGTCGTCGTCGAGCCCGACCGCGCGATCACCGGACAGGCCGAGCACCTCGGCGAAGGTGGCGGCGACGATCTCCTCGATCGGTGTGCGCGGCGCACGGAACTCGCGCGCCTCGAACACCGGCTCGGGCAGGGCACGACGGTCGAGCTTGCCGTTGGCGCTCAGCGGCATCTCGTCGATCACGACGAACGCGGCCGGCACCATGTAGGACGGCAGTTGTGCCGCGAGCTGCGCGCGCAGAACGTCGATATCGGCGGTCTCGCCCACGGCGGGGACGACGTAGCCGACGAGCTGGTCACCGATGCGAGCGTCCGAACGCACGACCACCACGGCCTGCGTCACGGTGTTGTGCGCGGTGAGCGCGGCTTCGATCTCGCCGAGCTCGATCCGCAGACCACGCAGCTTCACCTGGAAGTCGGTGCGGCCGAGATAGGTGATGACGCCGTTCTCGTCGCGGCGGACGAGGTCACCGGTGCGGTACATCCGTTCGCCGTCGGTTCCGAACGGGTCGGCGACAAAGCGATCGGCGGTGAGGTCCGGTCGGCCGAAGTAGCCGCGGGCCAGCTGGGCACCGGCCAGGTACAGCTCACCGGCGACACCGGCGGCCACGGGGTGCAGGCGCGAATCCAGGACGTAGGCCTGCGAGTTCCAGACCGGCGCACCGATCGGGACAGCGCCGTCGACCTGGTCGGCGACCGGGCCGTGCGTCGCGTGGACGGTGAACTCGGTGGGGCCGTACAGGTTGAACAGCGCCGCGTCGCTCACCTTGCGGAATGCGACGACCGTATCGGCGGTGAATGCCTCACCGGCGATCAGCAGAGCGCGCAGCGAGGACAGAGCTCCGCCCTCGACCGCGGCCTGATCGATGCTGCCCGCGAACACGGTGAGCATCGACGGCACGAACGAGGTCATCGTGACCCGTTGCGCGGCAATGACATCCGCGAGGTACTGCGGGTCGCGGTGACCATCGGGGCTCGCCACGACGATCCGGCCGCCGGTGCTCAGCGGGCCGAACAGCTCCCACACCGACACGTCGAAGGTGGCGGGCGTCTTGAACAGCACCACATCGCCGGCGCCGATGCCGTATTCGCCGGTGATCCAGCGGATCTGGTTCACCACGGCCGAGTGCGGCACGGCCACACCCTTGGGGCGGCCGGTCGAGCCGGAGGTGAAGATGACGTAGGCCGGGTGCTGCGGGAGCAGCGGCGCGATCCGATCCGCATCGGTGACCGGAGTCTCCGGGTACGCCGAGAGATCGAGCGCGTCGATGACCAGTGTCGGTGCGGCATCCTCGAAGCCGTCGCGAATCGTCGTGAGAACCACCACCGGTGCGGCGGTCTCGAGCACGTACGCGATGCGGTCGGCGGGCTGGTCCAGGTCCAGCGGCACGTAACCACCGCCCGCCTCCTGCACCGCGTAGGCGGCGACGACCAGGTCGATGCTGCGGCGCAGGCCGAGGGCGACCAGGGACTCCGGGCCGACGCCCGCCTCGATCAGGCGATGCGCCAGACGGTGCACCCGGGAAGCGAATTCGGCGTAGGTCAAGGTTTCGCCGGTGGCGGGGTCGACCATCGCGACCGCGTCGGGCGTGGCCGCGGCCTGGCGGGCGAACTCGTCCACCAGCGTGCCCGCCTCGGACAGCTCGCGGGCGGTGTCGTTCCAACCGTGCACGGCCAGCGCGGTTTCCGCCGAGTCGAGCAGCGCGAGATCGCCGACGGCGCGGTTCGGCGCCGCCGCGATGCCGGCCAGCAGGCGGGCGAAGCGGGCACCGAAGCGGTCCATCGTCGCCGCGTCGAACAGGTCGGTGGCGTAGATCAGCTCGGCGACGATGCCCGATGCCTCACCCGGCTTCTCGGTGAGCACGACCTGCAGGTCGAACTTGGCCACGTCGATCGGCAGATCGACGCCGCTCACGGTGAGGCCGGGCAGTTCCAGGCTGGTCTGGCCGGTGTTCTGGAAGGCCAGCATGACCTGGAACAGCGGGTGGCGGGCCTGCGAGCGGGCCGGGTTGATGATCTCGACGAGGCGTTCGAACGGCAGATCGGCGTGGCCGAAGGCGGCGATGTCGCTCGCGCGGACCGCACCGAGCAGGTCGGCGAAGCTCGCGTCGCTGTCGATCTCGGTGCGCAACACCAGGGTGTTGACGAACATGCCGATCAGGTCGTCGAGCGCGCGCTCACCACGGCCCGCGATGGGGGTGCCGATGGCGATGTCGTGCTCGCCGGACAGGCGCGAGAGCAGCAGTGCCAGCGCCGCGTGGGAGACCATGAACAGCGTCGCGCCGCGGGTGCGGGCCAGCTCGGTCAGGGCCGCATGGGTTTTCGCGTCGATCTCGAAGGTGTGGGTGGCGCCGCGGCCGCTGGCGACCGCGGGGCGCGGCCGGTCGGCGGGCAGGTCGAGCTGCTCGGGCAGGCCGTCCAGGGTCGAACCCCAGTACGAGATCTGCTGGGCGATCACGGATTTCGCGTCGTCCTCGTCACCGAGCACGGCACGCTGCCACAGCGCGAAGTCGGCGTACTGGACTTCCAGCGGACGCCAGGCCGGTTCGGCGCCTTCGACGCGGGCGCTGTAGGCGGTCATCACGTCGCGGGTCAGCGGGCCCATGGAGAAGCCGTCGGCCGAGATGTGGTGCACGACAAGGGCGAGCACGTGTTCGGTGGGGCTCACCTCGAACAGGGCCGCGCGGAACGGCACCTCGGCGGTGACGTCGAACGCGGTGCGTACCAGCTCCGAAAGCCGTTGCGGCAGTTCGGCGGCGGTGGTCTCGATCGGCGCGAGGTCGGGGATGACCTTGCCGGTCGGCACGATCACCTGGTAGCCGGCGCCGGACACCTCCGGGTAGTAGCTGCGCAGCGATTCGTGGCGGGCGAGCACGTCGGCCACGGCCACCTGCAGCGCCTGGCGGTCGAGCAGGCCCGACAGCCGGACGGCGGCGGGGATGTTGTCCACCGCGGACTCGGGGTCGAAGCGGTTGAGGAACCACATGCGCTGCTGGGCCAGCGACAGCGGCACCCGCTCGGGGCGCTGCTGCGGCACCAGCGGCGCGCGGCGTTCGGCACCGGAGTGCGTCTCGGCCCGCGCGGCCAGCCCGGCGACGGTGGAGGACTCGAACAGTTCGCGCACGCCGATATCGGTGTCCAGCGCGGCCGACAGGCGGGCGGCGACCTGGGTGGCGGTCAGCGAGTTACCGCCGAGCGCGAAGAAGTCGTCGTCCAGGCCGACCCGATCCACGCCGAGCACGCCGGCGAAGGTGGCGGCGACGATTTCCTCGACCGGGGTGGTCGGGGCGCGGAACACCGCGGCCTCGAACACCGGCGCGGGCAGCGCCTTGCGGTCGAGCTTGCCGGAGGCGTTGAGCGGGAACTCGTCGAGCACGACGATGACCGAGGGCACCATGTAGGCGGGCAGGTTGCCGCCCAGTTCCTCGCGTGCGTCCTCGATGTCGACGGTGCGGCCGGTCGCGGGGATGACATAGGCGACCAACTGGTCGCCGGTGTGCTGATCGCCGCGGACGACGACCACCGACTGAGCGACCTCGTCGAGGCCGGTCAGCGCGGACTCGATCTCGCCGAGCTCGATGCGCAGGCCACGCAGCTTCACCTGGAAGTCGGTGCGGCCCAGGTACTCCAGCTCGCCCTGTTCGGTCCAGGCGACGAGGTCGCCGGTGCGGTACATGCGCTCGCCGTCGTCGCCGAACGGGTCGGCGACGAAGCGATCGGCGGTCAGGTCCGGGCGGGCGACGTAGCCGCGCGCCAGCTGGACACCGGCGAGGTAGAGCTCGCCCGCGACACCGACCGGGACGGGGCGCAGACGCGCGTCGAGGACGTAGACCTGGGTGTTGAAGACCGGGGCACCGATCGGCACCGTGTCCACGTCGGTGTCGACGACCTCGTGGAAGGTGACGTCGACCGCGGCCTCGGTGGGGCCGTACAGGTTGTGCAGAGCGGCGCCGGTCAGCTCGCGCAAACGGTGAGCGGGCTTGGGCGGCAACGCTTCACCGGAGGCGAACACCATCCGCAGCGACGCGCAGCGCGCGGCCGCGGCGTCGGCGACGAACACGGCGAGCATCGACGGCACGAAGTGGGTGACGGTGACGCCTTCAGTGGCGATGATCTCGGCGAGGTAGGCCGGATCGCGGTGACCATCGGGCTTCGCGACAACGAGCCGCGCGCCGATCTGCAAGGGCCAGAAGAACTCCCACACCGACACGTCGAACGTCGCCGGAGTCTTCTGCAAGACCACATCGGCCTCGGTCAGACCGTAAGCCTCCTGCATCCACACCAAACGGTTGACGATCGCACCGTGGCTGACCGCCACACCCTTCGGACGACCCGTCGAACCCGACGTGAAGATCACGTACGCCGTGTTCGCCGGACGCAGCGGGGCTGTGCGCTGGGCGTCGGTGACGCGGGTGTCGGTGTAGCCGTCCAGGTCGAGCAGATCGATACGGACCTGTGCGGTGTCGATCTCCAGATCGGTGCCCGAGGTGAGCACACACACCGGATCCGCCGTCGCCAGAATGTATTCCGTGCGTTCGGCCGGGTGATCGGGATCCAGCGGCACGTAGGCGCCACCGGCCACGCTCACCGCGTACATGCCGATCACCAGGTCGAGCGAGCGGCGCATGCCCAGTGCCACATAGGTTTCCGGGCCGACGCCGCGGTCGATCAGCCAGCGCGACAGACGGTAGACCCGTTGCGCGAACTCGGCGTAGGACAGGCTGGTGCCCTCGAAGGACAGGGCGGTGGCCTGCGGCGTGCGGGCAACCTGGGCCTCGAACATCGAGACGAGGGTGACCCGCTGGTCGACCTCGTGCGCGGTGGCGTTCCACTCGCGCACGACGAGTTCGCGTTCGGCGGCATCGAGCAGTTCGATATCGCCCACGGCGACAGCCGGTTCCGTGGTGATCGCGGTGAGCACCCGGATCAGGCGCTCGGCGATGCGGTGCACGGTGGCCGTGTCGAACAGATCGCTGAGGTAGCCGGCGCGGATGCGCAGCTGGGTGTCGAGCTGCGCGATCAGCGACAGCGGGTAGTGGGTGGCGTCGGCGGCGTCGAGACCGGTGACGGCCATGCCGTCGATATCGGCGGCCTGGGCTTTGATGCCCTCGGCGTCGACCGGGTAGGACTCGAAGACGACGAGCGAGTCGAACAGGCCACCGACGCCGGCCGCCGACTGGATCTCGGCGAGGCCGATGTAGTGGTGGTCGAGCAGGTCGGCCTGCTCGCCCTGGGTGCGGGTGAGCACGTCGCGCACCGATTCGGCGGCGTCGAAACGCACGCGCACCGGGACGGTGTTGATGAACAGGCCGACCATGGATTCCACGCCGGACAGCTGCGCGGGACGACCCGAGACGGTGGTGCCGAAGAGCACGTCGTCGCGGCCGGTCATCCGGCCGAGCACGATCGACCAGGCCACCTGCAGGACGGTGTTCGGGGTGACGCCGAGGTCGGCGGCCAGCGCCACGAGCCGCGCCGTGGTGGGCTCGTCGAGGTCGAACAGGTACTCGTCGGACAGGGCGGCGATCTCGCGGCTCGCGTCGGGGCGGGCCAGCATGGTCGGCTCGGTGACGCCGCGCAGCGCGTGCGACCAGGCTTCGACCGAGACCGAATGATCCTGACGGCCGACCCATTCCAGGAAGTGGCGGTACGAGCGGACGGCGGGCAGCGCGCTCGCGTCGCCGTGCAGGGCGTAGAGGGCGAGCAGGTCGCGCATGACCAGCGGCGTCGACCAGCCGTCCAGCAGGATGTGGTGGTTGGACACCACGAAGCGCCATTCGTGCTCGGCGATCTGGATCAGGGTGAAGCGGATCAGCGGCGGGTTGGCCAGGTCGAAGCGGGCGGTGCGGTCGGCCTCGACGAGGTCGGCGAATTCGCCGGTCTCGATGCGGTCGTGTTCGGTCCAGGCCACGCGGGTGGTGTCGAGGACGACCTGCACGGCGTTGCCGTCGTGGTCGGTGACGAACGCGGTGCGCAGGGTTTCGTGGCGGTCGAGCAGCGCCTGGGCGGCGGCGCGCAGACGGGTGGCGTCGACGCGACCGGTGAGCGTGAGGACGGCCTGGGCGGTGTAGACGTCGACCGAGGTGGCGGCCAGCCGGGCGTGGAAGAACAGACCTGCCTGCAGGGCGGCGAGCGGCCACACCTGGGTCAGCTCGGGGTAGCGCTTCTCCCAGCTGTCGATATCGCGCTGGGTGGAGCGCACGAGAGCGAAGTCGGACGGCGTGTGACCGCCCGCCTCGGCCGAATTGGCGTGCCGGGCAACGGCTTCCAGCGCGGTGATCCACAGGTCGGCAAATTCGCGGACCTCGGCCTCGGCGAGCAGGGTGCTCGGGTAGCCGATATTGGCGCTGAGCTTGTCGCCGACAACGATCGCGTTGACGTCGAGGGGCGCCATCGCGGGCATGTCGGCGTCGTAGGCGCCGCCGAGGGCGGCCAGCTCGGGCGCGGGGATCCAGCCGAAGCCGCGCAGCGCGTCGGGGACGTCGCTGTCGGCGACGCGGCCGAGGTAGTTGAAGCTGATCTGGCCGGGGAGCTGCGTGGGCAGTTCGACGGCGGTCTCGGCGTTCATGTACCGCAGCAGGCCGTAACCGATGCCCTTGTCGGGCACCGCGAGCAGCTGTTCCTTGACCGCCTTGACGGCCTGTCCCAGCGCCGGACCACCGGCGAGCGCGGCATCGATGTCGATGCCGGCCAGGTCGAGGCGGACCGGGAAGATGGCGGTGAACCAGCCGACGGTGCGCGACAGGTCGGCGCCGGGCGCGACCTCTTCCTCGCGACCGTGGCCTTCGAGACGAACCAGCAGCGCGTCGCCGCTCGGGTCGGCGCGGTGGCCGTTGCCGAGCGCGCCGGGACCGGTCCGGGTCGAGCGCCACTTGGCGGCGGCCAGCGCCAGCGCGGTGAGCAGACCGTCGTTGACGCCACCGTGGAACAGCGCGGGGACGGTGGTGAGCAGGGCCTTGGTGACCTCGGCGGACACCTCGACCGGCAGCTTCTCCACGACACCGGAGACGTCGACCGCCGGGTCCATCGGCCGCTCGGTGAGCAGCGGGTCGGGGGTCGCGACGACCTCACGCCAGAAGTCGAGTTCTGCGGCACGGTCGGTGGTGCGCGCCTCGTCCGCGAGGGCGTGCGCCCATGCCCGCATGGAGGTGGCGGGTGCGACCAGTTCCGGCTGCTGTCCGGCGGAGAGCTGACCCCACGCGGACACGAAGTCGGGCACGAGGATGCGCCACGAGACACCGTCGACCACGAGGTGGTGGGCGACGACGATCAGGCGACCGGCCCGACGGGCGGTGGCGGAACCGTCGGCACCACCGGTCGCGGCGGCATCGCTGGTCTGCGTGACCGCCAACCCCTCCGCGGTGGCGTCGGTGCCCGCGGCGGTGAGCCCATCCACGGTGGCTGATCCTGCGTTCAGCTCCGGTTCCAGCCAGACGAAGCGCACGACGACGCCGTTGGCCGGGTCGAGGCGGTCGAGGCCGGCATCCAGCGCGGCGGCGGCGATTTCGACCAGTTCGGCATCGGAGACGGCGGGGTCGAACGAGGTGTGGTCGATGAGCGCGGTGGCGTCGACAGTGCCGGTGGGAGCGGTGTCGACGACCCAGCGGCCGTCGACCTGGTGCAGGCGCGAGCGCAGCATGTCGTGGCGGTCGATGACCGCGCCGACTGTGGCGGCGATGCCCGCGCGGTCGATGCCGACCGGCAGTTCCAGCGCCATGGTCTGGTTGAACCGGTCGAACGAACCGGGACGCTCGGCCATGAACCGCACGACCGGGGTCAGCGGCATCTCGCCGACGCCACCGCCAGGCAGCTCTGCCAGCGTGATCGCGGAAGCCGCCGCGACATCGGCGGTTTCGGCGACCGAGGCCAGGCCGGCGACGGTGCGCTGCTCGAAGACGTTGCGCGGGGAGAACAGCACGCCGCGAGCCTTGGCCCGGGAGACGAGCTGGATGGAGACGATCGAGTCGCCGCCGAGCGCGAAGAACGAATCGTCCACGCCCACGCGTTCCACCCCGAGCACCTCGGCGAAGACCTCGGCGATGGTCTGCTCGATCGGGTTGCGCGCGGCCCGGAAGGTGACCTCGGTGGCGAACACCGGCTCCGGCAAGGCCTTTCGGTCGAGCTTGCCGACCGGGGTGAGCGGCACGTGGTCGATCACCATGATCGACGACGGCACCATGTACGCGGGCAGACGATCCTCGACGTGCGCGGTCAGCGCGGCCACATCGATCGAATGACCCGGCGCGGCAACGACATACGCGACCAGCGAGACGGCGCCCGCGGTGCTCTTGTGGCCGACGGTGGTGGCGAAGTCGACGGTCTCGTGCGAGGCGAGGGCGGAGTCGATCTCGCCCAGCTCGATCCGGAAGCCGCGGATCTTGACCTGGAAGTCGGAACGACCGACGTACTCGACGGTGCGCTCGGCGGTCCAGCGGACCACGTCGCCGGTGCGGTACATCCGCTCGCCCGGGATGAACGGGTCGGCGACGAACCGGTCGGCGGTGAGCCCGGCACGGGCGTGATACCCACGGGCCAGCTGGATGCCCGACAGGTAGAGCTCACCCGCGACACCCACCGGAACGGGCTGGAGCTGGGCGTCCAGGATCAGCGACCGCATGCCGCGAGTCGGCCCACCGATGGTGACCAGCTCGCCCGGCGTCAGCGCGGCGCTGATGTTGGTCATGATCGTGGTCTCGGTGGGGCCGTAACCGTTGTGGAAGGCGCGAGTTGTGCCATCCGCCAAGGGAACTGCCCACTTCGACACCAGATCGGCGGGGACCGCTTCGCCACCGGCGACCAGGACGCGCAGCGAGTCGAGGCCGCTGGGGTCGAAGGTCGCCAGGGCGGCGGGGGTGATGAAGGCGTGGGTGACCCGCTCGGTGCGGATCAGCTCGGACAGCTCGTCGCCGCCGTAGACGCCCGGCGGGACGACGACCAGCGCGCCACCGCGGGCCAGGGCCAGCAGCAGCTCGAGGATCGAGGCGTCGAACGAGGGCGAGGCGAAATGCAGTGCGCGCGTGCCGGTATCGAGGGCGTAGCGCTCGGCCTGCTCCTCACCGAAGTTCGCGAGACCGGCGTGGGTGACGACGACGCCCTTGGGCACGCCGGTCGAGCCGGAGGTGTAGATGATGTAGGCGGGCTGCTCGGGGGTGGTCGCCCGCACGAGCTCGTCGTCGGCGATCGGCCCGCCGTCGAAACGAGCGAGGTCGAGCTCGTCGAGTACCAGCCAGCCAGCGGCAGCAGCATCCGCGGCCGAGCTGTCGAGTGTCGCCGTCGCGTGCGGCGTGGATTCGATACCGGCGGCATCGCGCGGCGCGATGTCCGGAAGTCCGCCCAGCACAGAGGCGACAGTGATGCCCAGCGGCGAACCGGAGTCGGTGACCATGTGGGCGATGCGGTCGGCGGGGTAGGTCGGGTCGACCGGGACGAAAGCGGCGCCGGTCTTGGCGACGGCCCACGCTGCCAGCACCGAGTCGGCCGAGCGCGGAACGCCGATCGCGACGAGATCCTCGGCGCCGATGCCCTCGGCGATCAGCAAGCGCGCCAAACGGTTCGAGCGTTCGTCGAGCTCGGCGTAGGAAACACTGGTCCCCTGGAACACGACGGCGGTGCCGGTCGGGTTCTGTGCGACGGCGTCGGCCAGGAGGTTACGCAGGGTACGTGCGGGCACCGGCGGTTCGCCGACCCGGAACACCAGGTCGGACCGTTCGGCCGCGTCGAGCACGTCGATCGCGCCGACCGTGATGTCGGCCTCGGCGGCGACGGCCTCGAGGACTCGCTGCCAGCGCACGGCGATGCCGGCGACGGTGTCCTCGTCGAACAGTTCGGTGGCGTAGTTCAGTGCCAGTGCCATCCCGCCGTGGCCGGGTTCGCCCAGCTCGGAGAGGGTGAACTGCAGGTCGAAGCGGGCAACGCTCTCGTCGAGGTCGAGCGCCGACACTGCCAGGCCGGGCAGTTCGAGGGTGGTGCGGTCCAGGTTCTGGAAGGCCAGCATCACCTGGAACAGCGGGTTGCGCGACTGCGAGCGCTCGGGCGCGAGCAGTTCGACCAGGCGCTCGAAGGGCACGTCGGCGTTGCCGTAGGCGTCGAGGTCGGTCTTGCGGGCCTGCTCGAGCAGGTCGGTGAACGTCTCGGCCGGGCGCACGCCGGTGCGCAGCACCAGGGTGTTGACGAACATGCCGACCAGGTCGTCGAGCGCCTGCTCACCGCGACCCGCGATCGGGGTGCCGATGGCGACGTCGTCGGAGCCGGACAGGCGAGCCAGCAACACCGCGAGGGCGGTGTGCATGACCATGAACAGCGACGCGCCCTGGCGGCGGGCGATCTCGTCGAGCGCGGCGACGAGTTCGGGCGAGAGCTCGCGGTGCACGGTGGCGCCGCGCAGCGAGGCGATGGCCGGACGCGGGCGGTCGAACGGAAGGGTCAGTTCGTCGGGGACACCGGCGAGCTGGGACTGCCAGTAACCGACCTGGCGCGACATGAGCGAGTCGGCGTCGTCCTCGGTGCCGAGTACGGCGCGCTGCCAGATCGCGAAATCGGCGTACTGGACGGGTAACGGCGCCCAACCGGGGGCAGCGCCCTGGGCCCGGGCGGTGTACGCGCGCATCACATCGCGGGTCAGCGGCGCGATCGAGAAACCGTCGGCGGCGATGTGGTGCACGACCACGACCAAGACGTGTTCGGTGACCCCACCATCGACGTGCCCGGCACCCGCGGCCTGCTCCGTGTCAGCGGTGCGACCCGTGTGGCCTGCGGCGGCGACCCGGAAGAGGCGGGCGCGCATCGGAACCTGTTCGGCCACATCGAAACCGGTGGAGACGAACTCGGTGACGGTCTCGAACAGCTCGTCCTGCGCGATCGCGATCGGGCGCAGATCCAGCGAAATGCGCTCCGCGGCGACGATCTGCTGTACCGGGGTGCCGCCGTGTTCGGGGTAGCGGGTGCGCAGCGACTCGTGCCTGCGGACCAGGTCGGCCAGCGCCAAAGACAGTGCCTCGGTGTCGAGTTCGCCGGTGAGGCGGATCGCGACGGGCAGGTTGTAGGCGGCCGAGGTGGTGTCGTACTTGTTGAGGAACCACATGCGCTGCTGCGCGAACGACAGCGGAACCAGTTCCCCTTCGGCCCGCTCACGGGCGACCAGCGCCGCGCGGGCGGTGCCGCCGGTGTGCGATTCCACCCGTGCCGCAAGGGCTTCCACGGTGGATGCTTCGAACAGCGCGCGCACCGGGACCGTCGCACCGAGCGCCGCACCGATGCGGGCGACCACGCGGGTGGCGATGAGCGAGTTGCCGCCGAGGTCGAAGAAGTCGTCGTCGACACCGACGCGATCCAAGCCGAGCACATCGGCGAAGACCGCCGCCACGGCTTCCTGCACCGGTGTGACCGGCGCGCGGAAGGCCCGCGCCTGCACCGCGGGAGCGGGCAGCGCGCGACGGTCCAGCTTGCCGTTGACCGTCAGCGGGATCCACTCGAGGCGCACGAGCGCCGCCGGAACCATGTAGGCGGGCAGCTGTTCGGCCGCACCGCTGCGGATGGTCTCGAGGTCGGGTTCGAGGTCGCCCTCGGCGACCACGTAGGCGACGATCCGCTGGTCACCCGGCTGATCCTCACGCACGATGACCGCGGCCTGGGCGATGCCCGGCTGCGCGAGCACGGCGGCTTCGATCTCACCGAGCTCGATGCGGAAGCCGCGAACCTTCACCTGGTCGTCGGCGCGGCCGAGATATTCGAGTTCGCCGAAGCGGTTCCAGCGCGCGAGGTCGCCCGAGCGGTACAGGCGCGAGCCACCCTGGTTCGGGCCCGCGAGAGGATTGGCGACGAAGCGGGTGGCGGTCAGGTCGGGGCGACCGAGGTAGCCGCGCGCCAACTGCGGTCCGGCGACATACATTTCGCCCGCGACACCCACCGGCACCGGCCGCAACCGGTTGTCGAGGACGTACACGCCCAGACCCGCGATCGCCCGGCCGACCACCGAACCGGCGGCGGCGGCAATGGTTTTCGCGTCCAGCGCCCGGAACGACACGTGCACCGTGGTCTCGGTGATGCCGTACATGTTGACCAGCGTCGGCGAGCTGTCACCGTGGCGCGCGACCCAATCCGACAGGCGGCGCAGCTCGAGGGCCTCGCCACCGAACACCACATAGCGCAGGGCCAGCGGCTCCAGGCCCGGTCCGGCGTTGCGGTCGGCCTCGGCCAGCTGGTAGAACGCCGACGGCGTCTGGTTGAGGACCGTCACCTGCTCCACGCGCAGCAGTTCCAGGAACTGTTCGGGCGAACGCGAGGTGTAGTAGTCGACGACGATCAGCGAGCCGCCGAACAGCAGCGGGCCCCACAGCTCCCACACCGAGAAGTCGAAGGCGTAGGAGTGGAACAGCGTCCACACATCGCGCGGGCCGAAGCCGAAGTCGCGATCGGTGTTGGCGAACAGGCGCACCACATTGCGGTGCGCGACCGCGACGCCCTTGGGGCGGCCGGTCGAGCCGGAGGTGTAGATGACGTAGGCGACATTGTCCGGCGAGAGCGGGGCGAGCCGGTCGGCGTCGGTGATCGGGGCATCGTCGGCGTCTTCGATATTGCCGGTTTCCACGGCGAATCCGTCGAGCACCACCGAGGGCAGGTGCTCGGGCACCCGCACCTGGACGGTGGAATCGAGGACGACGCTGGTGGGGCGCGAGTCCTCGAGCACGTAGGCAATGCGCTCGGCCGGATAGGTCGGATCGACCGGCACGTAGCCCGCACCGGTCTTCACGACGGCGAGCAGCGCGACCACGAGATCGAGCGAACGCGGCAGGATCACCGCGACCAGCGATTCCGGGCCTGCGCCGTCGTCGATCAACCTGCGCGCCAGCACATTCGCACGGCGATCGAGCTCGGCGTAGGTCAGCGACTCGACGCCGAACTTGGCGGCGATCCGGTCGGGGTAGGCGGCGGCCGCGGCGTCGAACAGGTCGACCAGGGTCGTGTGCTTGTTGCCGAACAGGCCACGCCGGTAGCCGGCGGGGGTGCTGGCGTCGTGGATGACCGGCAGACCGATGGCGTCGGGACCGGAGGACACCCAGCGCTGCGCGACATCACGCTGTTCGGCCTCGCCGAGCAGGTCGATGTCGCCGACGATCACGTCGGGGTTCTCGGCGACGCTGCGCAGGATGCGGACCAGGCGGTCGCCGAAGGCGGCGACGGTTTCGGCGTCGAACAGATCGGTGGCGTAGTTCCACGACAGCGCGAGCGAGCCGTCGGCGGCTTCGCCCACGGTGAGCTGCACGTCGAATTTCGCCGTGCCCGGATCGAAGTCGACGACCTCGAGATCGAGGCCGGGCAGTGCGATGGTGCCCGCGTCGGCGGCGGTGGCCGCCTCGAAGGTGAGCGCCACCTGGAACAGCGGGTGATGCGCCTGTGAACGGGTGGGGCTGAGCACGTCGACGAGGCGCTCGAACGGCACATCGGCGTTGGCGAAGGCGGACAGGTCGACCTTGCGGATCTGATCCAGGAGGTCGCCGAAGCTCGCGCTCGAGTCGACCTCGCTGCGCAGCACCAGGGTGTTGACGAACATGCCGACCAGGTCGTCGAGCGTGCGCTCGCCGCGACCGGCGATGGGGGTGCCGATGGCGATGTCGGTGCTGTTGGACAGGCGCGCGGCCCAGGTGGCCAGTGCCGCGTGCATCACCATGAACAGGGTGACGCCGCGGGCGCGGGCGATCTCGGTCAGCGCGTGGTGCAGGTGCGCGTCGACCGAGAAGCGGTGCAGGTCACCGGCATTGGTGGCGACCTCGGGGCGCGGCCGATCGGCGGGCAGCTCGAGCTGATCGGGCAGATCGCGCAGCTGCTCGGTCCAGTAGGCGAGCTGGCTCGCGGCGACCGATTCGGGATCGGACTCCGCACCGAGGATCTCACGCTGCCACAGGGTGTAGTCGGCGTACTGGACTTCCAGCGGCGTCCAGGCGGGGTTCTCACCGCGGGTGCGCTCGGTGTAGGCGATCACGACATCGCGCAGCAGCGGACGCAGCGAGAAACCGTCACCGCTGATGTGGTGCATGACCAGCACGGCCACGTGGTTCCGGTCGTCGACGCGCAGCAGGCTCGCGCGGAACGGGACTTCGCGGGTCACGTCGAAGTGCACGCTCGCCAGTTCGATCACCCTGGCCACCACGTCGCTCGCGGCGACCGGCTGGGCGGCCAGCGCGAAACGGACCTCGTCGGCGGGCCGGATCTGCTGGTAGCCCGCGCCTTCCTCGACCGCACCCGAGGCCACATCGGCTGCCGGGTAGAAGGTGCGCAGGGACTCGTGCCGGGCGACCACGTCGGCGATGGCCGCCTCGAGCGCGGCGACATCGAGGTCACCGGTGAGGCGGATCGCGACGGGGATGTTGTTGACGGCGGTGCGGTTGTCGAAGCGGTTGAGGAACCACATCCGCTGCTGCGCCTGCGACAGCGGCACCAGCTCGGGCCGCGGGCGGGGAGCCAACGGGATGCGGCCACCACGACCGGTGTGCGTTTCGACCCGAGCAGCCAGCGCGGCCACCGTCGACGCCTCGAACAGCGCGCGCAGCGGCACCTGGGTATCGAGCGCCTCCGACAGCCGGGCCGCGACCCTGGTGGCGACCAGCGAGTTGCCGCCGAGTTCGAAGAAGTCGTCGTCGAGGCCGACCTGACCGGCGCCGAGCACCTCGGCGAAGGTGGCGGCGACGATCTGCTGCACCGGGGTGACCGGCGCCTGGAAGGTACGCGCGGCGAACACCGGAGACGGCAGCGCCTTGCGATCGAGCTTGCCGGAAGCATTGAGCGGGAACGCGTTCAGCACCACGTACGCGGCGGGCACCATGTAGACGGGCAGCTCCGCGCCGAGTGCGTCCTTCACCGCGTCGGTGTCCACGGTGGCGCCGGTCTGCGGGACGACGTAGGCGACCAGCTGATCGCCGGTGTGCTCGTCGGCACGGACCACGACCACCGACTGGGCGATCTCCGGCAGCGCCGTGAGCGCCGCCTCGATCTCGCCGAGTTCGATGCGCAGACCACGCAGCTTCACCTGGAAGTCGGTGCGGCCCAGGTACTCCAGCTCGCCGGCCGGCGTCCAGGTGACGAGGTCACCGGTGCGGTACATGCGCTCGCCGGGCGCGAACGGGTCGGCGACGAAACGATCCATCGTCAGGTCGGCACGACCCACATACCCGTGGGCCAGCTGCACGCCCGCGAGGTAGAGCTCACCCGCGACACCCACCGGAACCGGCCGCAGCCGCGAATCCAGCACGTACAGACGGGTGTTGAACACCGGGGCGCCGATCGGCACCGTTTCGATGTCGGCATCGGTGACCTCGTGATAGGTCACGTCGACCGCGGCCTCGGTGGGGCCGTAGAGGTTGTGCAGCGCGGCGCCGGTCAATTCGCGCAGACGCTGCGCGGTCGGCGCGGGCAGACCCTCGCCGGAGGCGAACACATTGCGCAGTGAAACACACTCGGCGGCCAGCGGTTCGGTGACGAACACGGCCATCATCGACGGCACGAAGTGCACCGTGGTGACCTGTTCGGCCACGATCAGCCGGGCCAGGTAGGCCGGGTCGCGATGCCCGTCCGGCTTGGCGACCACCAGGCGCGCGCCGACCTGCAAGGGCCAGAAGAACTCCCACACCGACACGTCGAAGGTGGCGGGGGTCTTCTGCAGCACCACGTCGGCGGCGGCGAGGCCGTAGGCGGCGTGCATCCACACCAGGCGGTTGACGATCGCCGCGTGGCTGACCGCGACGCCCTTGGGGCGACCGGTCGAGCCGGAGGTGAAGATGACGTAGGCGGTGTTGCCCGAGCGCAGCGGGCGGTGCCGGTCGGCGTCGGTGACCGGCTCGGTGGAGTGGCCGGACAGGTCGAGCTGGTCGATGCGGACCTCGCGACCGGCGGCCGCGGGCAGGCTCTCGCCGGAGGTGAGCACGCAGACCGGTTGCGCGGTCTCGAGGATGTGCTCGATGCGCTCGGCCGGGTGATCGGGGTCCAGCGGTACGTACGCGCCACCGGCGGCGGACACGGCGTACATGCCGACCAGCAGATCGATCGAGCGCCGCATACCGAGTGCCACATACGATTCCGGGCCGACGCCGGCGTCCTTGAGCCAGCGCGCCAGCTGACGCACGCGGCCCGCGAACTCGGCATAGGACAGACTCGTCCCCTCGAACGTGAGCGCGACCGCGTCGGGGGTCCGGGCGACCTGCGCCTCGAACAGCGCGTGCAGCGTGGCCGGTTCGTCGTCACTCGGCGTGCTCAGCGCGGCGTCGACGGCGAATTCGGTGTCGTTCCAGCGATCGAGCACCAGGGTGCGCTCGGCGGAGTCGAGAAGCTCGATGTCACCGACGGGAGCCGAGGGGTCGACCACGACGGCGGTGAGCACGCGCAGCAGGCGGGCGCCGAAGGTCGCGGCGAAGCCCGCGTCGAAAAGGTCTGTCGCGTAGACGAGTTCGGCATCCATGTGGCTGTCGTCGTCGGCGGGGACCTCGCTGAGCGCGAGCTGCAGATCGAACTTCGCCATGTGCTGGTCGATGCCCAGCTCGGAGACCGTGAGGCCGGGCAGTTCCAGGGTGGTGCGGCCCAGGTTCTGGAACGAGAGCATCACCTGGAACAGCGGGTGGCGCGACTGCGAGCGCGCCGGGTTGAGCACCTCGACCAGGCGCTCGAACGGCACGTCGGCGTGCGCGAAGGCCGCCAGATCGTGCTCGCGGACCTGACCGAGCAACTCGGCGAAGGTGGCGCCCGGATCGACCTGCGCGCGCAACACCAGGGTGTTGACGAACATGCCGACCAGATCGTCGAGTGCCTGCTGACCACGGCCCGCGACCGGGGTGCCGATGGCGATGTCGGGGGTGCCCGACAGCCGCGACAGCAGGATGGCGAAAGCGCTGTGCACCACCATGAACAGGGTGGTGCTGTGCTCGTGGGCGACCCGGTTCAATGCCTCGACGAGCTCGCCCGGCACTTCGAAGCGGTGCGTGCCCGCCTGGTAGCTGGCCTGCGCGGGCCGCGACTTGTGGCCCAGACGCAGTTCGTCGGGCAGATCGGCGAGCGCGCCGCGCCAGTGCTCGAGCTGCTCGGAGATCAGCGAGGTGGGATCGGTTTCGTCGCCGAGGATCTCGCGCTGCCACAGCGCGTAGTCGACGTACTGGATGTTCAGGGGCGGCCAGCCGGGTTCGGTGTTCGCGGTGCGGGCCACGTAGGCGGTCATCAGGTCGCGCACCAGCGGACGCAGCGAGAAACCGTCGGCGGCGATGTGGTGGACCACCATCACCAGCACGTGTTCGCGCTCGCTGAGCTCGTAGACCCGAAGGCGCACCGGCGCGTTCGCGGTGACGTCGAAACCGCGACGGGCGAACTCGTAGAGCGAGATCGCCATGTCGGTCTCGTCGGCCTCGATCAGCTCGACGTCCGGAATCGAGCCCGCGGCGGCGAGCACCTTCTGGTAGGCGGTGCCGTCGGCCATGGCGGCGCGCCCCGACTCGGGGGCGACGTACACCGGGTAGACCGTGCGCAGGGTTTCGTGGCGGGCGACCACGTCGGCGACCGCGCCGCGCAGCGCGGGCAGGTCGAGCAGGCCCTGCAGGCGGACCGCGACCGGGATGTTGTAGGTGCCGGTGTCGGCGACGTCGAAGCGGTTCAGGAACCACATGCGCTGCTGCGCGAGCGACAGCGGCGGATACTCGGGACGCTGACGGGCCGTGAGCTCGGCGCGCAGACCGGTGCCCGCGTGCGATTCCACGCGGGCGGCCAACGCGCCGACGGTGGGCGCCTCGAACAGGGTGCGCACGCCGACCTCGGTGTCGAGCGCCGTGCTCAGGCGCGCCGCGACCTGCGTGGCCACGAGCGAGTTGCCGCCGAGGGCGAAGAAGTCGTCGTCCACGCCCACGCGTTCGGCGCCGAGCAGGTCGGCGAAGATCTCGGCGACGATCTCCTCGATCGGGGTCGAGGGCGCACGGAACACCTTTGCCTCGAACACGGGCGCCGGCAACGCTTTACGGTCGAGCTTGCCGGACGCGTTGAGCGGGAAAGCATCCAGCACGACCAGGGCCGACGGCACCATGTAGGCGGGCAGTTCGGTGGTGATGCCCGCCTTCACCGCGGCCACGTCGAGGGCCGAGTCCACCTCTGGCACCAGGTAACCGACGAGCTGGTCACCGGCGTGCGCGTCGGAGCGCACGACGACGACCGACTGCGCGACACCCGGCTGCGCCAGCAGGGTCGCCTCGATCTCACCGAGCTCGATGCGCAGACCGCGCAGCTTCACCTGGAAGTCGGTGCGGCCCAGGTAGTTCAGTTCGCCGTAGGTGAGACCGTTCTCGCCCGACACCGCGGTCCAGGTGACGAGGTCACCGGTGCGGTACATGCGCGAGCCCGCCGCGCCGTACGGATTGGCGACGAAACGGTCGGCGGTCAGGTCGGCCCGGTTGAGGTAGCCGACGGCCAGCTGATCGCCCGCCAGATAGAGCTCTCCCGCAACGCCGGGCGCCACGGGGTGCAGGCGCGAATCCAGCACGAACACCCGGGTGTTCCACACCGGGCGCCCGATCGGCACCGACTCCACATCGGCGTCGACGACCTCGTGATAGGTGACGTCGACCGCGGCCTCGGTGGGACCGTACAGGTTGTGCAGACGGGCGCCGGTGAGCTCGCGCAGACGCTGCGCGGTGGGCGCGGGCAGCGCCTCGCCGGAGGCGAACACCTGTCGCAGGCGCACCGCGTCACCGTTGCCGTTGCTGCCGAGGGTCGAGACGAACACCGACAGCATCGAGGGCACGAAGTGCGCGGTGGTGATGCCGCGTTCGGCGATGATCTGGGCCAGGTACACCGGATCGCGGTGGCCGTCGGGCTTGGCGACGACCAGTCGGGCACCGGTCTGCAAGGGCCAGAAGAACTCCCACACCGACACGTCGAAGGTGGCCGGGGTCTTCTGCAGAACGGCGTCGGCGGCGTCGATCGGGTACTCGTGCTGCATCCACAGCAGGCGGTTGACGATCGCCGCGTGATCCACCGCGACGCCCTTGGGGCGGCCGGTCGAGCCGGACGTGAAGATCACGTAGGCGGTATTGGTGGCCCGAATCGGTTGCACGCGTTCGGCATCGGTGATCGGCGCACCGCTGAAGTCGGCGGGCGAGAAGATGTTCTCGACCGCGTGCACGGTGACGCCGTCGGACTCGAACGCGTCGCGGCGGCTGGTGAGCACCAGTCGCGGCTGCGCGGTCTCGATGATGTGGCCGATGCGGTCGGCGGGCTGATCCGGGTCGAGCGGCACGTAGGCGGCGCCGGTCTGCAGCACCGCGTACATGGCGACGACCAACTCCGTGGAGCGCCGGATCGCCAGTGCCACATTGTCACCGGGGCCCACGCCGTCGGAGATCAAGCGGCGCGCGATGCGGTTGGCCCGCTCCTGCAACTCGCGGTAGGACAGCTCTTGCTGCTCGAAGACCAGGGCGACGGCGTCCGGGGTCCGCTCCACCTGTGCGTCGAACAGCGACATCAGCGTCGCGTGCGGGACGGCGTGCGCGGTGTCGTTCCAGTCGACGAGGACCTGTGCGTGCTCCTCGGGCGCGAGCAGATCGATGTCGCCGACGAACACCTCGGGATCGGCGACCACCGCGGCGAAGATGTTGTCGAGCCTGCGGGCGAACGCGGCGACCGTCGATTCGTCGAAAAGATCTAGCGCGTACGAGAATTCGGCCGCCATACCGCCGACGCCACCGTCGGTGTCCTGGACCTCGGTGAGCGTGAGCTGCAGGTCGAACTTGGCCAGCTGCGGGTCGTAATCGATTCCGCTCACCGCGAGACCGGGCAGCTGCAGCGAGGCCTGCTTGTTGTTCTGGAACGACAGCATCACCTGGAACAGCGGGTGGCGCGACTGCGAACGGGCCGGGTTGAGCACCTCGACCAGGCGCTCGAACGGCACGTCGGCGTGGGCGAAGGCCTGCAGATCGGTCTCGCGGGCCTGGGCGAGCAACGTGGCGAACGGGGTGGCGCCGTCGACCTGCGAGCGCAGCACCAGGGTGTTGACGAACATGCCGACCAGGTCGTCGAGCGCCTGATCGCCACGGCCCGCCACCGGGGTACCGATCGCGATATCGCTGGAGCCGCTGGCACGGGCCAGCAGCACCGCGAGGGCGCTGTGCATGACCATGAACAGCGAGGCGTTGTAGCGGCGACCCAATTCGACCAGGGCACGCTGGGTTTCGCTCGCGATGACGAAGCTGTACGTGCCGCCACGGTAGGACGCGGCAGGCGGGCGCGGGTGATCGGCCGGGAGGACCAGCTCGTCGGGTAGGTCCGCGAGTTCCTTTGCCCAGTAAGCGATCTCGGAGGAGATCAACGACTGCGGATCGTCCTCGGAGCCGAGGACCTCACGCTGCCAGAGCGAGTAGTCGGCGTACTGGACCGGCAGTTCGGCCCAGGTCGGCGCCTCCCACGAGGTGCGGGCCGCGTACGCCATGATCACATCGCGCGAGAGCGGCGCCATCGACCAGCCGTCGGCGGAGATGTGGTGCACCACCATGCCGAGCACGTACTCGGACTCCGACACCTCGAAAAGCCGTGCGTGCAGCGGCACTTCGCTGGTCACGTCGAACGCCATCGACGCCAGATCGATCAGGTGATCGATGAGGTTGTCCTCGGTCACCCGGTACGGGGTGAGGTCGGGAACGATCTGCGCGGCGTCCAGGATCACCTGCACGGGACCGGTGCCGGAGTCGGGGAACACGGTGCGCAGCGACTCGTGGCGGTCGATCACGTCGATGACCGCGACCTGTAGGGCGGCCACGTCCAGGTCACCGGACAGCCGGATCGCGACCGGGATGTTGTTGACCGCCGACGCGGTGTCGAAGCGGTTGAGGAACCACATGCGCTGCTGCGCCAGCGACAGCGGCACCCGGTCGGGGCGTTCGCGGGCGACCAGCGCCTTGCGCGCGCCGTCGCCGGCCTGTGACTCCACCCGGGCGGCCAGCGCCGCCACCGTGGGGGCCTCGAACAGCATGCGGACCGGGACCCGGGTGTCCAGGGCGATGCCGATGCGGGACGCGACCTGGGTGGCGATCAGCGAGTTGCCGCCCAGTTCGAAGAAGTCGTCCTCGACACCGACCCGGCCCAGTTCGAGCACGTCGGCGAAGATCTGCGCGACGATCTGCTCGATCGGGGTGGTGGGCGCGCGGAACTCACGCACCTCGAACACCGGCGCGGGCAACGCGCGACGATCGAGCTTGCCGTTGACGGTCAGCGGGACCGCGGCGAGCACCATGATCGACGAGGGCACCATGTACGCGGGCAGACGCTGTGCGACATGGTCGGTCAGTTCGGCGATATCGATCGAACTGCCCGGCACCGCCACGACATAGGACACCAGCGAGGTGCTGCCGCCCTTGTTCTTGTGACCGATGCTGACCGCGAAGTCGACTGTCTCGTGCGAGGCGAGCGCGGAGTCGATCTCGCCCAGTTCGATACGGAAACCGCGGACCTTCACCTGGAAGTCGGAGCGGCCGACGTACTCCACGTTGCGGTCGGCGGTCCAGCGCACCACGTCACCGGTGCGGTACATCCGCGCACCGGGGGCGTAGGGGTTGGCGACGAAACGGTCGGCGGTGAGCGAGGCGCGCGCGTGGTACCCACGCGCCATGCCGACGCCGCCGATGTAGAGCTCACCCGCGACACCGACCGGCACGGGGCGAAGGCGGTCGTCGAGGATCAGGGTGTGGACGCCGCGGATGGGACCGCCGATGACGACCCGCTCCCCCGGGATCAGCCCTTCGCTGAGGTTGGACGCGATGGTGGTCTCGGTGGGTCCGTAGACATTGCCCAGCATGCGGCGCGAACCGTCGGGCAGGCGCACGGCCCACTTGGCGACCAGTTCCGGCGGGACCGCTTCACCACCCGCGGCGAGCACCCGCAGGTGATCGAGGCCGCGGGCGTCGAAGGTGGCCAGCGCGGCCGGGGTCACGAACGCGTGGGTGACCTGTTCGGTGATGAGGATGTCGCGCAGTTCCTCACCGCCGTACACACCCGGCGGGACGACGACGAGCGTGCCGCCGCGACCGATGGCGAGCAGCATTTCCAGTACCGAGGCGTCGAACGACGGTGAGGCGAAATGCAGTGCGCGCGTGGTGGAGTCGAGCGAGTAGAGGTCGATCTGCTCGGCGCAGAAGTTGGCGACGGAGGCGTGGGTGACCACGACGCCCTTGGGCACACCGGTGGAACCGGAGGTGTAGATCAGGTACGCGGGCTGCGCGGGATCGGTCTGGCACACCAGTTCACGCGGTGCGAGGGGGGCATCGGAGATACCGGTGAGGTCGATGTCGTCGACCACCACCCAGCCCACCGAATCAGGGAGTTCATCGGCTTCACCGGTGACCGTGATACCGACGGACACACCGGCATCGGTGATCATGTGGGCGATGCGGTCGGCCGGGTAGTTCGGGTCGACGGGCACGAACGCGGCACCGGTCTTGGTGACCGCCCACACGGCGAGCACCGATTCCAGCGAACGCGGCACGGCGACGGCGACGAAGTCCTCGGCGCCGAGACCCTGCTGGATCAGCAAGCGCGCCAACTGGTTCGAGCGACGATCGAGTTCGCCGTAGGAGACGGCGGTCCCCTCGAACACGACGGCGGTCGCCTCGGTGTCGCGGGCGGCCTGGGCGATCAGCTGCGGCAGCGTGCGCGCCACCGCGGCGGGGGCGCCGAAGCGGGTGACCAGGTCGGCGCGTTCGGCGTCGTCGAGCACGTCGATCGCGCCGACGGTGACAGCCGGGTCGGCCAGGATCGCGTCGAGCACGCGGCGCCAGCGCAGCAGCAACTCTTCGACGGTCGACTGATCGAACAGGTCGATGGCGTAGGTGAGCACGCCGGTCATGCCCGACAGCGAGCCGGTGCCGGTGTGTTCCTCGGTGAGGGTCCACTGCAGGTCGAACTTGGCCATGTCGACCTCGACCTCGTCGGCCGTGACCGTGAGACCGGGCAGCTCCAGGGTGCCGTGCGACATCTCCTGGAACGACAGCACCACCTGGAACAGCGGATGGCGGGCCTGCGAGCGCGACGGGTTGAGCACGTCGACGAGCCGCTCGAACGGCACATCCGCGTTGGCGAACGCGCTCAGGTCGGTTTCGCGGGTGCGGGTGAGGAATTCGGTGAACGGCTGGGTGGGATCGACGTCGGAACGCAACACCAGGGTGTTGACGAACATGCCGATCAGGTCATCGAGGGCCTGCTCACCACGACCGGCGATGGGGGTACCGACGGCGATGTCGGTGGTGCCCGACAGGCGCGCGAGCAGCACCGCGAGGGAGGCGTGCACCACCATGAACAGGGTGACGCCGTTGGCACGGGCCACGGCGGCGAGCTGTTCGTGGGTCTCGGCGTCGATCTCGAAACCGACGCGCGCGCCACGGAAGCTCTGCTGCTGCGGGCGCGGGCGGTCGCTGGGCAGGTCGAGCTGGTCGGGCAGGCCCTCGAGGGCGCTCTTCCAGTAGTCGAGCTGACGCGCGGCCATCGAAGCCGGGTCGGATTCGGCGCCGAGCAGTTCGTGCTGCCACAGGGTGTAGTCGCGGTACTGAACCGGCAGCGGCAGCCAGGCCGGAGCCTGGCCCGCGGCGCGAGCCAGGTAGGCGGTGGCTACATCGCGGGCCAGCGGGCCGAAAGAGAAACCGTCGGCCGCGATGTGGTGCACAACGAAGGCGACCGCGTATTCCGGGGTGCCCGCACCGTGACCGTTGGACTCGGCGGTTCCACCGGCCACCTTGAAGATCTGCACGCGGATCGGCAGTTCCAGGGTGACATCGAAGCCGGTGGAGGCGAAGTCGATCAGCTCGTCGCGCAGCCGCGACTGGTCGATCGGGGTCACCGCGATGCCGAGGTCGAACTCGTCGGCGCCGAGTACGTGCTGGAAACCGCCGTCGGCGTCGGGGAAGATCGTGCGCAGCGATTCCTGGCGCACCACAACATCATTGAGCGCGGCGATCAGGGCGTCGACGTCGACGCTGCCCTTCATCTGCACCACGAACGGCAGGTTGTAGGTGGGTGCGGTGGGGTCGAACTGGTTGATGAACCACATCCGCTGCTGGGCCAGCGACAACGGCACCTGCTCGGGACGCGGCTGCGCGACCAGCGGCGGACGCGCGGCGGAAACATCGGCGGGGGTGACGGATTCGGCCCGCGCGGCGAGTCCGGCCACGGTCGGGGTCTCGAACAGCGCGCGCACACCCAGCTGGATACCGAAGGCGGCGCCGATGCGGGCGACGACCTGCGTGGCGACCAGGGAGTTGCCGCCCAGTTCGAAGAAGTTGTCGTCGGCGCCGACGCGTTCCTGGCTCAGCACATCGCCGAAGATGCCGGCCACGATCTGCTCGGCCGGGGTGCGCGGTGCGCGGAAATCGCCTGCGGCAGAGGTGAAGACGGGTTCGGGCAGCGCCTTGCGATCCAGCTTGCCCGAGGTGTTGAGCGGGAACGCGTCGAGCACCATGATCGACGCGGGCACCATGTAGGCGGGCAGCTTCTCGGACACGAAACGAGTCAGCGTCGCCGGGTCGGCGGACTGGCCCGGCGCGGGCACGATGTAGGCCACGAGCTGCTGGCCGGTCGCGGTGTCGACCACGAGCACCGCCGCCTGGCTCACGGTCGGGTGCGCGAGCAGGTCGGTCTCGATCTCGCCGAGCTCGATGCGCTGACCGCGGAACTTCACCTGGAAGTCGGTGCGGCCGATGTACTCCAGCACGCCCTCGGCGTTCCAGCGCACGAGGTCGCCGGTGCGGTACATGCGCTCGCCGGGGGCGCCGACGGGGTTGGCGACGAAGCGGTCCGAGGTCAGGTCGGGGCGGCCGCGGTAGCAGCGGGCCAGCTGTCGACCGGCCAGATACAGCTCACCCGGGGCGCCGATCGCGGCCGGGCGCAGCCGTGAATCCAGTACGTAGACTTCGACATTCCACTCGGGGATACCGATCGGCACCTGCGTGGTGTCGGCTTCGGTGGCCTCCCAGTAGGTGACCGAGACCGCGGCCTCCGTGGGTCCGTACAGGTTGTGCAGGCCGGCGTCGGAGATCGCGCGCAGACCCGCGGCGGTCTCCGGGGGCAGCGCCTCACCGATGACGAAAACCGCACGCAGCGAGGCGCATTGAACCTGCGTGGCATGCGAGACGAAGACGGTGAGCATCGACGGGACGAAGTCGGTCACGGTCACGCCGTGGCGTTCGATCATGTCCGCGACGTAGAGCGGGTCGCGGTGGCCGTCGGGGCTGGCGATGACCAGTTTCGCGCCGACCATCAGCGGCAGGAAGTAACCCCACAGCGACACGTCGAAGGTGGTGGCGGTCTTCTGTAAGTAGACGTCGTCGGCGGTCAACCGGTATTCGTCGAGCATCCACAGCTCTTGGTTGACGATCGCGTGGTGGGTGACCGCGACGCCCTTGGGGCGACCGGTCGAACCCGAGGTGTAGATGACGTAGGCGGTGTTGTCCGGGCGCAGCGGGGACAGGCGGTCGGCGTCGGTGAGAGCTGTGGCGTCGAAACCGGTCGTGTCGAGTCGATCGATCTCGACGCGGGCGACGGTGCCGGGCAGGTCGAGGTCGTCGCCGGTGGTGGTCAGGACGCAGACCGGTGCCGCGGACTCGAGGATGTAGGCGGTGCGGTCGGCCGGATGATCCGGGTCGATCGGCACGTACGCGCCACCGGCCCGCAGCACGGCGTGCATGCCGATGACGAGGTCGAGCGAGCGGCGCATGCCGAGCGCCACGAGCGATTCCGGGCCGACGCCGTCGGCGATCAGGAAGCGGGCCAGCCGGTTCACCTTCGCGCCGAATTCGGCGTAGGTGAGGGTTTCGCCCTCGAAGTCCAGGGCGATGTTGTCCGGGGTCAGCGGGATCTGCGCGTCGAGCAGCGCGGGCAGGGTGGTCGCGGGGACCTCGTGTGCCGCGTCGTTCCACTCGGTGAGCGAGCGTTCCAGCTCGGCCGTGCCGGTGACCGGCAGGTTCCACACCGGCAGTTCGGCGTCGGCGGCCAGGAACCGGTCGAAGAACTCCAGGAACCGGCCGTGATGGGTCTGCGCGTCGGCGGCCGAGTACAGGTTCGGGTTGGTCTCGAAGTCGATGTGGGAGCGGGTGCCACCGTGCGACTGATAGAAGTTGACGCCCAGGTCTTCGATGCTGCCCGTGGACAGCACGTTGAGCGTGCCCTCCATGTCACCGAAGCTCAGGTGGTTGTCGAACAGCATGATGTTGACCCACGGGCCGAAGAACTCCGTGGAGACCATGCCCTCGCCCGCCGAATCACGGCGGATGTCCTCGTGGCGGTAGCGCTGGTGGCGCAGGGCGCCGGAGACCTCGGTGGTCACCGAGCGCAGCAGCTGCGCGACCGTGGTGTCGTGGCCCACGCGCAGGCGCAACGGGACGATGTTCGAGGTCACACCGCCCGAGCGGCGCATCACCGCGGTGGTCCGGGCGGTGACCGGGAGGCTGAGGATGACGTCGGAGGTGCCGGTGATCTGGGCCAGGTACGCCGCGAAACCGGCGATCAGCAGCGGTGCGGCGGTGCTGTCGTGCCGGGCGATCGCCGCGGTGAGCAGCTCGTCCTGGGCGGTGCTCAGCGCCGCGCTGGTGACGTCGTTGACCGGCGAGGGCGGGGCCGAGCGGCCGGTGAGGCTGCTGCCTTCCTCCAGGCCCGCTACCCGCTGGGCCCAATGCTCTTTGTCGGACTGGAAGCGGGTGCTGTCGCGGTAGACGAGCTCGGACTCGTAGAGCGCACGCAGATCGGTGGCTTTGTTCGGCGGGGCCGGGGTGCCGGTGACCTCGGCGGTATAGAGCTGTGCCGTGCGGTTGACGAAATTGTTGGCGCCGAAACCGTCGAGCACGATGTGGTGGACGCGGGCATACCAGTACCAGCGGTCATCGCTGAGCTGCAGCGCGGCGGCCTGGACGAGACGGTCGTTGACGATGTCGAGCGGGCGGCTGTACTCGGCCCGCATCCACGCGGCGGCGGCCGCTTCGGGGTCGGCCTCGCCACGCAGATCGACATAGATCAGCGTCGCGTCCTGAGTGGGGTCGATGGTCTGCATCGGCTCACCGTCGATCTCGACGATGCGCAGCCAGCCCGATTCGAGGTCGGTGGCCGCGTCGGCGCTCGCGCGCTCGAGCACGGCGACATCGAGGCGTCCACGCAGGTCGACGTACTGGGCGATGTTGATCGGCACCTGTGGGTCGACGTGCTGCGCGTACCAGATACCCAGCTGTGCGGGCGAAAGCGGGAAGTACTCCGAGGAGCCTCCACGTCCGTCACCAGTTTCGCCGTTTCCGCCGAAATCCAGCCGGTCCAACCCAAACCTCGCTTCCGGAACACCCGGTCAGGCGCTCCCCGACGACACCGGAACGCGAGCGCCCACCTGAATAAGCGTGGCGCCCGCGTCTCGGGTTCAGTTCTCGAATCAATCAGGCAAAAATGTCCATTGGCACTATCTGTCACCCAGGCTGGTCTCGTTACACGGCCGAGACCATGCACCTGACCGTCCGGCCGCCAGCGCCGGTCTACTCGTCGCAAACCATCGCACCAATCTACCGGTGCGCTCGCCCCGCAACCAACCACCTCCATAGCCGCCGAGCATCGGCCCAGGTAAAGCCTGCGACCCACGTTTGCTGACGCTTGTCTGCGTTCTCACATCCCCGCTGGATGACCTGTGCACCGCGGCAACTGAGTGATGGATCACACCGATTGGTCTGCTGTGCTGGAGTGGGTGTTACCGGGCCCTGGCCGGGTCGTAGAGGTGCGACTGGGCGCAGTCGATGGACGTGGCCAGCGCGCGGCCGACCAGGATCACCGCGGCTTGACGCAGCCCGGCCGCCGCCACCTGGTCGGCGATGTCGGACAGGGTGCCGCGCAGCACGAGCTGTTCGGGTTGGCTGGCGCGATAGACGACGGCGACGGGGCAGTCGGTGCCGTACTCGGCGACCAGCTCCTGCGCGAGCACGCTGATCCGGGTGATCGCGAGATGCAGGACGAGCGTGGCACCGGTGGCGGCGAAGTTCGCCAGCGCCTCGCCGTGCGGCATCGCGGTGGAGCGCGCCTGGGTCCGGGTGAGGACGACCGACTGGACGACCTCGGGGACGGTCAGTTCGGTGCCGAGGGCCGCCGCCGCGGCCGCGTAGGCGGGAACGCCGGGGGTGATGTCCCACGCCACGTTGCGGGCGTCGAGTCTGCGGGTCTGCTCGGTGAGGGCCGAATAGAGCGAGGGATCGCCCGAACACAGCCGGGCCACGTCCTTGCCCGCCTCGGTGGCGCGCACGAGGTGGTCGATGATCTGGTCCAGGTTCAGGTGCTGGGTGTCGATCAGTTCGGCGCCGGGCGCGCAGTGGGCGAGGACCTCGGGGTCGAGGTAGGTGCCCGCGTAGAGGCAGACGGGGCTGTCGCGCAGCAGGTTGACCGCTCGCACCGTGAGCAGGTCGGCGGCGCCGGGGCCTGCCCCGATGAAGTGCACAGTCATAGTCGGGAGTCTAGGAGTGCCCCCGGCGCGGGGAGACAAGTAGGTTCTGTGTCGGACGGCAGGTGTCGGCGACGAGGAGACGGGGGTCCGCGATGCGGGTTTCGAGTAGGTCCGGTGGGGTGCGCGGCGCAGGCGCTTGCGCGGTCGTGGTCGTGGCGGCCACGCTGGCGACCGGGTGCTCGGGTGAGAAGGTCGCCGGTCAGGCGACCGCCACCGCGGACAGCTTCGCCCCGTCCTCGGACAACCGTGACCCCTCGCTACAGATTCGCGGCGTCGTCGTCACCGAGATCGCGCCCGGGCAGCAGCACGTGCGGCCGAACCAGCGAGTCGCCTACCCGTCGATCCCCCCGGTGGGCGGACCGCACGACGCCCAGTGGGCGGCCTGCACCGGCGTCGTCTATTCGAAGGCCCTGCGCACCGAGAACGCGGTCCACTCGCTCGAACACGGCGCGGTGTGGATCGCCTACGACCCCGCGAAGGTGAGCGCGCAGGATCAGGCGGCGCTGAGCGCCAGGGTCACCGACCGCCAGTACACCCTGATGTCGCCGATCCCCGACATGAACCACCCGATCTCACTGCAGTCGTGGGGTCACCAGCTCACCGTCGACTCCGCCACCGACGAACGCATCGACCAGTTCGTCGTCGCCCTCCGCGAAAACCCGTACACCACCCCGGAAGTCGGCGCGACCTGCTCGTCTCCGCTCTTCGACCGCACCGATCCCCCGCCGTACGACCCCACCCCGCCTGGCCCCGACGCGGTCCCGATGACCGGCGCCCGCTAGCCCGTCATATCGAACTGCGCGATGATCTTCGTCGGCCGCACCCGCACCACGAGTTCGCCCGCGACCCCGTTGCGCTGGCCGAATTCCTCCGCCTTGTCCGGACCCATGTACCGGGCCGCGATGGCGGTAGCGGTCCGCACGAGCTCATCGAGATCTTCGGACAGGGTGACCGTCCCCTGCACCTCGACCAGCGCGTACGGCGGCTCCTCGAGGTCGACGCACACCGCGACCCGCGGATCACGCGCGAAAGCCCGCCCCTTGGCCGTGTTCTTACCCGTATTGAAAACCACCTCGTCACCTTCGACGACGAACCACACCGGCGTCACCAGCGGACGCCCGTCCGCCGCGGCGAACGCCACCTTGCCCGTTCGCGTTCCATGGGAAAGAAATTCGCGCACCTTGGGATCAGACAGAGAGGCCATACGCCCAGGGTAAGCGCAGCGGCGGCGGCGCCGAAGGTGAATCAGCATGTCGACAGTTAGATCGCGCCGCTTTCGCGGGCTGTGGCGACGGCGGAGGTGCGGGACTTCACGCCGAGTTTGGCGTAGATGTGGACGAGGTGGGACTTCACGGTGGTTTCGCTGAGGAAGAGTTGTTTGGCTATGTCGCGGTTGGAAAGGCCGGCGGCTACCAGGCGGAGGACTTCTACCTCGCGGGGGCTGAGGGTGGTGTCGGCTCGGCGGACTCGGGTCATCAAGCGGGAGGCGACGGTTGGGGAGAGCACGCTCTCGCCCGCTGCGGCGGCGCGGACGGCGGCGAGGAGTTCGGTGGGTGGGGTGTCTTTGAGGAGGTAGCCGACGGCTCCCGCTTCGATGGCGCCGAGGATGTCGGCGTCGGTGTCGTAGTTGGTGACGACGAGGACGTTCGGCGGGGTGGGCAGGGCGCGCAGGTCGGCGGTGGCGGAGGCGCCGGAGCGACCGTCGCCGAAACGCAGGTCCATCAAGACCAGGTCGACGGAGGTGGCGGCGCAAAAGGCCACTGCCGCATCGGCATTCGCGACATCGCCGACGACGGTGATGTCGGCGGCGGAGTCGAGGAGTGCGCGCAGGCCCGCACGGACGATGGCGTGATCGTCGGCGAGGAGAAGTCGGATCATGAGGCCGCGCCGAGCGGGAAGGTCACCGACACTGCGGTGTGGCCCGGTTCGGATTCGACGGTCATCGCACCGCCTTGCTGCTCGACGCGGCTGCGCATGGCGGCGAGGCCGAACGCGCCGGATCGGCGGTGGCGCAACATATCCGGCTCGATGCCGATGCCGTCGTCGACGATGTCCAAGTGCGCGTCGGTGTCGTCGTAGGTGAGGGTGACCCGCATGCGCTCAGCCTGCGCGTGCTGCACCACATTGGCTACCGCGCTCTGCGCGATCCGCACCAGCGCCGCCTCGACCGGCATCGGCAGTCGCTCCGGCTCACCCTCGACGAGCAGCTGCGTGGTCAGTGTCGGCGACTGCGCGCGCAGACAAATGCGTTCCAGCGCTTCGGCCAGTGATTGCCCGTCCAGCGCGGCGGGGGACAATTCGTCGATGAGCCTTCGGGTTTCGGCCAGGTCTTCGGCGGCGGTCTCGCGCGCGAGCCGAATACGGTCCAGCGCAGGATGATCCGGTGCGGCCTGCTCAGCGCTGTGCAGGAGCAGTTGGATGCTGCTCAGGCCCTGGGCGACGGTGTCGTGGATCTCCTTCGCCAAGCGTTCGCGCTCGGCGAGCTTGCCCGCTGTCCGTTCCTGTTCCGCGAGAATCGCCCTGGTGCCGATCAATTCGTCGATCAGCCGCTCGCGCTCGACCGCCTCACGACGCAGGGCCTGGTAGCCGAGCCCGATCCCGATCGCCACGAGCGCGCCGAGAACAGGCCCCACCACTGCACCCGCGGACCAACCACGATGCGCCGCGAACCCGATCACACCGACCGCCGTCGCCGACACCACCGCGACCAGATTCCACGGCCGTGGCAACAGGTGCAGGTAGACGAAGAACAGCCCGAACGCCAGGTAGACCGCATCAGCGGTGAGCGTGAGCATGACCAGCCACAACACGGTCAGAGCCGCCAGCCACACCCACACCGCCGCATCGGGATACGCAGGCGAACGTGAGCGCGGGAACTCGGTCCCCGCGAAATACACCAGCAACCACACCACCGTCAGCGCGACCACCGCGATACCGTGACCGCCGCCGCCGGGCAGCAACGCGCGCACCGCGACCACCACCGCCAGCACCGTCACCAGCACATGCAGGCCGAAGCGCAGGGTGGTGACCACCGGGGTCAGGGGGGACGAGTGCACGTCGACCAGCTTATGTGCGGCAACCACGCGGGCATCCATCGAAAGATGTAAACGCCGCCAGACCTTGGATGGACGGCGATTCGTGCGCCGGTGCGATGGCGTCGACGGACGAGAACGACAGAGTGGAGTCATGTTCGTCGCACTCCGAGATCTGCGGGCCGCCCGTGGCCGCTTCCTGCTCATCACCACCGTCGTGTTCTTGGTGGCGGTGCTGGTGAGCTTCCTCAGTGGCCTCACCGCTGGGCTGGCGCACCAGAACATCTCCGCTGTCCAGGGCATCGACGCCGACCGGGTCGTTTTCGCCGAAACCGGGGCCGACCCGTCGTTCGACTCCTCGGTGCTCACCGAGCAGCAGATCGCGCAGTGGGAATCGGCGGACGCGACCCCGATCGGCATCTCGCGCACCAGGGCCGAGCACGCGGGTGCGAGTCCGACGCAGGTCGCGTTGTTCGGCGGCGACCCATCGGCATTCAGCAATCGCCCTGCTACCGCTCCCGGCGCCGTGGTGCTGAGTTCGGCGGCGGCTCGCGAGCTGTCGGCAGGCACCGGCGACGTCGTGCTGCTGGCAGGGCACGAGTTCACCGTCGCCGACGTCGCCGGCGACGAGTGGTACAGCCACACCCCCGTGATCTGGACGAGCCTGCAGGACTGGCAAGCGGCCAGCCCGCGCGCCGGTGCCGCGACCGTGCTCGCGGTGACCGGCGAGGCCCCCGGCGGCCTCGACGCCGAAGCAGGCACGCACTCGCTGCCCGCGAAGGATGCCGTCCAGGCGATCGGCTCCTACCAGGCCGAGAACAGCTCACTCACCCTGATGACCGTGCTGCTGTTCGCCATCTCGGCCCTGGTGATCGGCGCCTTCTTCACGGTCTGGACCGTGCAGCGCCAACCCGATATCGCCACCTTGAAGGCGCTCGGCGCGACCACCGGTTCCCTGGTCCGTGATGCCCTCGCCCAGGCCGCGATCGTCCTGACCGCGGGTGTCACGGCGGGCCTGGCGATCACCGCCCTCGCCTCACTGTTCCTGGGCGAGGCGATGCCTTTCGTGCTCAGCCCCGCGACAACCTTGGTCCCCGCGCTGGCCCTGATCGTCCTCGGCCTGGTCGGCGCCGCTGTCGCCCTGCGCTTCCTGTTCACCACCGACCCACTGACCGCGCTCGGCGCGACCCGCTGACGATCCCATGACGACCGTCGCCCGCACCGATGCCGCAGTCGCGCTGCCGATCCACCGCACCGCGCGACCGAACGAAGGATCCACTGTGGCACTCACTCTCACCGACGTGACCCTCACCTACCCCGACGGCACCGACCGTCTCACCGCCCTCGACCGGGTGAATCTGCACGTGCCCGGCGGCACCATCGCCGCCGTCACCGGCCCGTCCGGTTCTGGCAAGTCGAGCCTGCTCGCCGTCGCCGCGACCCTGATCCGACCCGATTCGGGCACGGTCGTGCTCGACACCGAGTCCGGCACCACAGATCTCGCCACGCTGAGCCGACGAGCCGCGGCGACCGCCCGCCGCAAGTCGATGGGCATCGTCTTCCAGCAGCCGAACCTCATCCCCTCGCTGACCGCGATCGAGCAACTGGAAGTCACCGCCCACCTCGGCGGCCCGAAACGCGCATCACGCCACGCGACCAGTACCCGCGCGAGAGAACTTCTCGACGCGGTCGGCCTGACCGACCACGCTCACAAACGCCCCGCCCAGCTCTCCGGCGGCCAGCGCCAGCGCGTCAACATCGCCCGCGCCCTGATGAACGACCCGGCCCTGCTCGTGGTCGATGAACCCACCAGCGCGCTCGATTCCGAACGCGGCGCCGCGATCATCGCCCTGATCACCACCATCGCCCGCGAACACCGAGCCGCCACCATCCTGGTCACCCACGACCCGACCCACCTGCACATCATGGACGCGGTCTACCGCATGACCGACGGCCGCCTCACCACGGTCTCCGTCCCCGCGCCTGCCTGACGCCTGACCGTGCTGCCGCTGGACTCTCGGCCCCGTCATCCGCCGGGCGAGAGTCCAGCGCGCCCGTTCGGCGCAGCGGACGACGGCGGGCAGACTGGGTCGATGAGCGATCCGAGGCATCTCGTCGTGGTGGATGCGGCCAATGTGATCGGGTCGCGCGCCAACGGATGGTGGAAGGACAGGGCGGGTGCTGCTCGGCGATTTCTCGCCGACGTGGCGGACCTGACTACCCGGCTTCCTGACAACACCGAAGTCACGGTCGTCCTCGAAGGGGCGGCCAAGGCCGCTGCCGACGGTGCCGCGCCCACCGCGCCGCGGATGGAGGTGGTCCTCGCCGAGCGCTCGGGCGACGACAAGATCGTGGACGTGGTCGCCGGGGCCGACTCCGTCGAACGGATCACGGTCGTCACCGCCGACCGCGAGCTCCGCACCCGTGTCGAAGCCCACGGCGCCGGATCCGTCGGCCCCGGCTGGCTCTGGAACCAGCTCGACCCACCCGGCGCCGAAGCGAACTAGCCGGCCGTCAACGCCGCCAGGGCCATCTGCCGCAGCACCGGCCGGGCCCTCGACGCACTCGCCGCGGAGGCGCTGTGCGGGGTCGAGTTGATCAGGCCGAAGGCGGCGTGGGCTTGGATGCGGGCGGTTTCCTCGGGGAGCCCGGGGGTCAGTTCGCGCAGGACACCAACCCAGATCTCGACGTACTGGCGCTGGGTGCGACGCAGGACGCGGCGGTCGTTGGCGGGGACATTGTCGAGGTCGCGGTCCTGGATGCGGATGAGCTCGGGGTTGCCGAAGGCGAAGTCGAGGTGGAAGTCGACCAGCGCGGTCAGCGCCGCAACGGCCGACGGCGATTCGTCGACGACGGCGCGACCGCCCGAGAGCAGACGCTCACTGATGCCGACCAGGAGTTCGACCAGCAGCGCCTCTTTGTTCGCGAAGTGCCGGTAGACGGCGGGGCCGCTGATGCCGACCGCCGCGCCGAGGTCGTCGAGCCGCACGCCGAAGAAGCCGCGGTCGGCGATGAGCCGGGCGCCCGCGGCCAGCAACTGCTCGCGCCGCTGGGCCTTGAGCTGCTCGCGGCGGGTCGCCTGGACAGGCTCGGTAGTCGACATCGTGGCCGCCCCCTCTGGACAACTTGGTTAGTCAAGATTAACCTGAATTTCAGTTATTAGCGATTAACCGAATGGGAAGAGTGGCGTGATGACGGTTACGCACGAGACCGACGACGGCACCGTGGCCGCGACGAGCAACCGGGACGCGCACGGCGCCCTGGTCGCGGATCTGCGGCAGCGGCTGGCCACGGCCGCCCTCGGTGGTCCGCAGAAGTCCCGCGAACGGCACGTGGCCAGGGGCAAGCTGCTCCCCCGCGAGCGCGTCGACCAATTGCTCGACCCCGGTAGTCCGTTCCTCGAACTGTCCCCGCTGGCGGCCAACGGCATCTACGGCGACGAGTGCCCCGGCGCGGGCGTGATCGCCGGCATCGGCCGCATCGCGGGCCGCGAGTGCCTGATCCTGGCCAACGACGCGACGGTCAAGGGCGGCACCTACTACCCGATCTCGGTGAAGAAGCACCTGCGCGCGCAGGAGGTGGCCGCGCAGAACAACCTGCCGTGCGTGTACCTCGTGGACTCCGGCGGCGCCTTCCTGCCGCACCAGGACGAGGTGTTCCCCGACCGCGAGCACTTCGGCCGCATCTTCTTCAACCAGGCGAACATGAGCGCCAAGGGCATCGCCCAGATCGCGGCGGTGATGGGTTCGTGCACCGCCGGTGGCGCGTATGTGCCCGCGATGGCCGACGAGGCCGTGATCGTGCGCGACCAGGGCACCATCTTCCTGGGCGGCCCGCCCCTGGTGAAGGCGGCGACCGGCGAGATCGTCACCGCCGAGGACCTCGGCGGCGGCCTGCTGCACTCACGCACCTCCGGGGTCACCGATCACCTGGCCGACGACGACCGCGACGCACTGCGGATCGTCCGCAATATCGTCGCCACGCTGGGCCCGCGCCCCGAAGCACCGTGGGAGGTCCTGCCGAGTACCCCGCCCGCCAAAGCCGAGGACGAGCTCTACGACGTGGTGCCCGTCGACCCGCGCACGCCCTACGACGTGCACGAGGTGATCGACCGGATCATCGACGGCGAGAGCGGCTTCCAGGAGTTCAAGGCCGAATACGGCAAAACCCTGATCACCGGGTTCGCCCGCATTCACGGCCATCCGGTGGGCATCGTCGCCAACAACGGCGTGCTGTTCGCCGAATCCGCCATGAAGGGCGCGCATTTCATCGAGCTGTGCGACAAGCGCAAGATCCCACTGCTGTTCCTGCAGAACATCACGGGCTTCATGGTCGGCCGTGACTACGAGGCCGGCGGCATCGCCAAGCACGGCGCGAAGATGGTCACCGCGGTCGCGTGCGCGCGGGTGCCGAAGCTCACGGTCGTGATCGGCGGTTCCTACGGCGCGGGCAACTACTCCATGTGCGGGCGCGCGTATTCGCCACGCTTCCTGTGGATGTGGCCCAACGCGCGCATCTCGGTGATGGGTGGCGAACAGGCCGCGTCGGTGCTGTCGACGGTGCGCGGTGATCAGCTCGACAGCGCGGGCAAGCCGTGGTCCGAGGCGGATCAGGAGGCGTTCAAGGCCCCGATCCGCGAACAGTACGAGACCCAGGGCAACCCCTACTACGCGACCGCGCGCCTCTGGGACGACGGCGTGATCGCGCCGACCGATACCAGAACCGTGCTCGGTCTTGCCCTTTCGGTGTGCGCGCAAGCGCCGCTCGAACCCGTTTCCTACGGCGTCTTCCGGATGTGAGCGACATGCTGAACAAGAACCATCTCGTCGAATTCGACACCGTCCTGGTCGCCAACCGCGGCGAGATCGCGGTGCGTGTGATCAAGACCCTGCGCGACATGGGCATTCGCTCGGTCGCGGTGTACAGCGACGCCGATGCCGACGCACGCCACGTGCGTGAGGCCGATGTCGCGGTGCGGCTCGGACCGGCGCCGGCGCGCGAGAGCTACCTGTCGATCGAGAAGGTCGTCGATGCCGCCGTACGTTCGGGTGCGCAGGCGGTACACCCGGGTTATGGCTTCCTGTCGGAGAATTCGGCCTTCGCGGCGGCACTGGCCGATGCGGGCATCGTGTTCCTCGGCCCGCCGGCCAAGGCCATCGAGGTGATGGGCGACAAGATCACCGCGAAGAAGACGGTGACGGCGTTCGGGGTTCCGGTGGTGCCCGGCATCGCCGAACCCGGCCTGACCGATGACCAATTGATCGCCGCCGCAACGGACATCGGTTACCCGGTGCTGGTGAAGCCGTCGGCAGGCGGTGGCGGCAAGGGCATGCGCCGGGTCACCGACCCCGCCGATCTGCCCGCCGCGCTGGTGAGTGCCCGGCGCGAAGCCGCTGCCGCGTTCGGCGACGACACCCTGTTCCTGGAGCGGTTCGTCAACCGGCCCCGCCACATCGAGGTGCAGATCCTGGCCGACAAGTTCGGCAATGTGGTGCACCTGGGTGAGCGCGAATGCAGCTTGCAGCGCAGGCATCAGAAGGTGATCGAGGAGGCTCCCTCACCGCTGCTGGACGCGCAGACCAGGGCCCGGATCGGCACCGCCGCCTGCAATACCGCCCGCAGCGTGGACTACGTGGGCGCGGGCACCGTGGAGTTCATCGTCTCGGCCGACCAGCCCGACGAGTTCTTCTTCATGGAGATGAACACCCGTCTGCAGGTGGAACATCCGGTGACCGAGATGGTCACCGGTGTCGACCTGGTGGAATGCCAGGTGCGGGTCGCCGCGGGCCAGAAACTGGCGCGCACCCAGGACGAGATCCACCTCGTCGGGCACGCGATCGAAGCACGGGTCTACGCGGAGGACCCGGGTCGCGGGTTCCTGCCGACCGGCGGTGCCGTGCTCGCACTGTCGGAGCCGGAAGGCGCCGGCGTGCGGGTGGATTCGGGACTCTCGGTGGGCACCGTGGTCGGTAGCGACTACGACCCGATGCTGTCGAAGGTGATCGCGCGCGGCAATACTCGCGCCGACGCGCTCGCCGCGCTGGACCGCGCGTTGGAACAGACCGTGCTGCTTGGCGTGACGAGCAATATCGAATTCTTGCGTTTCCTGCTCGCCGACGATGATGTACAGGCCGGCCGTCTCGACACCGCGCTGCTGGATCGCCGCGTCGCCGACTTCGTACCCGCCGAGGTGACCGACGACGAATTCATCGCCGCCGCGACACATCACTGGTTGCGACGCTGGCCCGCCACCGGCGGCGACCCCTGGTCGACCCCGTCGGGATGGCGCCTCGGCGAACCCGCCCCGACATCGATCAGACTGTCCGCGGGCGACCAGGCGCGCCACGTGTTCATCACCGGCACACCGGCTTCGGCGACCGTGTGGCTCGACGAGCCGGAGTCCGGCGAACCGGCGAGTCACCCCGAACCGCGCACGCTCACCGCCACCGTCTCGGCCGACGGTCTCGCGTCGACGCTCGACGGGCTGCGACGCACCTACCGCATCGCCGAGGCCGACGGCCAGCTGTGGGTGAGCCACGACGGCGGTCTCGCCGTGCTGCGCGAGGTCGCCGAGGCGAGCGTGCGTGGCGACGCCGCCCACGTCGGTGACGCCGAAATCCGCAGTCCCATGCCGGGTTCGGTGATCGCCACGCCGGTCGAGAACGGCGCGACCGTCGCCGTCGGCGATCCGGTGATCGTGATCGAGGCCATGAAGATGGAGCACGCGCTCACCGCGCCGGTGGCAGGCACGGTGGAGGTGCTCGCCCTCCCCGGCGCCCAGGTGAAACTGGACCAGGTGCTGGTGCGCGTCATCGCCCACCCCGCAGAAACCGTCGTCGCGGCAGCCGCGACCGAACCCGCCGTCGCCGAGACCGCCGCGGCACCGACCGAGCCCGAAGGAACCCCCGCATGACCGACTACCTGTCCACCGGTTCGCTGCCGGAGGAATACCGCCAGCTCGCCCTCACCGTGCGCGATTTCGCCAACCAGGTCGTCGCGCCGGTGTCGGCGAAACACGATGCCGAACACAGCTTTCCGTACGAGGTCGTGGCGGGTATGGCCGAGATGGGCCTGTTCGGCCTGCCGTTCCCCGAGGAGTTCGGCGGCATGGGCGGCGACTACTTCGCCCTGTGCCTGGCGCTCGAGGAACTCGGCAAGATCGACCAGAGCGTGGCCATCACCCTCGAGGCGGGGGTGTCGCTGGGCGCCATGCCGATCTACCGCTTCGGCAACGACAAGCAGCGCACCGAATGGCTGCCCCAGCTCACCAGCGGGCAGGCGCTGGCGGGCTTCGGACTCACCGAACCCGACGCGGGCAGCGACGCGGGCGGCACCAGGACCACCGCCGTGCAGGACGGCGAGAGCTGGGTGATCAACGGCAGCAAGCAGTTCATCACCAACTCCGGCACCGACATCACCCGCCTGGTGACCGTCACCGCGGTCACCGGACAGGCAGGCGGCAAGAAGGAGATCTCCACCATCCTGGTGCCGACCTCCACCCCGGGTTTCGTGGCCGAGCCCGCCTACAACAAGGTCGGCTGGAACGCCTCCGACACCCACCCGCTGAGCTTCACCGATGTGCGGGTGCCGCAGGAGAACCTGCTCGGCGAGCGCGGTCGCGGCTACGCCAACTTCCTGCGCATCCTCGACGAGGGCCGCATCGCCATCGCCGCGCTGGCCGTCGGCGCCGCGCAGGGCTGTGTGGACGAGAGCGTGCGCTACGCGGGTGAACGCCAGGCCTTCGGACAGGCGATCGGCCGCAATCAGGCCATCGCGTTCAAGATCGCCCGGATGGAGGCGCGGGCCCATGTCGCGCGCACCGCCTACTACGACGCCGCCGCGCTGATGCTGGCGGGCAAGCCGTTCAAGAAGGCCGCTTCGATCGCGAAGATGGTCGCCAGCGAGGCCGCGATGGACAACGCCCGCGACGCCACCCAGATCTTCGGCGGCAACGGCTTCATGAACGAATACCCGGTGTCGAGGCACTACCGTGACAGCAAGATCCTGGAAATCGGCGAGGGCACCACGGAGGTACAGCTGATGCTGATCGCAAGGGAGCTGGGTCTGTGAGCGAAGGTAGGCGGGTGGTCCAGCGCGGGCTGTGGTTCGAGGAGTTCGAGATCGGCACGATCTACGAGCACCGGCCCGGCCGCACCATCACCGAGGCCGACAATGTCCTGTTCACCACGCTGACCATGAACACGCAGGCCCTGCACCTGGACGCGGCCTTCGCCGACGCGCAGCCGCCGTTCAACCAGCGCCTGGTGAATTCGATGTTCACGCTGTCGACCCTGGTCGGGCTCTCCGTCGCCCAGCTCACCCAGGGCACGCTGGTCGGCAATCTCGGTTTCTCCGAGATGACCACGCCCGCACCGCTGTTCCACGGCGACACCATGTACGCGGAAACGCTGGTCACCGACAAGCGCGAATCCAAGAGCCGTCCCGGCGAGGGCATCGTCAGCCTGGCCCACACCGCACGCAACCAGCACGGCGTGATCGTGGCGACCGCGATACGCAAGACACTGGTCCGCAAGGCGCCGCAGGCATGAGCGGCCACCCGCCGAAAGGACGCAGTATGAGCTGGCAGCCGAGTGGTCCCGCGTGGCTGTTCTGCCCGGCCGATCGCCCCGAACGCTTCGCCAAGGCCGCCGCGGTGGCCGATGTGGTGATCCTCGATCTCGAGGACGGTGTCGCGGCGGGTGACAAGACCGCGGCCAGGCAGGCGCTCATCGACACCCCGCTCGACCCGCAGCACACCGTGATTCGGGTCAACGCGGCCGGCACCGACGACTACGCGGCCGATCTGGCCGCGCTCGCGCAGACCGCCTACCGCCGGGTCATGCTGCCCAAATGCGAGTCGGCCGACCAGGTTCGCAGCCTCGACGGCTACGAAGTGATCGTGCTGGTCGAATCGCCGCTCGGCGCGGTGCGGATCACCGAGTCGGTGCAGGCAGACAATGCCATCGGCGTGATGTGGGGTGCCGAGGATCTGGTCGCCGGACTCGGTGGCAACTCGAGCAGGCACGCCGACGGCAGCTACCGCGATGTCGCCCGTCAGGTGCGTTCATCGACGCTGCTGGCGGCCAAGGCCTTCGGGCGCTTCGCGCTGGACTCGGTGTACCTCGACATCAAGGATCTCGACGGCCTCGCCGCGGAGACGAGCGATGCGGTCGCCGTCGGATTCGACGCCAAGGTCGCCATCCACCCGAGTCAGGTCGCCGTGATCCGCGATGGCTACGCACCCGACCCCGCCGAGCTCGACTGGGCGCATCGAGTGCTGGCGGAGGTGCCCAACCATCGCGGCGTCTTCGCGTTCGAGGGCCGTATGGTCGACGCACCGGTGCTCCGGCATGCCGAACAGATCGTCCGGCGCGCAGGCGTGCCCAGCTGATCATCGGGTAATCCACCCCCCGATACACGAAGTAGTCCAGTTCGAGGAGGACATCGGAGTGCAACCGCAATGGGTACCGAGCGCGCAGGACATCGCGTCGGCCCGAATCACCGACTTCGCCGCCTTCGTCACCACGCGAACCGGCGACCCGTACCCCGACTACCAGGCCCTGTGGCAGTGGTCGGTGGACGACGTCGCCGGCTTCTGGCAGGCCGTGTGGGACTACTTCGAGCTCGGCGAGACCGCCGGTGAGGTGCTCGGCTCGCGGGAGATGCCGGGCGCGCAATGGTTTCCCGGCACCCGGCTGAACTATGTCGACCAGATCATCCGGATGGCCCAGTTCGGCCGCCCCGCGGTGATCGCCCTGCACGAAGAAGCCGAGCCGCGGGAGGTGTCGTGGGCCGAATTGATCGAACAGGTCACGGTTTTCGCGCGCACCTTGCGTGAGCAGGGCGTCGAGGCGGGCGACCGGGTGGTGGGCTACCTGCCCAATATTCCGGAAGCGATCGTCGCCTTCCTCGCCACCGCCAGTATCGGCGCGGTGTGGAGCGCCTGTGGTCAGGACTACTCGGCCAAGGCCGCGCTGGACCGGCTCGGCCAGCTCGACCCGACGGTGCTGGTCACCGCCGACGGCTACCGGTTCGGCGGCAAGGAACACGACAAACGGGCCGACATCGCGGCACTGCGCGACGGGCTGCCCGGCCTGCGCGCCACCGTCGTCGTCTCGCAACTCGGACGCGAGGTACCCGACACGCTGTCCTGGACGGACTCGGTCGCCGATGCCGGACTCGGTGTCATCGAAACCGTCCCCGTCGATTTCGATCATCCGCTGTGGATCGTGTTCTCCTCCGGCACCACCGGGCTGCCCAAGGGCATCGTCCACGGCCACGGCGGCGTGCTGCTCGAGCATCTGAAAGCCGTAGCGCTGCAATCGAACATGGGCCCCGAGGACACGTTCTTCTGGTACACCAGCCCGAGCTGGATGATGTGGAACTTCCAGGTAGCGGGTCTGCTCACCGGCACCACCGTCGTCACCTACGACGGCAGCCCGACCGCGGGCGGGCCGGATGCGCTGTGGCGCATCGCCGCTCAGGTGGACGCCACCGTTTTCGGGACCAGCCCCGGCTATGTTCTCGGCTGTGTCAAGGCGGGATCGGTGCCACGCGCCGAGCACGACCTCTCGGCCCTGCGCTCCGTGGGTATCACCGGTTCGTCGCTACCGGTGTCGAGCGCGCTGTGGTTGAACGAGAATGCCGGAGAGCATGTTCAGGTGAACTCGATCAGCGGCGGCACCGATGTGGTGTCGGCGTTCGTCGGTGGCGCCCCGACCGTGCCGGTATGGCCGGGTGAGCTGTCGGCGCCGTATCTCGGCGTCGCCCTCGATGCCTTCGACGAGCAGGGCAACCCCGTGCGCGGCGAGGTCGGCGAGCTGGTGGTCACCGCGCCGATGCCGTCGATGCCGGTGAGCTTCTGGCGCGACGACGACGGAAAACGCTACCACGCGGCCTATTTCGACACCTACCCCGGCGTATGGCGCCACGGCGACTGGATCACCCTCACCGAACACGGCAGCATCGTCGTGCACGGTCGCTCCGATTCGACGCTCAACCGCCACGGCATCCGCATGGGCAGCGCCGACATCTACCAGGTCGTCGAACAGTTTCCGGAGATCGCCGAGGCCCTGGTGATCGGCGCCGAACAACCCGACGGCGGCTACTGGATGCCCCTGTTCGTCGTGCTCGCCCCCGGCGCGGCACTCACCGACGACCTGAAAACCCGTCTCGCCACCGCGATCCGCACCGAGGTCTCCCCGCGCCACGTTCCCGACGAGATCCGCGAAGCCCCCGGCATCCCCCACACCCGAACCGGCAAGAAGCTGGAAGTCCCCATCAAAAAGCTCTTCCAGGGCGCCGATCCCGCTCGCGTCGTCGAACGCAGCGCCGTCGACGACCCCGCACTCCTCGACTGGTATGCCCGGATAAGCCCACCCGACAAGGGCTAATACACTTGAACTATGAATGTCAGCGAGTCTCGTGGGGCGCGTGGGGTAGCTGGGACTGAAGTTCGGCGGCGGCCGAAGAATCGCCGGGCGCAGATCGCGGCGTCGTCGGCGGTGGCGTTCGGCGCAGCCGGATATCACGGGGTGAGTATGGAGGACATCGCGTCCGGGCTGGGAATCAGTTCGGCCGCGCTGTATCGGCACTACCCCAGTAAGTACGCGTTGTTCCGGGAGGAGTTACTTCGGGTCGGGCAGGCGTTCACGGCGTCGATCGTGGTGTCGGCCGAAGACACCCTGCCCGCGGCGCAACGGTTGCGGCACATGCTGACCGGGCTGATCGGCGCGACCGTCGAGAATCGGGCGACGGTGCGGCTGGTGCGATGGGAGGGCCGCTACCTCGAGCCGGCGGATCGGGTGGTGCTCGATGAGCAGCAGGGTTCGGTGCTGGTCGCGCTCGACGAACAGCTGGCGATCCTGCGTCCCGAATTGACCACGGCCGAGCGGCGTATGGTCTCCACGGCGATTCTCGGCGTGGTCACCAGCATCGCCGATCATCACGCCGCGCTGCCCCTTCGCACGCTGAACAAGTTGCTCGGCTCGGCGTGTATGGCGCTCACCGACACCGCGTTGCCGCCTGCCGCAATCGTTTCGGAGCAGGGTGCCCGCGCCCAGATTCCCGACTCGTTCAAACATGAACTGCTGCTGCGCAAAGCGGTGGAGCTGTTCCACAAACGCGGCTATCCGAATGTGAGCGTGGAGGACATCGCCTCGGCGGCGGGATTGTCGGCGGCGTCGGCGGTGTACCGGTTCTATCGCGGCAAGAGCGACATCCTCGCCGCGGCGTTTCGGCGCGCGGCCGACCGGGTGTCGGGGGCGATCGGCCCCGCGGTGGCGAGCACGCCCGACAGCGGGGCCGCGCTGGACGTGCTGGTCGAGCAGTTCGTCGCCGACACCTTCGACGAGCGAGCGCTGGCCGTCGTCTACTACGCCGAATTCGGGCACGTGCCCGCCGAGGAACGTGCCGTCCTGCGCAATATCCAGCGGTTGAGCGTGCAGGAGTGGGCGCGGCTGGTGCGCGATATGCGGCCGGAGCTCTCCGCGGCCGAGGCGCGTTTCCTGGTGCACGCGGCGTTCGCGATGGTCATCGACCTCGGTCAGCGCTTCGGCGACGACCCGATCGCCGGCCGGGCCAGGGTCGCATTCCTGATGCGGCGGGTGCTGCTCGGTTGAGGCAATTCACCCGTTGTGTATGAGGCGGTGCGTTGCTGACTCGTCATACGCTCGGCGATCAAGCCTTCGAACGGAGCGTGCATGGATTCTCGCGCGAGCGCGCTGACCAGGCGATCGTTGCTCGGGCTCGCCGCCGCGGCCACCGCCGCGGCGGCGTTGCCCGGATGCGGTGACGCATCGGTTCCCGAGCCGATCCGCACCACCGGTCGCCCGGATCTGCTCGCCCGGGCGATCGACGCCTACATCTACGGCTATCCGATGATCCTGCTGGACATGATGCGCGCGGCGAGCGGGCCGATCAACGGCTTCGATCACAGCGTGCTGCCCGATCCCGACGATCGCGGGGTGGCCAGGCTCAGCCACGACATGGTGTATTCGCAGGCGTGGCTCGATATCACCGAAGAGCCGATCGTGCTCCAGATCCCGGGAATGGAACCCGACCGGTTCTGGCTGTTCCAGCTGGTCGACGGGTGGGCGAACACCGTGCACGACCTGACCAGCAAGACCCCGCGAACCACCGTGGACGCCGACGGTCCACCCTTCACCTACGTCCTCACCGGGCCGCAGTGGTCCGGTGTACTGCCCGCGAACGTGACCCGGCTGCACATGCCGTCGTCGATGTGCACGATCGTCGCGCGGGTCCAGATCAACGGCACCGGGGACGCGCCGACGGTCAACCAGTGGCAGGAGAAGATGAAGCTGATCCCGCTCAGCGCGTGGGATCGCGGTGAGCTCGCCGGGACGGTCAGCCGCGTCCACGCGATAGACCGTGGACCGGAGCCACCGACGAAGCGGATCGCCGCGTTGGACGGCCGCACCTATCTCAACCGCCTGTGCCGGCTGATGCTCACCGATCCCCCCGCTGCCGCCGACGCGCCACTGATGACGCAACTGGCCACGATCGGTGTCCAGCCCGGCGGGGTCCTCGACGACCAGCCCGCCGAAATCCTCGACGAGGCGGTGCGCCAAGCCCACCGCCGCATCGCCGACTGGACAGACCCCACCGCCCGCTCCGTCAACGGCTGGGAGATCCCCGTCGACCTCGGCACCTTCGGTACCGACTACCTCCGCCGCGCGGCCACCACCAAGCGCTCCCCCGCCCTTGCCCCCATTCGTGACGTGCTCTACGCGAACCGCGACGCCCCCACCACCGACGACCGGGGCAACCCACTGCGCTACCGCATCCGCTTCGAACCGGGCCGATGGCCTCCTGTCCACGCCTTCACCTCGATCACCGCCTACGACACGCAAGGTTTCCTGGTCCCCAACCCCGACACGATCTACTCGGTAGGTCACTTCCCCGCCGTTGTCCCCGCCCCCGACGGATCTGTGGAACTAGCCGTCCAGCACCAGGACCCACGTCCCGCCGTCCCCACCGGCAACTGGCTCCCCATCCCCGCCACCGGCGACTTCTCCCTCACCCTCCGCCTCTACGCACCGCGCGAGAACGCCCTCGACGGAAAGTGGGAGCCGCCGCCGATGACCCTGGTCGACTGAGCCGGGCACGGATTGTCCGATCACCCGAACTCGACAACGGTGCCGTTCTCGATCGACACCCTCGCGGCCTCGAACAGCAGCAGCCAGGTGATCAACTCCCGGTCGAACGGGTGCGACGAATCGCTGTCCAGCATCGTCCGGATCCTGCCGATCTCGGCGTCGGAGAGCACACCATCGACTAGCTCGACACCCAAATACGGTGCGACATAAACGAGTTCGCGCATCAGCGCAGTGCTCGACCCGACCATGCCACCGGCGATGTCGACATCCTCGCCGACGAAAAGCACGTCGTCGAAATCGACCGGTACGTAGAACCCTTCGCAATCCGAATGGCAGATCAGGTGGGAGTCGAAGGTGGATCCGACCAGGTTGATGGCTGGATCATCCGAAGCGCTGTCTCCGTCGGCGACGGGTGTCAGCGGCTGCTCAGGATACTCACGCGCTAAGGCATACGCGCGTCGCAGATAATGCACGAAAGAGTAGGGCACGCTCCCTATCCGAGCGCGGTCCACCGCCGGTCCCGCAACCCTCGGCTCGTCGTGCGGAGCAAGCCCCTCCCGCACCAGTAGCTCGCTGAGCGCACGCAGTTGCTCGGTCAACGCATCGAGATACTCCGGGTCACTCCCGTCTGCCACGGCAAAGGCCAGCCCCCCGGTTCCCACTGAAAGTCCCATAGCCGCAAAGCTAGTCCGACCGTCTGACAGGTACCCGCACCCCGCTACGGTCAGACTCTTCCAGAGCCTGCAGCTCGGCGTCAGAATCACGATGGCAGCGGACGCAGCTATCCGTTAGGGGGTCCGGTCAGCATTGGACGACATTGCATCGCTCACAGCAATTGCCCTGGTCGGCGCCTTCGTCGCCGAAATGGCCACGGGCGGGAAGCAACGCGTCGCCGATAGGTGTATCGAATAGGAAATGCGCGATCTCATGTCCAGAGAAAACCTGGACAACTCGAAGGCGAGGAAACATGCAAGACGACTCGGGTGACCCTGTGGAATCTCTCAGCTCCAGCAGGCAGGTAGCCGCGCTGATCGAACTGATCAAGGAAGATGATCAATCAAAGATTGATCTGGTGCTCCCTCTGTTCGGAAGTTCGGATATTGCAGTTCGAAGCGAGGCGGTCCGCGCGGCAGGGCTCCTTGGCGGAGCCTCCGTCGACGACGTTGGACCATTACTTGTCGGGATGCTCGAAGATCCAGACGAGCTCGTTCGCACCGAAGCGGCCGAAGCGCTCACTATGATCCAGTTCGCGCCTGCCGTCGGACCGCTGACATCGCATCTTCGATCCGACGATTCATGGATAGTCCGGGCGTCGGCGGCGGAAGCATTGGGACGCTATCCGGGAAGTTCGACAGCGGCGTTGTTCACGTGTGCGGACGATGATGACGAGCTGGACGAGGTTCGCAGGTACGCGATTCACTCTTTGGGTCAGACCCCGATCAATGACCCCGACAATAATATGGAAGCCCTTGTCAATAAGCTCGAGAACGACCCCGATCTCGGACTGCAGGTTCGTCTCGCCGCCTACCGAACCGGAGATAGGTCACAGATAGACGCGGTGAAGAATGCCGCTGCAACGATGAGTGAGTTCGATGCAAGTTTGGTCCTCAATGATATCGATGCTTTCCTGGACCATCCACGCCCACCGACACTGGAGGCCGATATTCCGACCATTGGCAACATTGTCGACATCATCGCTCTCCGTTGGCCGTTCGAACGACCGCACGCCGCGAAAGTCCGGAACAGATTGCCCGACGTGGGGGGACAGTAGCTCATTCAGTTCATCGCTCCGCCTTCAAGCATGAGAATGCTACGAGACACCGTTCAAATCGCATGCGCCGATCTGTCCGGACTATCTCTTCGCCGAGGAAGACGTGGACCAGATCGTTGCTGGTGTCCGCAACATCCGGACGACACCCGTTCCCAGCCAACCCGAGACATCTGCGGCGGGCTGATCCCTCAGGGCTTGTTGGACATGGCGGCGATGAGGGAGTTGGGGCGCATGTCGAGCCAGTGGGATTCCACGTAGTGGAGACAGGAGGTTCGGGGGGCGGCGCCGAAGGCTACCGACCAGCCGCCGGGGACGGCGGCGAAGGTGGGCCAGAGGGAGTGTTCGCCTTCGGTGTTGACCAGGACGTAGAACTGGGCGTTGTCGTCGTCGAACGGGTTGGTCATGGGGTGGCCTTTCCGAGGAGGGTGCCGAGGTGGGCTAATGCTGCCGGGGTGCCTTCGATTTCGTGGTGGGCGAGCTCGCTCGTGCGGAACAGGCGGTCGCTGTGGCCGGTGCGGGCGGACGGGAAGTGGGGGGTGAAGTCGGTGACGGTGACGCCGTAGGCGGCGATGAGGGCGGCTAACCGGGTGGGGTCGGGCGGTTCGGTGAGGACGACGGTCGCGCCGACTCGCAGGGGAAGCAGGTAGCCGTGCCAAGCGGTGGCGTCGCCGGTATGGGATTGGTGCAGATAGACATCGCGAGTGGTGAGGTGGTGGCGGGCCTGCATGGCGGTGACCCGGTGCACCGCGGCGGCATGGCTGATGGTGACGCTGTGCGTTGCGCCAGGGGGGAACAGCACGAAGGCGGGGTGCTGCGGCAGGATCGGGGCGCGATGTTCGCCGCGGGCGATGGGTTCGCTCGAATAGGTGGACAGAGATGCCCGATCGACCGTCACCGTCGGGATGTCGTAGGTGCCGAGGTGCTCGCGGGCGGCGATGGTCAGGGCCAGTGCCGGGTTGACGATCGGTGGGAGCCGGGGGTTCGCGGTGTCGATCGGTACCACGATCCCACCGGCTTTGAGGACCGCGTACGCCGCGACCACGAACTCGATGGAACCTGGGACATCCACGAGCACAGCCGATTCCGGGCCGATGCCGAGCGCGGTCAGATGCCGGGCCAGCTGATTGGTGCGCCGGTCGAGGTCACCGTAGGTGATGATCGAGGTCGGGCCGTCGGTCGGCGCATGGACGACGGCCGGGTCGAAAGGGGTTGCGGCGGCTTGGGCTTCGAACTCATCGAGCAGTAGTTCGTCGGCGAGACCGGTCGCGCGGGCGTAGGGCCCGTCATCGATGCGGCCGACGAATTCGATCTCGGCCGTCCAGGCGTCGCCCGGCGGCCTGCGGCGCACGAGGTCGCCGGTGGCGAACATGCGGTCGTCCACCGGACCGATGGGGTTCGCGAGGAAGGTCGCCGCGGTGGCCTGTCTGCCGACGTATCCGCGCGCCAATTGCACACCGGAGACATAGAGTTCACCGATTTCGCCGTCGGCTACCGGGCACAGGTGCTCGTCGAGGATCAGCAGTTCGACATCGTCAGCGGCCGATCCGAACGGGACCACCTCCAGGTCGGCGCCGGTCACCTCGTGCGCGACGAACTCGCCCGCCGTCTCGGGCCTGCCGTAGACGTGCCACAGCGTCGCACCGCTCACCGCGCGCAGGGCGGCGGCGGTTTCCGCGAGCAGTGGCCCACCCGAGCCGAGCACCACGCGCAGCGAGTCCAGACGCTGCTCGGCATCGGGCAGTGCTGCCAGCTCGGCGAGCTCGGCATGATCGAAACATGCTGCGGTCACCTGCGTTTCGGCAATCGCGTCGGCGAGCACCGCCGACGGCGAAACCACCAGCGTGGCACCGGTTTGCAGCGCGAGCAGCATCTCCCCCACCGCGGCCTGGCCGGCCAGCGGTGCGTGCCAGAGCACCGAATCGCCGATACCGATACCGCAGAGGCGCTGGCGCCAGCTCGAATTGGCCTGCGCCGCGCGATGCCCGACGATGACGGCGGTCGCGGCAACGACATCGACGACCAGGTAGGCGGGGTTGTCCGCGCCCGGCCCCGGTAGCTCATCGGGGGTGACGTCGACCGTGGCGTCGGTGTGCACGACCGGGAACCCGGCGGGGTGCGGTGTTCCGTCGCTGGTGAGGATCAGGGCGGGCGCGGCCAGCGCGGCAGTGCGACGCTGCACGTCACCGGGGCCGGTGGGGTCGAGCAGCACGAACGCACCGCCGGCGGCGAGCACCGCGTGCACAGCGACCACCAATTCCACCGAACGCGGAAGCGACACCGCGACAGTGGTTTCGGGGCCGACACCGTGCTCGAGGAGCGCGGCGGCCAACGCATCGACTCGCTCGGCCAGTTCGCCGTAGGTGAGGCCGATTTCGCCGTCGCGGACCGCGAGGATGTCGGGTTCGCGGTCGGCGTAGGTGGAGAAGGCGGCGAGCAGGGTCGCCGGGTCACGTGGTCGATCGCCGTCCAGGTCACGCAGGAGCGCGGCGAGGGTGGCAGCGGTCGTGACCGAATCCGTGTGCGACATCAGAGTTGTCCTTCCGAGTCGTCAACCGACGCTGTCCCGGCGATTACCGCGGCAGCATCGGTCACCAGTGTTTGCAGAGTCGAAGTGAGACCGGCCGCGCCGAGTGCGGCGAGCACGCCGGGCACGAGGCCGGCCAGCGCGACGTTCACCAACGCTTCAGGTTTCATCTTCGCGCCCATCGCCCTGCTCACCGCAGCGAGCTTGGCGTCGAGTGCTCCGTAAGAGATGGCGTGCTCGCCGTGGGTGAATGCCACGGTCGCCGGCGCGAGCCGAGCTGCCGAGCCGACGAGGCCCGGAAGATCGGCGATGGTGTAGGTGGTCGGGGTCTTTTCGGCATCGGTGCGCAGGTCGATCGCGCGCACCGCCACGGTGGGGTCGGCGGCGACGGTGGTGAGTACCTTGCGGAATCGCTCGGCCATGGTCCGGACCGTCGACGCGTCGAACAGGTCTGTGGCGTAGCCGAAGTGGAGGTCGAGGCCGTCCAGCGCGCCGTCGTCGCGATAGCGCTGCAGGGCGGTGAGATGCAGGTCGAATTTGGCCTCGGTGAGCCCGGGGTCCAAGGTCTGGACGTGGAGGCCGGGGAGCTCGATACCGCCGGGCGGCATGTTCTGGAAGGTCAGCATCACCTGGAACAGCGGCGTGTAGGCGCCGGTACGGGCGCGACCCACGGCGTCGACCACCTGCTCGAACGGAACATCGGCATGGGACAGCGCGGCCAGATCGCGGCGCTTCGCCTGGGTGAGCAGGTCGGTGAACGGTGCGCGGGCGTCGACCTCGGTGCGCAGGGCGACGGTGTTGACGAACATGCCGACGAGGTCGTCGAGTTCGCGGGCACCACGACCGGAGACCGGTGCGCCGATGGTGATGTCCGCGCTGCCGGATTGCTTGGCCAGCAGCACTGCCAGCGCGCTGTGGATCAGCGTGAACAGAGTGGTTCCGTTGGCGCGGGCCACGTCGTCGAGGCGGGTGGTGAGTGCGGAATCGATGTCGAATTCGATCGTCGCGCCGCGCATTTCACGACGGGCCGCGCGCGGGCGGTCTGTCGGCAACGCCAGTAGTTCGGGTGCGCCGGCGAGCTCGCGGGTCCAGTAGGCGAGCTGCCGGGTGAGCACACTGCCGGGGTCGGACTCGGAGCCGAGCAGATCGCGCTGCCAGGCACTGAAATCGCCGTACTGGATCGTCAGTGGGGCCCAGCCCGGTTCGCGCCCCTGGCCGCGATCCACATAGGCGCGCACCAGGTCCCGGGTGAGCGGGTCGATCGAGTATCCGTCCGCGCTGATGTGGTGCACCACGACGACGAGGACGTGATCGTTGTCGCCGAGGCGGTAGAGGGCGACCCGGATCGGGGGCGCGGCGGTGATGTCGAAGGGCTGCGCGACGAGCGCCGCGATCCGGGTTTCGACATCGGCGAGCGCCACCGGGAGGGGGGTGAGGTCGACGGCGGCGGACCAGGCGGGCATCACCTGCTGGATCGGGCCGTCGGTGGTGTCCGGGTAGCGGGTGCGCAGGGTGTCGTGGCGGGCCAGCAGGTCGGCGACGGCCGCCTGCAGGGCGGGTAGGTCGAGCTCGCCGGTCAGTCGGATGGCGGCCGGGATGTGGTAGGCCGAGGACTGTGGCGAGAGCTGGTGCAGCACCCACATGCGCTGCTGCGCGGGCGAGAGGACCGCGGGCCCTTCGCCGGTGCGCTTGGTCAGCGGGGGGCGGGCGATGGTGCGATCAGCGGTGGCGAGGTGCGCGGCCAGCGCGCCGACTGTCGGTGCGTCGAAGACCGCGGCCACGGCGACGTGGACGCCGAGCGCGGCGCCGAGGCGGGCAGCCAGGCGGGTTGCCATCAGCGAGTTGCCGCCGAGGGCGAAGAAGTCGTCGTCGAGTCCGGCGGCGGCGCAGCCGATCACCTCGGTGAACGTCTGGGCGACAAGCTGTTCGACCGCGGTGACCGGAGCGCGGAAGGCCGCTTCGGCGAACTGCGGTTCGGGCAGCGCCTTCCGGTCGACTTTGCCGTTGGCGTTCAGGGGCAGCGCGTCGAGCACCACCAGCGCCGCCGGAACCATGTAGGCGGGCAGGTCGGCGGCGAGCTCTCCGCGCAGCCGGGCGGCGATGGCGGGCTCGTCGCCCGGGGCCAGGTCCGCGACCGCCGCGTAGGCGATCAGGCGGGCACCCGCCCGCTCGTCGGTCGTGGCGATCGCGACTGCCGCCCGGACTTCGGCGCAGCGCAGCAGGGCTGTTTCGACCTCGCCGAGCTCGATGCGGAAGCCACCGATCTTGACCTGGAAGTCGGCGCGTTCGAGGTATTCGACCGTGCCGTCGGCGCGCCGACGGACGATGTCGCCGGTGCGATACATGCGCGAGCCGGTGTCGGCGAAGGGGTTCGCGACGAACCGGTCGGCGGTGAGGGCGTGGCGCCCGTGGTAGCCGCGGGCGAGCTGATCACCGGACAGATAGAGCTCGCCCGCGACGCCGATCGGGACGGGATGCAACCGGACGTCGAGAACGTAGAGCGCGCTGTTCCAGACGGGAGTACCGATCGGCACGACGTGCGACAGATCTTGCGCCACTTCGTATTCGGTGATCGAGACGGCTGCCTCGGTCGGCCCGTACAGGTTGTGCAGGGCCACGGTGGCGCCGACGGCACGGAACTCGGTGGCCGTCGCCGCGGGCAGGGCTTCACCGATCGCGAGGACGGCGCGCAACGAAACAGGCAGGGCGGGTGTCGCTTCGGTGGCCAGGAGCATGCCGACGAGCGAGGGAACGGCATGCAAGATCGTGACGCCGTGCCGGGTCATGGTGGCGCGCAGGCGATCCGGGTCGCGTTCGTCGCCGGGGCGGGTGACGATCAGGGCACCGCCGGAGGTGAGGGGCGACCAGAACTCCCAGACCGAGAGGTCGAAGGTGGCGGGTGTCTTCAGCAGCACCCGGTCGGCGGTGGTCATGGTGAAGCGCTCGCGCAGCCAGCCGAGCTGGTTGACGATCGCGGCGTGCGGAACGGTGACGCCCTTGGGCACGCCGGTGGAGCCGGAGGTGAAGATGATGTACGCGGGATGCTCGGGGCGCAGCGGGGCGATGCGCTCGGCATCGGTCACCGGCTCCGTCGAGAGTTCGCGCAGCGCGCGGTGGTCCAGCTCGAAGACCGGAACGTCCACGGCGATCGGCAGTCCGTCGGCGGCGGTGGTGAGCACGCACAGGGGCGCCGCGGTGGTGACGATGTAGGCGATACGGTCGGCCGGGTGGTCGGGGTCGATCGGCACGTACGCGCCGCCCGCCCGGACGACGGCGTGCATGGCGATGACGAGGTCGATGCCGCGGCGCATGGCCAGTACGACGGTGCGCTCCGGGCCGACTCCCTCGGCGATCAGGAGCCTGGCGACCTGGTTGACCTGTGCGTCGAAGGTGGCGTAATCCAGGGACTCGCCGGTTTCATCGTCTACCAGCGCGAGCGCGCCGGGGGTCAGGTCGCTCTGGCGCGCAACCAGTTCGGCGAGGGTGGTGGACTCGACGGGACGGGCGGTGTCGTTCCATGTTTCGAGCAGCAGCTCGCGGTCGGCACCGAGCATGTCGAGGTCACCGATGGCGGTCTCCGCCGCGCCGCTGACGGATGCGAGGATCCGGCACAGCTGACCGGCGAAGCGTTCGGCTGTTGCGGCGTCGAACAGCTCGGTGGCGTAGCCGAGGGCCATCTCGATTCCCGCCGGGGTGCCGTCCGCGGTGTAGTTGTCCAGGGCGAACAGATGCAGGTCGAACTGCGCGACACCGGCATCGAATTCGACAGCGGAGACGGACAGGCCGGGAAGTTCGAGCTGAGCGCGGTCGTGGTTCTGGAACGAGTAGCCGACCTGGAACAGCGGGTGTCGCGCGGTGGAGCGGGCGGGGTTGAGCACCTCGACCAACCGCTCGAACGGCACATCGGCGTGCGAGAACGCGGCGATGTCGGCGGCCCGCGCGGTGGCGAGCAGTTCGGTGAACGGGGCGTCGCTCACGACCTGGGTCCGCAAGACCAGGGTGTTGACGAACATGCCGATGACCTCGTCGAGCTCGGCTTCGCCACGGCCCGCGTTCGGGGTGCCGACGGCGATGTCGGCGGTACCGGAGATGCGGGCCAACAGGGCCGCGAACGCCGCGTGCACCACCATGAACAGGGTGGCGCCGTTGTCGCGCCCGAGCGCGGACAGCGCGGCGTGCAGGTCGGCGTCGACGGTGAAACTCACCTTGTCGCCGCGCAGGGTCTGGCGGGCGGGGCGGGGACGGTCGGTCGGCAGGGCCAGCTGGTCGGGAAGTCCGGCCAGCTGGGTCTGCCAGTAGCCGACCTGCTGGGCGGCGAGGGATTCCGGGTCGGCTTCGTCGCCGAGCAGGTCACGCTGCCACAGCGCGTAATCGGCGAATTGCACGGCGGGCGGCGCCCAGCCGGGGGCGGTGTCGGCGAGCCGGGCGGTATAGGCCCGCATGAGGTCGGCGACGAACGGGGCGATGGAGGAGCCGTCGGCGGCGATGTGGTGCAGGACGCCGGCCAGCACGAATTCGGTGTCGTCCACCCGGAACAGCCGCATGCGCACCGGGATCTCGGTGGTGACGTCGAAGGTGGTCTCGGCCAGTTCGCGAATCGCGGCCGGAAGCGCTGCCTCGCTGGTCGCCACCGGCGTGAGCGTGTCGCCCACGGCCGCTTCGGTGTTCACCGGTGGAGCCAGCGTCGGCATCGCTTCGGCGGCAGCGACGATCGACTGCGCGGGTGTGCCGTCGACCTCCGGGTACACGGTGCGCAGCGATTCGTGGCGGGCGACCACGTCGGCCATCGCGGCGCGCAGCGCGGTGACGTCGAGCGCCCCACTCAGGCGCAGCGCGAACGGGATGTTGTAGGCCACCGAGGCGCGGTCGAAGCGGTTGAGGAACCACATCCGCTGCTGGGCCGGGGACAGCGGGAGCAACTCGGGGCGAGCCCGGCCGACCAGCGCGGGGCGATCGACCTTCGACTGGGCGTCGATCGCGGCGGCCAGTTCGGCGACGCTCGGCGCCTCGAACAGCAGCCGGACACCCACGCGCCGGTCGAGCGCGGCGCCGATACGGGCCACGGCCTTTGCTGCCAGCAGCGAGCTGCCGCCGAGGGCGAAGAAGTCGTCGTCGGCGCCGATCGGCTGATCGTCGGCACGGCCGAGCACCTCGGTGTACACGGCGGCGATGATCTGCTCGGTGACGGTGGTCGGCCTGCGGTAGGTGGTGGTCTCGAAGACGGGGGCGGGCAGGGCCGCGCGATCGAGCTTGCCGTTGACCGTGAGCGGAATGCGCGCGACCGGCACGACAGCTGCCGGGAGCATGTGCTCGGGCAGGGTGCGTGCCAGCTCCTTGCGCAGGGCGGCGGTGTCGAGGTGGTCGGACTCCCCGACCACGTAGGCCACGATGCGCGGCTCGTCGACGAGGTCGGTCCGCACCAGCACGGCGACTTCGCGAGGTGCGATCGAGCTGTGCAGCAGCGCCGCTTCGATCTCGCCGAGCTCGACGCGGAAGCCACGGAGGTTGACCTGCTGGTCGGCGCGGCCGAGGTATTCGAGGTCGACGTGCGTGGCGCGCGACGACGCGAGCGCCCCCGTGGCGTCGTCGGCCACGACCGTCCAGCGGGCGAGGTCACCGGACCGGTAGGCGACGGATCCGGCAGGACCGTAGGGGTCGGCGACGAAGCGGCTCGCGGTCAGGTCGGGTCGACCCAGGTAGCCGCGCGCCAATTGCGGTCCGGAGACGTAGATTTCGCCGGGAACGCCGAGCGGGACGGGACGCAGGCGCGAATCCAGCACGCGCACTGTGAGTCCCGCGAGCGCACCGCCGATCACACTGGCCGAGCCGGTGTGCGGGGTGATCTCCCGGTAGGAGGCGTGGACGGTGGTCTCGGTGATGCCGTACATGTTCACCATGCGGGGCGAGTCCGGGTAGCGGGCGAACCAGCCGGCGAGGCGTTGCGGTTCGAGCGCCTCGCCACCGAAGATCACTGTGCGCAGGGCGTATTCGGTGGGTGCGGGCGCGGCCAGGTCGGCGGCGATGAGCTGGTAGAACGCGGACGGCGTCTGGTTGAGAACGGTGACGCGTTCGGTGCGGAGCAGTTCGCGGAACTGTTCGGGCGAACGGGAGGTGAAGTAGTCGACGAGAACGATCGAGCCACCGTGGAGCAGCGCGCCCCACAGTTCCCACACCGAGAAGTCGAAGGCGTAGGAGTGGAACATCGTCCACACGTCGGACGGTCCGAAGCCGAAGCGCTGCGCGGTGTTGTCCAGCAGCGCGATGACATTCGTGTGCGGGACGACGACGCCCTTGGGGCGGCCGGTCGAGCCGGAGGTGTAGATGACGTAGGCGGCGTTGGCCGGAGCCAGCGGGCTACGCCGGTCCGCGTCGGTCAGGGCGTCGGTGCCGAAGTCGGACAGGTTGTCCGCGCCGGGATCGATGACCGGACCACCGAACCAGTCGTGCGCCAGGCCGGTGTCGTCGTTGGTGATCGCACACTGCGGGCGGGCATCGTCGAGGACGTATTCGATGCGATCGGCGGGGTAGTTGGGGTCGATCGGCAGGTAGCCCCCGCCTGCCTTCAGCACGGCGAGCAGAGCGACCGGCAGCTCCACCGACCGCGGCAGGGTCACCGCTACCAGCGATTCCGGGCCGACGCCCGCGGCGACGAGTCGGCGGGCGAGACGGTTGGACCAGGCGTCGAGCTCGCCGTAGGTCAGCGCGCGCTCGCCCGCTTTCACGGCGATGGCGGTGGGGTCGAGGGCGGCGACGCGGGCGAACCGGTCCACCATGGTGTCGGCGGCGGCCACCGATTCGCCGGTGGACGACCAATCGTGCAGGGTGCGCTGCTGTTCTTCGGCGCTGAGCAACTGGATGTCGCCCACCACGACAGTCGGGTCGGCGACGACGGCGGCCAGCACCTGAGTGAAGCGCCGGGCCAGCACCGCGACGCTGCCCTCGTCGAACAGATCGGTGGCGTAGGCGATCTCGATGGACATGCCGTTCGCGCGGCCGTCGATGTCGTCGGATTCGCCGAGGGTGAACTGCAGGTCGAACTTCGCCACGGCGGCGTCGAAATCGAGAGATTCCACGCGCAGGTCCGCGGCCTCCAGCGCGGGAACGGTGAAGTTCTGTAGCGCCAGCGCCACCTGGAACAGCGGGTGCCGGTTGCGGGCTCGCGCCGGGTCGATGGCATCGACGACCTGCTCGAACGGGACGTCGGCGTGCGAGAGGGCGTCGAGGTCGCCGGCCCGGACGGCGTCGAGGGTCGTTTCGAATTCGGCGCGCGGGTCGATCTGGGTGCGCAGTACCAGGGTGTTGACGAACATGCCGATCAGCCCGTCGAGGGCGGCCTCGCCGCGGCCCGCGACCGGTGTGCCGATGGCGATGTCGCTGCCCCCGGACAGGCGGGCCAGCAGGACCGCGAGCGCTGCGTGCACCGTGCTGAACAGGGTGGCCTCGTGCTTGCGCGCGAGTTCGCGCAGTTCACTGTGCAGATCGGAGTCGATCTGGAAGCGGTGGACGGCGCCACGGAAGGTGGACTCGGCCGGGCGGGGACGGTCGGTGGGCAGGTCGAGCTGCTCGGGGAGACCGGCGAGACCATGGCGCCAGAACGCCAGTTGGGTGTGCGCGAGCGACGCGGGATCGGCTGTCTCGCCGAGGTTTTCGTGCTGCCAGAGGGCATAGTCGGCGTACTGGACGGGCAGCGGTGTCCAGGTGGGGGTGGCGCCCGCGCGGCGGGCGGCGTAGGCGGCCATCAGATCGGCGGCCAGCGGGCCGAGCGAGAAACCGTCGGCGGCGATGTGGTGGACCACCAGGACCAGCACGTGGTCGGTGTTCAGCGCGAACAAGGCCGCGCGCAGCGGGATCTCGGCGGTGAGGTCGAATCGGACCGCGGCGCACGACAGCAGGCGTTCGGGCAGCTCCGACTCGGTGATCGCCTCGGGCCGCAGAGTGATTGCGGTGGCGTCCGAGATCACCTGTTCGGCGCCCTCCGGCCCCTCCGGGTAGCTGGTTCGCAAGGTTTCGTGCCGGGCGACCACATCGGCGAGAGCCGCTTCGAGGGCAGCGAGGTCGAGGTCGCCGGTGAGCCGCAGCGCGACGGGGATGTTGTCGACAGCGTCGCCGATGCCGTCGACGTCGGCGAGGTAGCGGTTGAGAAACCACATCCGGCGCTGCGCCGCGGACAGCGGAATCCGCCGGGGCCGTTCCCGAGTGGTGAGTTCGAGCCGCCCGCCGGTGCCGCGCAGGGCAGTGCACCGGTCGGCCAGATCGGCCACCGTCGGTGCGTCGAACAGCAGCCGGACCGGAATCTGGGTGTCGAGGGCGGCGCCGAGGCGGGCCGCGACCTGGGTGGCGTTGAGGGAGTTGCCGCCGAGGGCGAAGAAGTCGTCGTCTAGACCGACTTCGCGGTCGGCGGGGAAGCCGAGCACCGTGGCGAAGGTGACCGCGACGATGCGCGCGACCTCGGTGGACGGCGCGCGGAAGACGGCCGCCTCGAAACTCGGTGCGGGCAGCGCCTTTCGATCGAGCTTGCCCGACGAGTTGAGCGGGAACTCGTCGAGAACGACGAAGGCCGCGGGGACCATGTAGGCGGGCAGAGTGCGGCTGAGCGTGGACTTCACCGCATCCACGTCGACATGCTGTGCGGCAACGAGATACGCGACCAGGGTCTCGTCGCGCACGATCACCGCGGCCTGGGTGATCTCGGGAACCCCGGAGAGCACGGCTTCGATCTCGCCGAGTTCGATGCGCAGACCACGCAGCTTCACCTGGAAGTCGGTGCGGCCCAGGTACTCCAGCTCGCCGGCCGACGTCCAGGTGACGAGGTCACCGGTGCGATACATGCGCTCGGCGGTGGTGAACGGGTTGGCGACGAAGCGGTCGGCGGTGAGGTCGGCGCGGCCCGCGTAGCCGCGAGCGAGCTGGGCGCCCGCCAGGTACAGCTCGCCGGGCACGCCGACGGGGACCGGGCGCAGGCGGCCGTCGAGGACGTAGACCTGGGTGTTGTGCACCGGCGCACCGATCGGCACGGTGACGGTATCGGCGTCGATCACCTCGTGGAAGGTCACGTCCACCGCGGCCTCGGTGGGGCCGTACAGGTTGTGCACAGCCGTCCCCGTGAGCCCGCGCAGCAATTGGGCGGGCGCGGGCGCCAGCGCCTCGCCGGAGGCGAACACCAGACGCAGCGATGCGCAGTCCCCGGCGGTCCGCGTGGTCGCCTCGTCGGCGTGCGCACTGTCGAGCACCGCGACGAAGACCGACAGCATCGACGGGACGAAGTGGGCGACGGTGATCCGCTCGTCGGTGATCAGCCGGATCAGATAGGCGGGGTCGCGGTGACCGTCCGGGCGGGCGAGCACGAGCCGGGCGCCGATCTGCAAGGGCCAGAAGAACTCCCAGACCGACACGTCGAAGGTGGCCGGGGTCTTCTGCAGCACGGCGTCGTCGGGGGTGAGCCGGTAGGCGTCCTGCATCCACACCAGACGGTTGACGATCGCGGCATGGGAGACGACGACGCCCTTGGGCGTGCCTGTCGAGCCGGAGGTGAAGATCAGATAGGCGGCGTTGTCCCGGGTGAGCGTGGCCAGGCGGTCGGCGTCGGTGATCGGCTCGGCCGAGTAGTCGGTGGTGTCGACCTGCTCGAGATCGAGAACCGCGCAGTGCTCTCCCGCCGCCTCCACCCCGGTGAGGTCGAGGTCGTCGCTGCGGCGGGTCAATACGCAGACCGGGTCGGCGGCGGCGATCACCTGAGCGATGCGCTCGGCGGGGTGATCCGGATCGAGGGGCACGTAGGCGCCACCGGCGGCGATGACGGCGTACATGGCGACGACCGAGTCGATCGAACGGCGCATGCCGATTGCCACGGTGCGGTCGGGGCGGACGCCGATCGAGATCAGCAGGCGGGCGAGGCGATTCACCGCGTCCGCGAACCCGGAATAGCTCAGCGACTCGCCCTCGAGGGTCACCGCGGTCGCGTTCGGGGTGCGCTCGGCCTGCGCCGCGAACAGCGAGGCCAGCGTCATCCGTTCGTCGACCGGGTACTCGGTGGCGTTCCAGGCGCCGAGCACGCGAATACGCTCGTCGGCGTCGAGGAGGTCGATGTCGCCGATCACCACGTCGGGATCGGCGGTCACCGTATCCAGCGTCCGCAGGAAGCGGGTGCCGAAATCTGTGATGGTCTGCGCGTCGAAGAGGTCGGTCGCGTACTCGAAGCGGGCGAGCAGGCCGTCGGCGGTCTCGCGCAGCGTGAGGTGCAGGTCGAATTTGGCTGTGTGGGTATCGATCTCGAGCTCCGTGGCGGTCAGGCCCGCGAGTTCGAGTTCGGTTCGGGAGTTGTTCTGGAAGTCGAGCATCACCTGGAACAGCGGGTGCCGGGCGGTCGAGCGCTCGGGGTTGAGGACCTCCACGAGCCGGTCGAAGGCGACGTCGGCGTTGGCGAGGGCGCGCAGGTCGCTGTCGCGGACGGTGCCGAGCAGTTCGGCGAAGGTGGCGTCGGGGCGGATCCGGGTGCGCAGCACGAGCGTGTTGACGAACATGCCGACCAGGTCGTCGAGCGCCTGGTCACCGCGACCGGCGACCGGGGTGCCGATCGAGATGTCCTGCTGACCCGACAGTTCGGCGAGGGTGGTGGCGAAGGCGGTGTGCAGCACCATGAACAGCGAGGCATTGGCTCGCGCACCGATGCCGCGCAGTCGGTCGACGATCTCGGCGGGCACCGTGAACGCTTGGCGCGCACCGCGTCCCGAGGCCACGGCCGGGCGCGGTCGATCAGTCGGCAGCGAGAGCAGGTCGGGCAGGTCGGCCAGTTCCGTCGTCCAGAACGTGAGCTGTTGTGACAGTGCGGATTCGGCGTCGTCCTCGGCGCCGAGCGCATCGCGCTGCCAGAGGGCGAAGTCGGCGTACTGCACCGGCAGCGGCGTCCACTGGGGTGCTGCGGCGGCCAGGTGGGCGGCGTAGGCGACCATCACATCGCGGGTCAGCGGCGCGACCGACCAGCCGTCGGCGGCGATGTGGTGCAGTACGAGGACGAGGACGTGCTCGTCGGTGCCGGTGTGCAGCAGGTGCAGGCGGACCGGGGGTTCGGAGTCCACCGCGAACGGGACGGCGGCCAGCGCGCGGATCCGGTTGCCGAGGTCGACCGGGGCGATCGCGCGCGGTTCGAGGGTGATCGTCAGCTGGTCGGCGTCGAGCACCTGCTGGAACGGGATGCCGTCGACGGCGGGGTAGCGGGTCCGCAGCGCCTCGTGTCTGGCGAAGACCGCGGCGACGGCCGCGTTCATCGCGGCGTAGTCGATGACGCCGGTGAGGCGGATGGCGGCGGCGATATTGTCGGCGACCGATTCGGCGTCGAACTGGTTCAGGAACCACATGCGCTGCTGCGCGTAGGACAGCGGAATCCGGTGCGGCCGTTCGCCTGCCACCAGCGCGGGCCTCGGCGCGACCGCGTCCGCGGTGCCGAGCAGGGCGGCGAGCGCGGTGACGGTTGGCGCCTCGAACAGCGACTTCAGCGAGACCGTGCGGCCGAGCGCGGTGCCCAGACGCGACACCACCTGGGTGGCGACGAGCGAGTTGCCGCCGAGGGCGAAGAAGTCGTCGTCGGCGCCGATCGGCGCGGCACCGAGCACCTCGCCGAAGACCTGGGCCACCACGGACTCGGTGCCTGCGGCGGGCGCGCGGAACGAACGCGCGGCGAACACCGGCTCCGGCAGGGCCTTGCGGTCGAGCTTGCCGTTGGGGGTGAGCGGCAGGGCATCGATCACCACGAACGCGGACGGCACCATATGCGCGGCGAGGGTGCCGCGCAGGGCGGCGGCGAGCGCATCGATCAGCTCGTCGGTCTCGACGGCGGGCACGACATAAGCGATGAGCTGATCGCCTCGGTGCGGGTCGGCGCGCACCAGCACCGCGGCCTGGCGAACCGAGGGCTGGGCGAGCAGGGCGGATTCGACTTCCCCGAGTTCGATGCGGAAACCCCGGAGTTTGACCTGGTCGTCGTTGCGGCCCAGGTAGTCGAGGGTGCCCTCCGGAGTCCAGCGGACCAGGTCTCCGGTGCGGTACATGCGCTCCGACGACGCCCACGGGCAGGCGACGAAGCGGGTCGCGGTGAGTGCGGCGCGGGAGCGATAGCCGCGCGCGAGCTGGGCACCCGCGACGTACAGCTCGCCCGCGACGCCGACAGGGACCGGCCGCAGCCGGGAGTCGAGGACCCACTGGGTGATGCCGCGCAGCGGCGTGCCGAGGGTCAGCGGGGAATCGGCGGTGAGCGGGGCGCTGATGTTGGTGGCGACCGTGGTCTCGGAGGGGCCGTAGGCGTTCACGAACGCGCGGGGAACGGGTCCGGTTGTCCAGCGGGCGATCAGGTCGGGCGGGCAGGCTTCGCCGCCGACCATCACCATGCGAAGGGCGTCGAGCGGGGTGGGGTCGAGCACGGACAGACCGGACGGGGTCATCAGGGCGTGCGTGACGCGCTGTTCCGAAAGCAGTTGGGCCAGTTCAGCTCCCACGTGCCGCCCGGGCGGGGCGATCACCAGCGTCGCGGCGGAATTCACCGCGAGCAGTAGTTCCATCACCGAGATGTCGAAGGACGGGGAGCCGACCTGGAGGACGCGGGCGTCGGCGGTGCCGAACATGCGCGCGGTTTCCTCGGCGGCGAAACCGGCGATACCCGCCTGGGTGACGAGCACGCCCTTGGGCAGGCCGGTCGAGCCGGAGGTGTAGATGACATAGGCGAGGTGCTGGGCGCGCAGGGGTCGCACGCGGTCGAAGTCGGTGACGGGATCGCTGGAACGCCCGGCGCATTCGGCCATCAGCTTCAGCTCGTCGAGGACCAGCCAATCGAGCGGGCCGGGCAGCGCGGACAGCGACTCGGACACTGTAAGACCTAGTCGGGCCCCGGAATCGGTCACCATATGGGTGATCCGATCGAGCGGGTAGCTCGGGTCGACGGGCAACCAGGCGGCACCGGACTTGGCGATCGCCCACACCGCGAGCACCGACTCGATGGAGCGGGAGATGCCGACGGCGATCACGTCGTCGGGGCCGGCGCCGCTGTCGATGAGGACCCTGGCCAGGCGTGACGACGCCCGGTCGAGTTCGCGGTAGGTGAGGGTGCGGTCGCCGTCGGTGACGGCATCGCGATCCGGGTCGGCGGCGACCGCGCCGGCCAGGAGGTCGGGTAGCAGACCGGTGGCGGTGACCGGTGCGCCGCGCATGCCGGTGAGCTGGGAGTGTTCGGGCGCCGACAGCAGCGGTAGGTCGCCGACCGCGGTGTCCGGCGCGGCGACGGCCGCGGCGAGTAGCCGCACGAAACGCGCACCGAAGGTGTGCATCTCGGACGCGTCGAACAGGTCGGCGGCGTACAGGGTGACGGCGTCGATGCCTGCGGGTTCACCTGCGGCACCGCGTCGTTCGGCGAGGGTGAGCTGTAGGTCGAACTTGGTGATGTCGAGCTCGATCTCACGCACCGTCACCGGCGAGCCCGGCAGGTCGAAGGTGGTGTCGAGGACGGCCTGGAAGTTCAGCGCCACCTGGAACAGCGGGTGCCGGGACTGCGAGCGGGCCGGGTTGACCACGTCGACCAGGCGATCGAAGGGAACGGTGGCATGCGCGAAGGCGGCCAGGTCGGTTTCGCGGGTGTGCTCGAGCGCGGCGACGAAGCTCGCGGCGGGGTCGACCTCGGTGCGCAACACCAGGGTGTTGACGAACATGCCGATCAGGTCGTCGATGGCCCGGTCGCCGCGGCCCGCGACGCCGGTGCCGATGGCGATGTCGGTGGTGCCGGACAGACGGGCGAGGAGCACCGACAACGCGGTGTGCACAACCATGAACAGCGAGGCGCCTGCCCGCTGGGCCAGCCCGGCGAGCTGACGGTGCAGATCGGCGTCGATGGTGAAGGCGGTGCGGGCGCCGCGCATGCTCGGCTCGATCGGCCGCCGGCGACGCGAGGGCAGCTCGAGCTGGTCGGGCAGACCAGCCAGAGTCCGCTCCCAGAAAGCGATTTCGCGGGAGGCCAGCGACTGCGGATCGGTTTCGGCACCGAGGAGCTCGCGCTGCCAGAGGGCGTAGTCGGCGTACTGCACACTCAGCGGCGACCAGCCGGGCGCGACGCCGTCGGTGGCGGCGCGGTACGCGGTGAGCACATCGCGGACGAGCACCTGCAGCGAAACACCGTCTGCCGCAATATGATGCAGCACGACAGCGAGGACACACTCCTGCGCCGCGACGCTCGGTGGCCGTGGTGCCGAGTTGTCCACAGTTGTGTCGGGGGCCGGAACAACGAAGATGCCCGCACGCACCGGTGCTTCACGTTCGAGGTCGAACCCGGTACGCGCGAAGCGGGTGAGCTCCGCGTCGAGGTCGGCGGCTTGCACTTCGACGGGGTCACCGAGACGGACCAGCCCGGCATCGCGGACGACCTGCTCGGCCACCTCACCACCGGGAGTGCCGACCGCGGGGAACACGGTCCGCAGCGCCTCGTGGCGGTCGACCACCGCGTGCAGGGCCGCGACCAGGGCGGGGAGATCGGCGGTGCCGCGCAGGCGGATGACGAACGGCATGTTGTAGCCGGGCGCCGAGGGATCGAAGCGGTTGAGGAACCAGATCCGTTGCTGTGCGGGCGACAGCGGGATCAGCGCCGGGCGGGGGCCCGCGGTGAGCACCGGGAGCTGGGCCGAGACGCCGGTGTCGTCGCGATCGGCGATGGCGGCAGCGAGGCGGGCCACGGTGGTCGCGCCGAACAGATCGCGCACGCCGAGGCGGCAGCCGAGGTCGGCGCCGAGGCGGGCCGCGACCTGGGTGGCGACCAGGCTGTTGCCGCCGAGGGCGAAGAAGTCGTCGTCGCGGCCGATGCGGTCGAGGCCGAGGACCTCGCCGAAGACCCTGGCCACCGTCTGTTCCACCGGGCCGACCGGTTCGGCGTAGGTGACGACCGCGCGGGTGGGAGCGGGCAGGGCCTTACGGTCCAGCTTGCCCGACGCGTTCACCGGAAGGGCCTCGAGCAGCACGAACGCCGCGGGCACCATGTAGGCGGGCAGCGCGCGCAGTGCGGTCTCGCGCAGATCGTCGATCGACACCGAGCCCGGCTCGGCTTCCACGACATAGGCGACCAACTGCTCGCCGACGCCCGCGTCGTCCCGGACCAGCACTACCGCGCGCGCCGCGGCGTCCACACTCTCCAACACTGACTCGATCTCGCCGAGCTCGATGCGCAGCCCGCGCAGCTTCACCTGGAAGTCGGTGCGCCCCAGGTATTCCAGCTCGCCGTTGGTGGTCCAGCGGACCAGGTCACCGGTGCGGTACATCCGCTCGCCCGGCAGTGGATGGGTGGCAGTGCTGCCGGAACCACCGTCGGGCAGCACACGCCCGGAGTCGGCGGCGACCACCGCGGGCGCGGCGACGAAACGTCCGGCGGTGAGCTCGGGACGTCCGACATAACCCCGGGCGAGCTGTACCCCCGACAGATACAGCTCACCCGGAGCCCCGACCGGAACGGGCCGCAGCCGTGAGTCGAGAACATGGAGCCGGGTGTTGAACACCGGCGCGCCGATCGGCACTGTGACCCGGTCGCTGTCGTTCACCTCGTGGAAGGTGACGTCGACGGCGGCCTCGGTCGGGCCGTAGAGATTGTGCAGGCGAGCGCCCGTCAGCAGCCGCAGCCGCTGGGCAGGCGCGGCGGGCAATGCCTCGCCGGAGGCGAAGACCAGCCGCAGCGAGGTGCGCTCGGCGATTTCCTGTTGGGCCAGGAACACTTCGAGCATCGAGGGCACGAAATGTGCGACAGTGACGCCGTATTCGCTGATCACGCGGCGCAGATAGCCGGGGTCACGGTGGCCGTCCGGCTCGGCGAGCAGCAGCGTCGCACCGATCTGCAAGGGCCAGAAGAACTCCCACACCGAGACGTCGAAGGTCATCGGCGTCTTCTGCAACACCACATCGACCCCGTGCAGGCGGTAGGTGTGCTGCATCCAGACGAGGCGGTTCACGATCGCGGCGTGCTCGACCGCGACGCCCTTGGGCAGACCGGTGGAGCCGGAGGTGAAGATGATGTAGGCGGGATGGCCGGGGCGCAGCGGCGCGGTGCGGTCGGCATCGGTCAGGGGGGCGTCGTCGTAGTCGCTCAGATCGAGGGCGTCGACGGCCAGCACCGGCCGTCCGTCGACAGGTGCACTATCGCGGGTGGTCGTGAGCACGGCCGCCGGTGCGGCGGTGGCGAGGATGTGGGCGATGCGCTCAGCCGGATGATCCGGGTCGATCGGCACGTAGGCCGCGCCGGCGGCGAGCACCGCGTACATCGCCACCACCAGTTCGGGCGAGCGCCGAATACTCAGCGCCACCAGCGATTCCGGCCCGATGCCGTCCGCGCGCAGCCGCCGGGCCAGCCGGTTGGCCCGCTGCGCCAGCTCGCGATAGGTGAGGGTCGCGTCCGCCGAAGACACGACGGCGTTGTCCCGAACAGCGTCGGTGCGCGAGGACGTCGCCATCCGCACGGCCACGTCATCGGGGGTGCGCGCGACCTGGGCCTCGAACACAGCGGGCAGAGTCGCGACCGGCACCGAACGCTCGGCCAGCGCGGCGTCGATGTCGAATCGGGTGGAGTTCCAGATCCGGGTGCTGACCTGCAGCTCCAGCTCGGTCGCGACCTCGATCGCGCCGAGCGCGGTGTCGAGGTCGGTAGCGGCCAGCCGCTCGAGGAAGCCGAGGAAGCGGGCGTGGTGCCTGGCCAGGGTGTCGGCGTCGTAGAGATGCGGGTTGGCCTCGAAATCGACGTGCACCCGATCGCGGTCGCCGTAGTAGACGTTGAGACTCAAGTCTTCGATCGGGCCGGTGGACAGCACCCGGTAGCGGCCGGTGGTGGTGCCGAGGGTGAGGTCACTGCGGAAGAGCATGAAGTTGGCGAGCGGGCCGAACAGCGCGCGCCGGGCGGGGCGGCCGTCGTCTTCGGCGTCGCGGCGGATGTCCTCGGCCCGGTAGCGCTGATGACGCAGCGCACCCGCCACCTCGACCCGGGCCGCGCGCAGCAGTTCACCCCAGGTGGCGGGTGAGCCCGCCGCACCCGTGGGCAGTCGCAGCGGCACGATGTTGGACAGCATCCCCGCCGAGCGGCGCATGACCGCGGTGGTGCGAGCGGTGACGGGCAGGCTCAGTACCGCGTCCGGCCGATCGGTGAGGCGGCCCAGGTAGGCGGCGAAGGCGGCCAGCAGCACCGCGGAGATGGTCGAATCATCGCTGGCGGCAATAGTTTCCAGGCGGTCGACCAGCTTTTCCGACAGGCGCCCGCCGGTCACCAGGTTGATCGCCGAACGCGGCGCGGTGCGGCCGTCGAGCGCGGTGGGGCTGTCCAGGCCCGCGATCCGCTGAGCCCAGTGCTCACGATCGCCGACGAAACGGGTGCTCTCGCGGTAGCGCTGTTCGCCCTCGACCAGCGCCGACAGCTCACCCGGCACCACCTCGCGCGCCGGGGTGTCGAGCATCCGCGCGGTGTACAGCTCGGCGATGCGCTGGGAGTTGGTGAACGCGCCGTACCCGTCGAGCACGATGTGGTGGCCGCGCAAGTACCAGAACCAGCGGGTCTCGCCGACGCGCAACACAGCGCCCGCCACCAGCCGGTCGGTGAGCAGGTCGATGGGGGCGCCGAATTCCGCGCGCATCCATTCCTGCGCGGCGGCCACGGGGTCGTCGTGGTGGCGCAGGTCGATCAGCGGCAGCTCCTGCTCGACCGCGATGGTGTGGTCGACGTACTGGTGCGGGACACCGTCGAACTCGCCGATGCGCACCAGCGGCGAACCGTAGGCGTGCGCGGCCTCGGCCGTAACCTGCTGCAGCACAGCGGCATCGAGTTCGCCGTCGATGTCGACGTACTGGGCGATGGTGATCGGGACATCGGGGTCGAGCAGCTGTGCGTACCAGACACCCAGCTGGGCCGGGGTCAGCGGAAACGGCAGACCGACGACCCGCGCTTCCTGTGGTCGCGCACTGAACCCACCCAACTCCGTACCGTGCACCAGAGCCTCCTCGTATCGCGAAAGAACAGCAGATCGAATGTTTTCGGGCAGCACGAATACACCTCGCGCAGCGAAAGATTCGATATGAACGCGGTGGGCGTGCCGCCACACTCGCGCAAGATCCCCGACAGATCATGTGGACGAGATCGACGACCGAGGGGTCGCCGAGGCAACGGACGCTGGGTCCGTCGCGGGTGCCTAGCTGTTGATCGTTCCTCCAACGGCTTTGTCAGTTACATCACATGGGCGCCTGTCCATGCAGTGCCGACAGTAGGCCCTCAGTTAATAAAAAGAAACTTTTTCCGCTAAAAAAATCGGTCAGACGTCCAGTCCGTACCGGCGGGTACCCACGACCAGGGCATGAGTGTGGGCTCCAACACATCGACCATCCATATGTGAGCCACCACACCTTCAGACCGGGACACTATGAGCCGAAACGTTGCATCTGCGTTGCATCGGCGCCGATGCGCCGGTCGAGGACCCGGATCTTGGCTTCTATCTGCGCATACAGCGGCGAATCGCGATCGACGGTCGACCGGTAGGCGGCCCACGCGGCAGCATCGTCGCGGCCTTCCGGACACGAGGTCCATCGGCGCAGTACGGCGGCGTCGGGGGCGGCGAGCACGGCGGTCCGCAACCGGACTCGCAGCTCGTCGCGGATATCGCAAATGCCGGGAGCCGAGGAGCGCGGCAGCACCGGACCCGCGTACAAGTTCAATGCGGATGCGGTATCACCGGAGTCGAGTGCGGCCCGGAGCTCCTCCACATCGGTTGCGACATGCACGCGCAGACGGTATGGGCGCGAACCGACCACCGAGGCGCCGATCACCGACCGCAGCCGCGACATCGCCGCGCGGATCGTGCCGTTGTCCAGATCGGTGTCGTCCAGCAGCAGCGCCAGGTGATCGGCGCCGAGACCTTCGGGATGTTCGGTGAGCAAGAGCAGGATCTCGGCGTGGCGCTGCGAGAGCGGCACCCGCTCCCCCGCGATGCTCAACTGAGGTTGACCAAGACCCAAGACGTCCAGACCGAGCCTGGCCTGTCCGGTGCCGTCGCGGTTCGCCGCAGCCGGCGCCTTGATCCCGTGGCTCGCGCGCATGGCTCGCAGCACCAGATCCATCTCGGCCGCGGTCGCGGCGGCTTTGACCAACGCGAGAATTTCGGGCTTGGCCACCCGCATCCCGCCGGCAATCATCAGAACGCCGATCAGTCGGCCGTCCGGCTCGTGCACGGGCGCCGCGGCGCCGGTGATCTGGTGCATGCGATGCAGGAAATGTTCGGGTCCGTGGATCCAGGTGGCGCGGCCGGTGCGCACGACGAGGCCGACGGCATTGGTGCCGATCCGGCGCTCGCTGAGATCGTCGCCCTCGCGCACGCCGATCTCGGCGGCGGCGGCGACCTGCTCCGGATGACCGTGCACCGACAGCACCCGACCGAACTGGTCGGCCACGGTCACGATCAATCCTGCGTGCGACGCGTCCTGGACCAGCAGTTTGTCGATCAGCGGCATGAGAGCGGCGATAGGGTGGGCGTCGCGATAACGCTCCAGATCGGCGCCGCGCAGCCCGCGACCGTCGAGGACGTCCGTCGGGTCGACACCGCCGCGCACACTGCGCAGCCATGATTCGAGAACGAGCGGACGTAGAAGACCGGCCAGCTGGGTAAGCTGTTCACCACCGGCACTGAGAAATCCATGGGCCTGTGCGGCATAGGCTTCCAGAGCACCGAGCTGTGCGCCCGACTCCGATGCCTGCCGTGGGGGCCTCCCACCTGCAAGATTGCTGACCATTTGCCTTTCTTTCCCGCTACAAACTGTACCGGGCAGATATCAGGCCAACCGCCAGAAGTCAGGGTTTGTCCCGCAGGTCACATCGTGGTATCAATCGTCACTTCGTCACACGACCATGTGGTCCGCTATGGACGCGGCGAGCATCACTGTGGTGGCCTGTGGACCGCGCCGCAACGGGACAGGGACGACCGACAGATCGGCCACCGTCAGTGCCTCGATGCCGTGCACACGCCCCTGTTCGTCGACCACCGCGCGCTCGTCCCCCGCGGGGCCCATGCGACAGGTACCGGAAAGATGTTGAGACGTGCCGACGTTGGCGCGCAGCCAGGTGTCGTCGACGGGTCCGATTCGCCGACCCAGGAGATCCGCCGTGAGTGCCACTGCCTCGCGCAACCGGGCTCGGTCCTGCTCGGCGCGGAGATAACGGTGGTCGACGCGGGCTGCGACAGCCGGATCAGTCGAAACCAGGGTCAGCTCGCCGGTCGACTCGGGACGCATCAGGGCGACCCCCACCCGGCGAAGACCCGGCGTGAACATCGCGGTGTAGGGACGTAGTTCCAGGTCGTCCATTTCGAGGACGTATTCGAGCGCGACGGTCGACCACGCGGGTTGCGCACCGGCGAATTCGATGCCGATCTCCGGATGATCGGTGCACCACGCGCCCACCGGAGCGGGTCGCAGCACCGGAACACCGAGCGAGCGCAGCAGCGGTTCGGGGCCGATCCCGGATCTGATCAGCAGCGCGGCCGACTCCACCGCACCCGCGCACAACACCACCTCGTCGGCATACGTCGTCCCGCGTTCTCGCCCGCGGGCCCACTCCACACCGATTACCCGGGTGCCACGCAGTAATAGCCGGGTCACCATTGTTTCGCCGGTGAGGATCAGATTGCTTCGGTGGAGTGCAGGAAAGAGATGGGTGATCGCGGGCCCGGCGCGGCGGCCTCGCGATATCGCCAACGGAACGCGCCCGAATCCCGCGCCGGTATCTGCGGACGGTGCGTTGAGATCGGGGATTTCGGTGAATCCCGCTGCCACGCACTGTTGCGCGAATTCGACGCTGAACTCGGTGGGGTCGCTGGTTCGTGAAATCGGGATCGGGCCGCCGATTCCGTGACCGGGCACAGCGCCGAATTCCGCATCGTCTTCCAGAGCACAGAACACCGGAAGGACCGATTCGAACGACCAGCGCGGGCCCGCCACCACGCTCCAGGCGGCGAAGTCGTCGGCGGGTGGGCGGATGAAGTAGCTGCCGTTGATCGCACCGGAACCACCGATCAGCTTGCCTCGCACCAGATTTCCCGGATACCGCCACACCAGTCGAGACTCGGGGCCGACCGGGAGATGACCTGGGTCGAGCAGTTCGACGGGCAGCTCCCCCAGCGCAGGGAAAACCGGTCCGGCTTCGATGACGCGCACCGAACGCGCCGGATCGGCGCTGAGCCGCGCGGCGAGCACGCAACCCGCCGACCCGGCTCCGACGATGAGAGTGCTCGTCACGCAGTCGGCTTCAGCGGGGCGGCACGCTCGGCTTGAGCGCTTCGAAACTGCGCGCCCGGATGACGCCGAGCCACAGGCCCGTGCCGTAGGCCACGTCGTCGAGACGCTTGTAGGCCACATAGCGGACCGGGTCGAGCCCGCCCGAGTCGCGATGGGTGAACCAGTCGGCGAGACCGTCGGCGAGTGCCATCGTGATGGCGATCTTGCGGATCCGGCTCGACGCGATCACCGCCAGGAGCGTCACCGGCCAATAGTCCCGGCACATCGCCGAAGCCAGTCGCCACATCCCGGCGAAGTAGCCGCGCGCGAGGTAGACCGCCGCGATCCGGGTCGGGTTGTCCAGTTCGGTGAAGACCCGGCGCAGGCGGACCAGGGCCGTCGCCAGAGTGACGAGTCCGCCGAGCAGACCCCATTTCGACAGTGTCGCGAACAGCAGACTGGCCAGCACGGTCCAGGTCGGCACCGACAGCGGCGAGACCAAGCCCGAGTGCCGTTTCCCGAGCGGTGCCGCGCCCGTGCCGTAGAACAGCTTTCGCCCGAACCAGGCGCGGAAGGCGACCCGGTGATCGTGGGCGACGTGCGCGGCGGGCTCGTAGCGCAACCGCCAGCCCGCGCGTTCGAGGCGCCAGCACAGGTCGACGTCTTCGGCCACCTGCATCGATTCGTCGAATCCACCCTCGCCGAGCAGCGCCGCGCGCCTGGCCAGCAGCGCCGCGCTGGGCACGTACGACACGATGCCGCGAGCGTGCACCGCCGATTCGCGCCGGCCGAGGTCGAGTGAGGAGCGAGTGTGTTCGTAGCGAGCAAGCGCGTTGGATTCGGAATCCAGGGCCACGATGCGCGGCGCGACCAGCGCGACCTGCGGATCGCTGAAATGTCCGAGCATGACCTCGAGCCATCCGCTGCGCGGCACCACATCGGAGTCCAGGAACGCCACGAAGCCCGTTGTCGCCGCCTGCAATCCGGCATTACGGGCGGCGGCGGGGCCGAGCGGGCTCTCGTGCCGCAGCACCGTCACCTGACCGCGGCCCGGCCGTGGCGGGATGCGGACCGGCTCGTCGGAGCCGTCGTCGACGACGATCACATTGTGCCCACGCAGCACTGCCAGCAGCCGTAACAGCCCGTCGGCGTTGTTGTAGAGCGGGATGACCACGGTGACGTCGTCGAGGGATGGTTCGAGCCGCGGGCGCGGGTTGGCCACGCCGGAATCGAGCAGTCGGCGCGCGACGATCGCGGACTTGGTGTCGGTCACCTCCAGGTATCCGTCGCCGATCAACTCGGCGGCCTCCGGGGCCAAGCGCAGCATCCGTGCGGGCGATCCTCCGATCAGGATCCGACCCCCGGAAAATGCGCGTACCCGTGGATCGATCCGTACCCCGAAGCCGTCGGGCAGACGATCATGGCGCATTCCTCGCATGCTATTCGCAGTTGGCCGCGCAGACATCATCACCCCACAAAAAAGGACCAAAGTCTGTCCGAAATACGGCTGTGACCGGTTGCCGGACGCGTCAACAAGATCGGCAGCGCACTTCCGGCAACCGGGATGGGCTCAGCCGAGCGGACTCTCGTTGCACGCCTTGGCCGGTGGCCGCTTCACGGTCAGTGGCAGCGACACCCTGGTTCGGCTGCGAACCGGGCGCGAGTGGTCGACGGCGGGGCGCGGAATGGTGCGTCCCGGCGCCGACAGCGCCGCTTCGCCGTAGCCCTGAACGCATTCCGGGTCCGGTCCGTTGGCGGGCAGGCCGGTGAAGAACTTCGCGGCCATGCAACCACCACGGCACGAGTCGTAGTGCGAGCACTTCGTGCACGCGCCACCGTCGACCGGCTCGCGCAGCTCGGCGAAGAGTTCCGAATCGGTCCAGACCGCCTCGAAACCACCGTCGGCGACGATGTTTCCGGCCTTGAAGCGGTCATGGATGGCGAACGGACAGGCGTAGACATCACCGACCGGATCGACCAGACAGACCACCCGGCCCGCACCGCACATGTTCAAACCCGGTAGCGCCGAGCCGAATGCGGACAGGTGGAAGAACGAGTCGCCGGTGAGGACGCCCTCGCCGTTGCGGACGAGCCAGTCGTAGAGCTCGCGCTGCTGTTCGGGCAGCGGGTGTAGCTCGTCCCACACGTCCGCGCCGCGACCCGAGGGACGAAGGCGGGTGAGTCGCAAGGTGGCGCCGTACTTGTCGGCGATGGCCTTGAACTCGTCGAGCTGGGAGATGTTGTGCCGGGTGGCGACCACCGAGAGCTTGGCGTCCTTGAAACCCGCCGCGGCGAGGTTCGACAGCGCCTTGATCGCGGTGTCGTAGGAGCCGGGACCGCGCACGGCGTCGTTCACCGCGGCATCGGCGCCGTCGAGGGAGATCTGCACGTCGACGTAGTCGCTGGCCGCCAAACGCGCGGCGACCTCTTCGTTGATGCGAACGCCGTTGGTGGAGAACTTGACCCCCACATTGTGCGCGGTGGCGTAGTCGACCAGTTCCCAGAAGTCGGGGCGCACAGTCGGTTCACCGCCGCCGATGTTGACGTAGAAGATCTGCATGCGCTCGAACTCGTCGATCAGCGCCTTGCACTGCTCGGTGCTCAGTTCGTTCGGGTCGCGGCGACCCGACGAGGACAGACAGTGCACGCACGACAGGTTGCAGGCGTAGGTGAGTTCCCAGGTCAGGCAGATCGGTGCGGCGAGGCCCGATTCGAAACGGTCGATCAACCTGCCGCCCTGGGTGGCGTCACCCGCCGCCAGGGCTGTCGGTGCGGCGGTGACCGGTCCGGGCGATGCCACGATCATGTCGGTGTCGGCCAGCTGCGCGAGCGCTTTGACGTGCGCGTCGGAGGCGTCTATGCCCTTGGCACGCAGTGCGTCGCGCACGGAGGGGTGCGCGGGCAGCGACCGGACCACATCGACGAGATCGCGGCTCTTGAGGAACGAGAGCTTGCGGGTGCCGAAGTGGTACAGCAGCGCGCCGAAGGATTCCGGGCGCAACGAGACCCGAGGGTGCAGCGTCCAACGGGTGTCGAGGTCCAGCATGGTCAGTACACGCCGCACATGCCGTCGATGCTGACCTCTTCGATCAGCGTCTCGGTGACCAGGTCCTCGTCGGATTCGACGGTCGCAGGCGTGGTGTTCTCAGGCATGACTACCTCCATTGTGTTGCCGGTCACCTCGCACCTTAACGTCAGTGACTGCCATAAAGGGCGGAATCGGAAAATCTTTCTCTGAGCACACCCCGCCCCCCTCGGCTGCGAACCCCTCTAGACTTCCGGAGGCAGGGACGGGAAAGGGCTGATGGCCCGGTGGCAGCAGAGGTGAGGCAGAGGCTTGCGTAACCATGGCGGGGCGGGTGCTGGTTCGACACTGTCGGAGGCAGAGATCGTCGACGCGGCACTGAAAGTGGTGCGCGAGGACGGGGTCGAGAAGCTGTCGATGCGGCGGCTCTCGCGCGAGCTCGGGGTGTCACCGATGGCGCCGTACTACTACGTGGCCGACAAGCGCGAGCTACTCGATCTGGTTGCCAGCGCGGCCCTGGTCGGGGTGCGCAAGCCGCCGCGCGAGTCCGGTCCGTGGCAGGTGCGCCTGCGCGATCTGATCGATCAGATAGACGATAAACTGCGCACGCATCCCGGCCTGGGCGACATCTTGCTCGAGCAGATGCTCGGCAAGCAGCTCGACCTGATCGACGCCGTGATGGAGATCCTGTTCGACGCGGGCTTCAGCGACCGCAACGTGCTGGCCGCCTACGCGACCATCCACACCTACCTGTTCGGCCGCAGCAGAGTGAACCCGCGCGACCGTTCCGCGCCCGCCGACGTGCTGCTGCCCGAGGCAGTGGCCCGAGCCACGAAGTACATGTCCGACCTGCGCGGCAAGTACTCCTACGACTTCGGGATGGAGGTGCTGGTCGCCGGACTCGAGGCGCAGCTTGCCCTGCAGGCGCGTCCCGGCCTAGCATGAAACTGAAACACGTTCTAGTTTTGCCCGAGAGGACGACATGACCACAGTCGAGGTTCCGCACGGCTCGCGCTCGGTGGTGCTGCGAGTAGCCGCGGTGATCGCCGAAACGGCCGACACCCACTCCGTGGTCTTCGAGGTACCCGCCGAACTCCGCGAGCGCTTCGCCTACTCCCCCGGCCAGTTCCTGACGCTGCGCATCCCGAGCGATCAGACCGGATCGGTCGCCCGCTGCTATTCGCTGGCCAGTTCGCCGTTCACCGATGACCTGCCGAAGGTGACCGTCAAGCGCACCGTCGACGGATACGGCTCGAACTGGCTGTGCGACAACATCGCCGCGGGCGACGAGGTCGAGGTGCTGCCGCCGTCAGGTGTGTTCACGCCCAAGGATCTCGACGAGGACATGCTGCTGTTCGGCGCGGGCAGCGGAATCACGCCGGTGATGTCGATCCTGAAGTCGGCGCTGTCGCAGGGTTCGGGCAAGGTCGTGCTGGTTTACGCCAATCGCGACGCGACCTCGGTGATCTTCGCGGACGAACTCCGCGATCTCGTCGGTAAGCATCCCCAGCGACTCACCGTCATCCACTGGCTCGAACCGCTGCTCGGTCTGCCGACCGCCGACATGCTCGCCACCTTGGTCCGGCCCTACACCGCCTACGAGGCGTTCATGTGCGGGCCCAAGCCGTTCATGGACCTGGTGCACGACGCGCTGGCCTCGCTCGAGGTCCCGCGCAACCGCACCCACGCCGAGGTGTTCAACTCCCTCGCCGGAGATCCGTTCGCCGACCACGCGCCCGCCGAGGTGTCCGAGGCCGAAGCGGCCGACGCGGCGACGGTCGAGGTGGAACTCGACGGCCAGGTGCACGAGATGTCGTGGCCCCGCAAGCAGACGCTGGTCGACATCATGCTCGACAAGGGCCTCGACGTGCCCTACTCCTGCCAGGAGGGCGAGTGCGGGTCGTGTGCCTGCACCGTGTTGGAAGGCAAAGTGGAGATGGCCAATTCGGAGATCCTCGATCCCGAGGACATCGAGAACGGGTACATCCTCGGCTGCCAGGCGCGGCCGGTGACCGATCGGCTGCGGATCCAGTTCTAACGCATGGCGCGGTAGGCGGCGCGTTGCTCGGGGTCGAGGTGTTCGGTCGCGTAGCTCAACGCGGTGCGGCCCAGCTCGGGTGCGTTCCGGTTCAGGAAATCGGTGAGTGCGGTCTGGTCGACGCGCTTGCCGATTTCACGCAACATCCAGCCCAGCGCCTTCTGGATCAGATCTCGGCGGTCCGTCCGAAGGATTTCGGCGAGCTCCAACGTGGTGCTCGGGTCGCCCGCCTTGATGAACGCGAACGTCGACAACAGCGCGACGCGGCGCTCCCACAGCGAATCCTGTTCGGCCAGTTCGAACAGCAGCGTGCGGTCTTTGTCGAGTAGCCAGGGGCCGATGATGTTCTCGGCGGAGGCGTCGACCAGATCCCAGTTGTTGACCCGGCCGCGCCGGACGGCCGCCAGGTAGAGATCGACCATCTCCTTGCGGGCCGTGTCGTCGAGGGCACGCGGTTTCGATGCCGCCGCGAAGCGGGCGTTGAGGATGAACAGGGCAGCCAGGCGTTCCTCGTGGAGGGGACTGTCGAGGAGTTCGTCGATCTGCGAAAGCGGCAGTGCGGGGAACTGTTTCGCCACTTTTCTGGTGACGGGGACTCGGATGCCGAGAAAGATGTCGCCCTCGCCGTATTCGCCGGGGCCGGTCTTGAAGAAGCGTTGCAGGTGATGCGCGTCAGTGGGGTTCGCCAGGTCGGCGAGGGCCTTACGCACCTGTGCAGCGGTGGGAAGCTCGGACACACGCACCTCCGGGTCGGCGGATTCCCTCCGCATTCAACACTGGTGCGGTGACATGCCGGAGCAGGCTCCCCGTCGTCCGATCAGGCCGGTAGTGCGCCGAGGAGGCGGCCCGACTCGAATGTCGCCGCACCGGAGGGCAACTCGCCCGGCCGACCGCTCGTGCGGACGGTGACGGTGCCGGAGCCGGTGGTGGGGCGGCCGAGTTCGTCCATCTTGCGCACGGTCTGGGCGGCGACAGCTTGGGCGCTGTCGAACAGGCGCACGCCGTCGGGCAGTGCGGCGATGATGGCGTCGATGACCAGCGGGTAGTGGGTGCAGCCGAGGACAACGCCCTCGACGTCGGCCGGGGTGCGCGCGGCCGAGTCGGCGATCGACTCACGGATCGCCACGATGTCACCGCGGTCGATCGCATCGGCCAGGCCGTGGCAGGCGACTCCGACGACCTTCGCGTCACCGCCGAACCGGGCGATCAGATCGGCCTGGTAGCGGCTGGCGGTGGTCGCCGCCGTCGCCCACACGGCTACCGAATTACACTGTGCGGCAGCAGGTTTGATCGCGGGAACCGTGCCGATCACCGGCACCGAATCCCCCACCTCCGCCCGCACATGCGCCAACGCGGTGACGCTGGCGGTATTGCACGGCAGCACGATCACCTCGGCCCCCGCCTCGATCGCCTGCCGTGCCGTGCCGACGACCCGCTCGACCACCCACTGCTCCGGCTTGGGCCCCCAGGGCGCACCATCGGGGTCGAGCAGCAGCAGCAAGTCGACGTCGGGCCGCAGCTTGCGCAACCACGAAGCCGTAGGCAACAGGCCGAGGCCGGAATCGATGAGCGCGACGATCACCGCTACACCGTATTACAGCGGCGAGCCCGGCCGATCGCGACCATGGACGCACCGGCCCGGGCGGGCTCAGCCTGCCGCGGCGAGGAGGTCCGCCACCGGCGTGGGGGTGGCCAGTTTGGCGCGCAGTTTCATCACCTGGCTGGTCAGGCCCGCACCGAGCACGGCCGTGAGGATGCCGTCGCGGGAGTAGTAGGCGAGGAACTTGCGGCCGTCGTCGGTGACCACGGTGACGTCGTCGCCGGCCGAGGGGGTGCCGAGGGCCTGGATCTTGACGTCGTACTGGTCGCTCCAGAAGTACGGGACGCGGGCCATGGTGGGCGGAGTACCGCCGAGGAGGGCGGTGACCAGCAATTTCGCCTGCTCACCCGCGCTCGTCCAGTGTTCGACCCGCTTGCGGACGCCGGAGTCGTGCTGCCAGGCGGCGACATCACCGACCGCCCAGACGGCGTCGGCGGAGGTACGGCCGACCTCGTCGGCGAGCACGCCACCGCCCGCGGACCTGTCGGCCAGCTCGATACCGGAGTCGGCCAGCCAGTCGGTGACGGGGACCGAGCCCACGCCGACCACGACCAGGTCGGCGTCGAGGTCGGTGCCGTCGGTGAGGACCGCGCCACACACCCGGCCGGAATCGTCGGCGCGCAGGGTGTCGACGCCGACACCGCAGCGCAGGTCGACGCCTTCGTTGCGATGCAGGCGCGCCACCAGGCCACCGATCTGCTCGCCCAGGACCGAGGCCAGCGGGGTCGGCTGGGGTTCGACGAGGGTGACCTCGACTCCGGCGGCGCGGAAGCTGGCGGCGAGTTCGCAGCCGATGAAACCGGCGCCGATGATCAATGCCCGGTTCGCACCGTCCAGTTCGGCGCGCAGGGATTCGGCGTCCTCATGGGCACGCAGCACATGTACGCCCCCGACCTGGGGCAGACCGGGGAGCCTGCGCGGGCGCAGACCGGTCGCGATGATCAGCTGGTCGTAGGCGATGGTGGCGCCGTCGGCCAGGGTGACGGCGCGCGCGGCGGTGTCGACACCGGTGACGGCGGTACCGAGGCGCAGCTCGATGTTCTTGTCCGCGAAGAACTCCGGCGGGCGAAGGGTGGTGTCGTCGGTCTCGCCGCGCACGAACTGCTTCGACAGCGGCGGGCGGTCGTACGGCGCGCGCGTCTCGTCGCCGAGCAGCAGCACACCGCCCTCGTATCCGGCCCGGCGCAGTTCCTCGGCCGTGCGCAGGCCTGCCAGACCCGCTCCGACGATCACGATGGGCGCGCTCATATTGTGTCCTCTCGGCATGCTCGGTCGCTGACCGCTCGTGCCATGTTTCTGCTGTGTCGCGGACCACTACGGCCCCCAGATGTTTGTACCAGTGCGCCGGGTCACCTGTGACACCCACGTCGCAACACAACCGTGCCGCTTCCGATGTCGACCGGGCGGTCAATCAGGAGTAGACCGAGGTCAGAGGTATTTTCGTCTCAACGAGGAGGCATTTCCCATGTTCACCAACAGTCGCGCACAGGACTTTCTGGCCGTTGTGCTCGGCGCATTCACCGCACTGTCGCCCCTGTGGCTCGACACCAACGACAACGCCCGCTGGACCCTGATCGTGCTCGGCGTACTCATCGCCGCGACCGGTCTGATCCAGATGGCCAGGGACGATCTGACGGTCGCGGACTACGCGATGGGCGTGTTCGGCGTGCTGCTGTTCATCTCGCCGTGGGCCATGGACTTCACCGCGTTCAGCGGCGCGTCCTGGACCGCATGGGTGGTCGGAGTGGTGACGGCGGTGGTGGCGGTCGCCGCGCTGCCTGCCATGAACCAGCGCCTGCACAACATGGCTCCACATCACTGATGCCGGGCCGACGAGTCGGGCGCCGCAACGCGAAACGCGATGGCGACGCCCGGCAACTCATCCTGGATGCCGCCGAGACCCTGTTCGCCGCACAGGGATTCGACGCGACGCCGACCGCGGCCGTCGCCGCGGCCGCCGATGTGCCGAAAGGACTGGTCTTCTACTACTTCCCCACCAAGAACGCGATCCTGTCCGCGCTCATGCGCGAACGCGTCCCCGAACACCCGATCGACGACCTCGCCGCCGTGGTGACCCCCGGCGATCCGGCCGCCAGCCTGATCAACCTCGACACCGCGATCAACCTGCGCGACCATCACTCCTCGGTCCTGCGGGTGATCATGTGGCGCGAAGCCGACACCCACCCCGACGTGCGCCGCAAACTCCGCGCCCTGCGCGATCAGCTCCTCGATGTCACCACCCGGGTCCTGCAAGCCAGCACCCCCGTCCCCGTCCGCCCCGGCACCCTCCACGCCTGCGCCGCTGCCTGGGTGTCCGCCATGTTCGCGATCGCCAGCACCGACCGCCTCCACGCCCTCGACGACCTACCCGTCCCGACTGCCGACGACCTGTTGAACGTCGCCCAGGTGGTCGCGGCGGGCATGACCCACCTCGGCTGACGGCAGCGTAGATCCGTCAGCTTCGGCTGTCCGCCGGGCGTCGTCGACGAGATGCCGATCCGGTCGGCGCCGCATCCGCCGCGGTGAGCGCCCCGCCACGGAGAACGCGGAGGGCCACCGAGCCGAGGACCCCGTGCAGGACGGCCGCGGTGGCGGCGACGACGTGCAGTCCACTGACGAAGGCGCTGCGGGCGTCGTCGAGTACGGCGGGGGCGAGGCCGGGCAGGTGCAGAGTCTCGCCGAGGGTCGGGGCAGGGTCCGGACCGTGGACGCGGAACAAGACGGCGGCCAGCGAGCCGAACAGGGCGATACCGAGCGCGTTGCCGAGTTCGTTGCCGGTCTCGGCCAGCGCGGCCGCCGCGCCCGCCCGTTCGGCCGGCACCGCGGCGACGGCGATCTCGGCGACCACGCTGAACGAGATGCCGTAGCCGATGCCCGCAACCGCCGTCGCGGCGATATACCAGCCGACCCCGCTGCCGGTGCTGGTCGGCAACAGCAACGACAGTCCGATCGCGATCGTGAAGTGGGCGGTGATCAACGCTGCCGACCGGCCGATGCGGGCCACGACGACCGGGGTGACGACGGCGGCCGCGGTGAGCACGAGCGCGCCGGGGACCGCGAGCAGCGCGGCCTTGGCGATGGACCGGCCGAGCACGGATTGCAGGTACATCGCCGCCAGATACGCGGTCGCCGACCAAGCCGCCAGGGGCAGGAACCCGGTCACGATCGCGATGGTGAAGACCCGGTTGCGGAACAGGGTGAAGTCGATGAGCGGGTTGTCGATGCGCCCCTGCCTGCGGCCGAACCACGCGAGCAGCGCCACACCGACCAGGCCCACAGTCACCGAGGAAATGGATATGCCCTGCGCAGCGCCGTGTTTCACCGCGTACATGGCAGCCAGAAGTCCAGATGCCGAGGTGAGCACACTCGCCACGTCGATGCGGCTGAGGCCGGTCGCACGCACCTCACCGAGCAGGATCGGCGCCAGCACCAGGAACACCAGCACCACGGGCACATTGATCAGCAGCACCGATCCCCACCAGAACCGGGTCAGCAGCTGCCCGGCGACGATCGGGCCGATCGCGAAACCCGCGGCGAAGGTGGCGGCGAAGATGCCGATGGCCTGCGCGCGCCGGCGCGGGTCGGTGAACAGTGTGCCGAGCACGGCGAGCGCCGACGGCAACAGCGTCGCGCCTGCCACCCCCATCAGGACGCGGAAAGCGATCAGCAGTGCGGGGCTCGTGGCGAAGGCCGCCCCCACCGAGCCGAGGCCGAACATCGCCGCGCCGAACATCAGTAGGCGTTTGCGGCCGTATCGGTCACCGATGGTGCCGAACGCGATCAGCAGGGCGCCGACCGCGAAGCCGTAGCTGTCCAGGATCCAGAGGGCTTCGTCGGCCGAGGGTGAGAGCGCCTCGGTGACGGCGGGCATGGCCAGGAACAGCACCGAGCCGTCCATGGCGACGAGCAGGACGGGGCCGAGCACCACCAGCAGGCCCAGCCAGGATCGCAGCTCGATATCGATTCGATTCATGTCCCCACCCTGCGATCGCGTGCGAGTGGTAACCAGACCCCTGACGTGGGTACACCCGGCCGGGATAGGCAGGACAACCCGGTGGTGCCTACGATCGGAACGATGGAGTTGGAAAGCCTCGGAACGTTCCTCAAGTCCCGCCGCGACCGAACTACCCCTGAGCGGATCGGCCTACGCACCTTCGGCGTCACCCGCCGCGTCCCCGGACTTCGCCGCGAAGAACTCGCTCAGCTCGCCGGAGTCAGCGCCGGTTATTACACGCGCCTCGAACAAGATCAGGCCGGAACCGTTTCCGCGCAGGTCATCGACGCCATCGCCCGGGTGCTCCAGCTCGATCCCGCCGAAACGGCCCACCTGCACAACCTCGCAGGTCAACCGGCCGTGCCGCACCTGGTCCGGGCCGAACCGGAACAACCACATCCGCGGGTTCTCACGCTGCTCACCTCGCTCGGCGACACCATGCCCGCGGTCGTGCTCGGACGCCGTGGCGATGTGCTGGCCTGGAATCACGCCGGGCACGCGCTCGTCGGCGAGCACCTCGACTTCACCGCGCCCGACGACCCCGCCCGACGTCCGTCGATTCCGCGACTGTTCTTCCTCGATCCACTCGCCAGGGATCTGTACCGGAACTGGGACGAGCTCGCCCGCATTCACGTGGGCTACCTCCGGCTGACCGCGGGACGCTACCCCACCGACGCGCGTCTGGCCGAACTGATCGGCGAGCTCACCATGCGCAGTACGACTTTCGCGACACTGTGGGCCGGCGCGGAGGTCGCCGATTGCACCGTCGGGCCGATGGATCTGCGTCATCCGACGGTCGGCCGTGTCGACGTCGACTATCAGGTGTGGTTGCAGCCCGACAGTCCTGACCACCGGCTCGAGGTCTACACCGCGCGCGATGCGAGCTCGGCAGACGCGCTGCGCCTGCTGACCGCCGGATCCACCAGGACGCGTCGGGTGCCGGCGATGGTCGACTCCGAGACACCGGACGCAACCCCCACCTAGGGCTTGTCGACGAACCGGTGGCGCCGCGGGTATCGCGGCGCCACCGGTGTCGATCAACTGCCCGCGATGATCGACTCCGCAGCACCCGGCGGGACCGGGGCGTAGGAGTCGAACACCATCGAGTAGTTCGCTCGGCCACGGGTTTTCGAGCGTAGGTCCCCGATGTAGCCGAACATCTCCTGGAGCGGGGTCAGCGCGCGGATGATGTGCGCGCCGCCCCGTTCCGTGAGCTCGGTGACCCGGCCACGACGGGCGTTGAGGTCACCGATCACCTCGCCGACGTACTCCTCCGGTGTCACGACCTCCACGGCCATCACCGGTTCGAGCAGCACCGGCTTCGCTCGCGCGAGCGCCGCGCGCACCGCCGCCGCTCCCGCGAGACGAAACGCCAGTTCCGACGAATCCTGCGCGTGGGCGGCGCCGTCGAGCAGCGTCACCTTCACGTTCACCAGCGGAAAGCCGGCGAGCGTGCCGACGCGCAGCGCGTCTTGCGCGCCCACGTCCACCGCGGGGATGTACTCCCGCGGCACGCGCCCGCCGGTGACCCGGCTCTCGAATTCGTAGATCGCGTCGTCCTCGGCCACGTGGGGTTCCAGCGCGATCACCACCTTGGCGAACTGCCCGTGCCCACCCTGTTGCTTGCGGTGGGTGTATTCGAACAGATCGACTGCCGCGGTGATGGTTTCGCGGTAGGCCACGCGTGGGGCGCCGATGTCGGCGTCGACCCGGAACTCCCGTTTCATCCGGTCGACCAGGATCTCCAGATGCAGTTCGCCCATGCCGCCGATGACCGTCTGGCCGGTTTCGGCGTCGATGCGCACGGTGAACGTCGGGTCCTCGTCGGCCAGGCGCGCCAAGGCGGTGCCCAGCTTGTCCTGGTCGGCGCGGGTCCTCGGTTCGATCGAGACGGCGAGTACGGGGTCGGGGAAGGTCATCGACTCCAGGACGACGGGGGCTGCCCGATCGCACAGGGTGTCGCCGGTTCCCGTCGCCTTCAGACCGATCACGGCACAGATCTGCCCGGCCTGCACCCGCTCGACGGCGATCTCGGTGCTCGAATGCATCTGGAACAGTTTGCCGAGACGCTCCTTTCGTCCATTGGTCGAATTCAGTACGGTCGCACCGGGTTCGGCGGTACCGGAGTACACCCGCAGGTAGACGAGCTTGCCGAAGAACGGGTGCAGCGCGACCTTGAACGCCAGCGCCGCGAACGGCTCGGCGATATCGGGCGCGCGGTGGATGTGCTCGCCCTCCCGCGAGAACCCGTGCACAGCAACGACATCCAGCGGCGACGGCAGGTAGTCGACGACGGCATCCAGCAGTGGCTGCACGCCGATGTTGGCCAGCGCCGAGCCACACAGCACCGGGTAGGCCCGTGCGTCGATCGTCATCCGCCGGATAGCCGCCTCGAGAACATCGACGGTGATCGGCTTGCCTGTGAGGTAGCGCTCCAGTACTTCCTCGTCGGCCTCCGCGACGGCCGCCTCCAGCGCATCACGATGCTGGAAGGCTTTGGTACGCAGATCTTCCGGAATCTCGATCGTCTCGAAACGAGCACCGCGGTCGGTGTCGCCACGCCACACCTTGGCGGTCATCTCGACCAGGTCGATGATGCCGTCGAACTCGCGTTCCGCACCGATCGGCAGCTGAATCACCAACGGGCGCACCCGGAGTCGCTCCGCGATGGTCCGCACGGTGAACGCGAAATCGGCACCGAGCTTGTCCATCTTGTTCACGAAACAGAGCCGCGGGACGCCGTACTTGTCGGCCTGCCGCCACACCTGCTCCGACTGCGGCTCCACGCCCTCCTTGGCGTCGAACACGGCGATCGCACCGTCGAGCACTCGCAGCGAACGCTCCACCTCGACGGTGAAGTCGACGTGGCCGGGGGTGTCGAGGATGGTGATCTGGTGCTCGTCCCACCAGCAGGTGGTCGCCGCCGCCGCGATGGTGATGCCGTGTTCGCGCTCCTGGATCATCCGGTCCATCACCGCGGTGCCGTCGTGCACCTCACCGAGGGTCCGGGTGACACCGGTGTAGAACAGCACCCGTTCGGTGGTCGTGGTCTTGCCCGCGTCGATGTGGGCGGCGATGCCGATATTGCGAATTCGGGCGAGATCGATTCTGGTCATGGGAATCCCCCAGGCTGGTTCTTGTCGATGAATCGACGCTCGCCAGTGGGGCGTTCCGGGAACGGCACGGGCGTCGGATCACGCGGCGCCGCACCGGCGCCGAAGGACCCGATGCGAGCTAGAACCGCGACTGCGGACGTGCTGTAACCATGCGACAAGTTCTACGCGCCCGATCGCGCGCTGTCGACGGGATTTCCGCCGCCCGGGCATAAACGCGCGACCACGACGGTTCGACACAACGAACAGCCCCGCCACCCCCTAGGAGCCGATCGATGCCCGAAACCGCGCTCGACCTGCACGCCCTCATCGCCGACTCCCGCATCGGCATCCTGGCCACCATCAAATCCGACGGCCGCCCCCAACTCTCCCCCGTCACCCCGTACTACGACCGCGCCGCCGGCATCATCTACGTCTCCATGACCGAAGGCCGTGCCAAGACGATCAACCTCCGTCGCGACCCGCGCGCTGCCCTCGAGGTCACCAGCGCCGACGGCTGGTCTTGGGCCACCGCCGAGGGCACCGCCACCCTGACCGGCCCCGGCACGGACCCGAACGGCCCGGAAGTCGAGGCCTTGGTCGACTACTACCGCGCAGCCGCGGGCGAACACCCCGACTGGAACGAGTACCGCGAGGTCATGGTCTCGGATCGCCGCGTACTCATGGCCCTGTCCGTCGAGCACGTTTACGGCGCCAAGATTCGCTGAGTCAGCCCGTTGCCGAAAGGAATTCGGTGACGTCCGAAGCGAACCGGGCGTGTTTGATCGCCCCGAGGTGGTCTGTCGCGGGGTAGATGATCAAGCGGGAATCAGGAATGCCGTCGGCGGTGTAGAGGAAGGAGGATTGGTCGTAGAACTCGTCGCGGTCGCCTGCGACGACCAGCGTGGGGGTCGTGATGTCGGCTAGGCGGCCGGTGAGGTCGAAGGCATCTTCGGCATGAACGAAGGCGAGGGTGTCGGCGGGGTTCTTCGGGCGAAACAGCGGGTCCGCCAGCCAGGCGGCGGCGCCGACGAGGCGCGCCTTCAGCGAAGATTCGATGCCCTGGGTCGCCATGTGGTGCAGGGACCGTTTGCCCGCGGCGGCGGCCTCCGCGTATTTCATCTGCGACACGCGCGCGGACTGGTCGAGACGGTAGGAGGAGGAAGCGATCACCAGTCGGCGTACTGCTGACGGATGGTCGGCGGCGAGTTGCAGCGCTACGGAGCCACCCGAGGAAATGCCGAGAACGTCTACGGGACCGCCGAATTCGTTGTGCAACGCTTCCGCGTGCTCCCGCGCGATATCGCCCATCGAGGTACCGGCCGCCATCCCCGGCGCGCGATTGACCGCGTACACCCGGAAGTTCCTGGCCAACGGCGCCATCGTCTTGATCTCGCTGGACCGCAGCCAGCCACGCGGATTGGCGTGGTCGGGCATGAACCACCGCAAGAACACCAGTGGACGCCCCGACCCGAACGCGAGATAGGGCATCCCGTGTTCGAGCACCCCTTCGCTGACATCCAATTCCCGTTCGAGCGCGGCCTTGCCCACGAGGTCTCCGATCCTCTCGAATGCGATAGTGCCCCAACGCTACCGAGCACGACCGACAACCACGATGACGTCAGAAGTCATACACCGTCGGTAGGCTGACGGTTCGTCGACTACAGGAGAATCCGATGGGACAAGAATCGCTGTTGCGCCGCGGTGTCGGCGCGTTCAACACCGGCGTGGTCGCCCTGACCAATGCCCCCGTCATCGGCAAGCTACTCGGCAAAGCCTTCGCCCAGATCACCTACACCGGCCGCCGCTCGGGCCGCACGTTCAGCACCCCCGTCAACTATCGCCGCTCCGGCGACGAATACCTCATCGGCGTAGCGATGCCGGACAAGAAGTCCTGGTGGCGCAACTTCCTGGACGAGGGAGCCTCTGTCACCCTGCGCATCGACGGCATCGACCACCCCGGCCACGCCATAGCCCACCGAGACGACCGCGGCCGAGTAACCGTCCGCGTCCGACCGGCGTAGTGGATCCGTCCGAGTCGCACGATCGCCCCTGAAAACGCCGAACGGCGCCGCTCCCGAAGGAGCGACGCCGTTGCGGTGTCAGCAAGTCAGAGACTCACTTGATGATCTTCGTGACGCGACCGGCACCGACGGTGCGGCCACCCTCGCGGATCGCGAAGCGCAGGCCTTCGTCCATGGCGACCGGCTGGATCAGCTTGACCAGCATCTCGGTGTTGTCGCCGGGCATGACCATCTCGGTGCCCTCGGGGAGGGTAACGACGCCGGTCACGTCCGTGGTACGGAAGTAGAACTGCGGGCGGTAGTTGTTGAAGAACGGGGTGTGGCGGCCGCCCTCGTCCTTCGACAGGATGTACGCCTGGCCCTCGAACTCCGTGTGGGGAGTCGTGGTGCCCGGCTTGACGACAACCTGGCCACGCTCGACATCTTCGCGCTTGATGCCACGAACCAGCAGGCCGACGTTGTCGCCCGCCTGGCCCTGGTCGAGCAGCTTGCGGAACATCTCGATGCCGGTGACGGTGGTCTTGGTCGACTTCTCCTTGATGCCGACGATTTCCACCTCCTCGTTCACGTTGACGATGCCGCGCTCGACACGACCGGTGACGACGGTGCCACGACCGGTGATCGTGAAGACGTCCTCAACGGGCATCAGGAACGGGAGCTCGGTCTCGCGGACCGGGTCCGGGATCGACTCGTCGACAGCGGCCATGAGCTCGACGATCGCGTCGGCCCACTTCTCGTCGCCTTCGAGGGCCTTCAGACCGGAGACACGCACGACCGGCGCGTCCTCGTCGAATTCCTGCGAGGCCAGCAGTTCGCGGACCTCCATCTCGACGAGCTCGAGGATTTCCTCGTCGTCGACCATGTCCGACTTGTTCAGCGCGACCAGGATGTAAGGCACGCCGACCTGACGGGCGAGCAGCACGTGCTCGCGAGTCTGCGGCATCGGGCCATCGGTGGCCGCGACCACCAGGATGGCGCCGTCCATCTGCGCCGCACCGGTGATCATGTTCTTGATGTAGTCCGCGTGGCCCGGGGCGTCGACGTGCGCGTAGTGGCGCTTCTCGGTCTGGTACTCGACGTGGGAGATGTTGATCGTGATACCACGAGCCTTCTCCTCCGGCGCCTTGTCGATCTGATCGAACGCGAACGCGTCGTTCAGATCCGGGAACTTGTCAGCCAGCACCTTGGTGATCGCTGCAGTCAGCGTGGTCTTGCCGTGGTCGACGTGACCGATGGTGCCGATGTTGACGTGCGGCTTCGTCCGCTCGAACTTCGCCTTCGCCACTTTTGGGTCCTCCTGGACTTGTTGGTGCGTGCATTTGCAGCAGTGCGTGTGTCATCCCCGCTGGAGGCGGGGATCGGGGGTATTACTTGACGCCCGGCACTTGCGGTCCAGTGTGCCACTGGACCGCAAGAGGGTTTTATTCGCCGGTCGCCTTGGCGATGATCTCCTTGGACACATTGGCCGGAACCTCTGCGTACTGGGCGAACACCATGGAGTAGTTCGCGCGACCCTGGGTCTTGGACCGCAGGTCACCGATGTAACCGAACATCTCCGAGAGCGGAACCAGCGCCTTGACGACACGGGCACCACTGCGTTCCTCCATGGCCTGAATCTGGCCACGGCGGGAGTTGAGGTCGCCGATCACGTCGCCCATGTATTCCTCGGGCGTGATGACCTCGACCGCCATGAGCGGCTCGAGGATCACCGGACCGGCCTTACGGGCCGCTTCCTTGAGGGCCTGCGAACCCGCGATCTTGAACGCCATTTCCGAGGAGTCGACGTCGTGGTACGCGCCGTCGAGCAGGCTGACCTTCAGGTTCACCAGCGGGTAGCCGGCGAGCACGCCGTACTGCATGGCATCCTGGGCGCCCGCGTCGACCGACGGGATGTACTCACGGGGCACGCGACCACCGGAGACCTTGTTCTCGAACTCGTAGGTCGCGCCGTCTTCGCCGACGAACGGCTCGAGGGCGATGATGACCTTCGCGAACTGGCCGGAGCCACCCGTCTGCTTCTTGTGGGTGAACTCGTGCTTTTCGACCTTCTTGGTGATGGTCTCGCGGTAGGCCACCTGCGGCTTGCCGACGTTGGCCTCGACCTTGAACTCGCGACGCATACGGTCGACGAGGATGTCGAGGTGGAGCTCGCCCATGCCGCCGATGACGGTCTGGCCGGTTTCCTGGTCGAGCTTGACCGAGAACGTCGGGTCTTCGCGCGCCAGCTTCTGGATCGCGGTGCCGAGCTTTTCCTGGTCGGACTTGGTCTTGGGCTCGATCGAGACCTCGATGACCGGATCCGGGAAGGTCATCGACTCGAGGACGACCTGGTTCTGCGCGTCGGACAGGGTGTCACCGGTGGTGGTGTCCTTCAGGCCGATGACCGCGTAGATGTGGCCTGCCGACGCCGTGGCGACCGGCATCTCCTTGTTGGAGTGCATCTGGAACAGCTTGCCCAGACGCTCCTTCTTGCCCTTGGTCGAGTTCACGACCTGGGCGCCGGAGGCGACCTGACCCGAGTACACACGCACGTAGGTGAGTTCACCGAAGAACGGGTGCACCGCGATCTTGAACGCCAGGGCCGCGAACGGCTCGTCGACGTTCGGCTTGCGGGTGATCAGCTCTTCTTCCTTGTTGGGCACGTGGCCGGTGGTGGCCTCGACGTCCAGCGGGGAAGGGAGGTAATCGATGACCGCGTCGAGCATGGGCTGAACGCCCTTGTTCTTGAACGCGGAACCGCACAGCACCGGGTACAGCTCGGAGTTGACGGTCATCTTGCGGATGGCGCCCTTGATCTCCTCGATGGTGAGATCCTCGCCACCGAAGAACTTCTCGAGCAGTGCCTCGTCGGACTCGGCGACGGTCTCGAGCAGTTCCTGACGGTACTGCTCGGCCTTCTCCTTGAGGTCGGCCGGGATCTCGACGACTTCGTACTCTTCGCCGAGCTTGGTCTCGCCCTTCCAGACCTTGGCGTTGTTCTCGACCAGGTCGACGATGCCCTCGAAGTCGTTCTCAGCGCCGATCGGCAGCTGGATCACGAGCGGACGAGCGCCGAGACGGTCCTTGATGGTCTGCACGGTGAAGTAGAAATCCGCACCGAGCTTGTCCATCTTGTTCACGAAGCAGATACGCGGCACGTCGTACTTGTCGGCCTGACGCCACACCTGCTCGGACTGGGGCTCGACACCCTCTTTGCCGTCGAACACCGCGACCGCGCCATCGAGGACGCGGAGCGAACGCTCCACCTCGACGGTGAAGTCGACGTGCCCGGGGGTGTCGATGATGTTGATCTGGTTGTCTTTCCAGAAGCAAGTGGTAGCCGCGGAGGTGATGGTGATACCACGCTCCTGCTCCTGCTCCATCCAGTCCATCGTGGCCGCGCCATCGTGAACTTCACCGATCTTGTACGTGATACCGGTGTAGAACAGGATGCGTTCGGTCGTGGTGGTCTTGCCCGCATCGATGTGGGCCATGATGCCGATGTTGCGGACCTTGTTCAGGTCGGTGAGCACGTCCTGTGCCACGAAATTCTCCCTTTTAAGTGACGGGCCGGGCTATCACCAGCGGTAGTGCGCGAAGGCCCGGTTCGACTCGGCCATCTTGTGGGTGTCCTCGCGACGCTTCACGGCGGCACCGAGGCCGTTGCTGGCATCGAGGAGCTCGTTGGCGAGACGCTCGACCATGGTCTTCTCGCGACGGGCGCGGGAGTAGCTGACCAGCCAGCGCAGCGCCAGGGTGTTGGCGCGGCCCGGACGGACCTCGACCGGCACCTGGTAGGTGGCGCCACCGACACGGCGGGGCTTCACCTCGAGGGCGGGCTTGACGTTGTCCAGCGCGCGCTTGAGGGTGACGACCGGATCGGTGCCGGTCTTCTCACGCGCCTGCTCGAGGGCACCGTAGACGATGCGCTCGGCGGTGGACTTCTTGCCGTCCATCAGGATCTTGTTGACCAGCTGAGTGACCAGCGGGGACCCGTAGACCGGGTCGTTGATCAGCGGACGCTTGGGTGCGGGGCCCTTGCGTGGCATATCAGCTCTTCTCCTTCTTGGCGCCGTAGCGGCTGCGCGCCTGCTTGCGGTTCTTCACGCCCTGGGTGTCGAGCGATCCACGGATGATCTTGTAACGGACACCAGGGAGGTCCTTCACACGACCGCCGCGAACGAGCACCATGGAGTGCTCCTGCAGGTTGTGGCCTTCACCGGGGATGTACGCCGTGACCTCGATCGCGCTGGTCAGGCGAACACGCGCGACCTTACGGAGCGCGGAGTTCGGCTTCTTGGGGGTGGTGGTGTACACGCGAGTGCACACGCCACGACGCTGCGGGCTCCCCTTCAGGGCCGCAGTCTTGGTCTTGGTGACCTTGTCGCGGCGACCCTTGCGGACCAGCTGGTTGATGGTTGGCATAGACCGGCTTTCCTTATTGGTAATTGCGCTTGGTGTGCAGTGTCTTGCAGTTCATCGAGCTTTCACCCGCACGTCAGACCACGTTTCCGTTAACCCGTGGTCGGGCGTGTCGCTGAGGCGCTCAGTGCCCTTTTCAAGGCACGTTGGAACGTATCGGCCGCTTTCGCTGGCCTACGTTCACACACGAACTTGCCCGCAGTAATCCGGGCACAGGGATCCACGATACCCGCGTGCCCGATTCGGGGTCAAAGCGGGGGGCCGCGTCAAGCCTTCTACCGGGCGAGATCCAGGGTCAGCTCGACCAATTTCTGGGCGCCCACGCACGGATCGGGGTGCGCCGAGCCGGGCCGGTAGTTGATCCACCACCCGACGACGCCGACATCGGCGGCCGGGGCGGTGACGCCGCAGGAGTCGTTGTCGCCCGGTCTGCGCACCTGCAACGCCCTGCGGCCCTGCACGGTGATGTCGCCGGAGGTGTAGCCCAACTTGTCGTTGGTGGTCTTCTCGTTGTTCAGCGTACCCATCTCGTACCAGTTGAGGCTGGCCATGGCGCCCCCGCCGGGTGCGTCCTCGATGTCCCACATGCAGACGGCACCGCTGAACGAGGCGCTCACGCTCTTGGCGTTGCCGATGATCTCGCCGATCTTGGCCGCGGCCACCACCTCGCACTCGCGCAGCAGCTTGTCGAAGTCGGTATTGATCGTCTCACCGCCGCCGCCCTTCCCCAGCGGCTGGGCAGTGCCCTCGATCTTCTGGCCGCAGCCTGCCAGCGCGAGGGTGAGCATCAGCGCCGCGGCGGCGACCTTGCCGGCGCTCACTGCAGCCGTCCCACGGTCAGCTCGGCCAGTTTCCTGGTCCGGTCGCACGGGTTGCCGCCGGTGGCGAAGATGCCGGTGGACATCGACCACTCGAAGAAGTCGTCGTCGAGTTGCACGGCGAGGTCGCAGACAGTGCCCTGCGGGTCGAGCGCCATGAAGCCGGAATGCCCGCCCACGTCGATGGTCTCCGGTGCACGGCCCACGTTGGACACCCACGCCTTCTCACGTTCGATCGGACTGCCGCGGTACGAGGCGAAAGTGACGCTGGGCGACGATAATCCGGCCGATTGCCAATTGCAGCCGGTCGCGTTCTTGTAGACCCGCGCGATCTGGCCGAGACCGGCGAGAGTGCGCACTTCGTCGTCGGTGACATGGCCGCACTCGCCCACGAAGGGACCCAGTGAGGCGACCTTCGGTGGTGGCCGGTTGGGTCCTGTCGGCGTATCGGAGTCGCCCCCCGATCCGCACGACGTCAGCATGACGACCAAGGTCATGCCGGTGATGATCGCCGAGGGGATCCGCATGGCCGCAACTGTAGTAGGTCCGCGGACCCGGTCACAGGTTGCCGCGAGCCTCCTGTTCGCGCTCGATGGCCTGAAAAAGGGCCTTGAAGTTGCCCTTTCCGAAGCCGAGTGAGCCGTGTCGCTCGATGAGTTCGAAGAAGACGGTGGGGCGATCGGTGAGGGGACGGGTGAAGATCTGCAGGAGGTAGCCGTCCTCGTCGCGGTCGACCAGGATGCCTCGGCGCTGGAGTTCGTCGACCGGTACGCGCACGGCGCCGATGCGAGCGCGCAGTTCGGGATCCTCGTAATAGGTGTCGGGTGTCGCGAGGAATTCGACGCCCTCGGCGCGCAGGGCGTCGACGGTTTCGAGGATGTCGCCGGTGGCCAGTGCGATGTGCTGGACGCCGGGGCCGCGATAGAACTCGAGATACTCGTCGATCTGAGAACGCTTGCGGCCCACCGCCGGTTCGTTGAGCGGGAACTTCACCCGGTGATTGCCGTTGGCGACGACCTTGCTCATCAGCGCGGAGTACTCGGTGGCGATGTCGTCGCCGACGAATTCGGCCATGTTCGTGAATCCCATGACGTCGCGGTAGAAGTCGACCCAGCGGTCCATCATGCCGAGTTCGACATTGCCGACCACATGGTCGATGGCCTGGAACACGCGCTTACCCGGCTCGCGGGTGGAGGTGCGCGCGATATAACCGGGGAGATAGGGACCCGCGTAGCCGGAGCGGTCGATCAGGGTGTGCCTGGTGTCGCCGTAGGTGGCCAGTGCGGCCGAGCGCACGGTGCCGAATTCGTCGGTCTCGTCGTGCGGTTCGGTGAGGACGGTCGCGCCGTGATCGCGAGCCCAGGCGATGCAGCGGTCCACGTCGGGGACCTCGAGCGCGATGTCGACGACGCCGTCGCCGTGGCGGTCGTGGTGGGCGACGAGCGGGCTGTCGGGGTCGACCGCGCCGGTGATCACGAATCGCGCTCCCCCACTGCGCAGCACGAACGACTTGTGGTCGCGATTACCGGTCTCGGGGCCCGAGTACGCCTCCAGCCGCATGCCGAACGCGGATTGCAGGAAGTGGGCGCTCTGGGTCGCGTTGCCGACGACCCAGACGAGGGCGTCCCATCCGATCACCGGAAACGGATCGACACTGTCGTCGTGCTCGATCAGCCCGACGAGCTGCTGCTCAATGGTCATGACCTAGGAAATCGCGCCGGGCCGCAGGTGGGCAACTACACCATCTTTGTCTGAGCAGGCTGGCTCGAGAAGCCACCGGATGCCCACAAATGATGGACAATTTGAATAGCAACCGGACATGGAGGTCTTCGCATGCGCACCCCTGCGAAATTGGATGAGCTCGACCTGGCGATCCTCACCGCGATGCACGAGTTCCAGAAGGCCGGAATTCTCGAACTGTCGCGGCGGACGAAGGTCGCGCGGGCGACGGTGCAGGCGCGGATCAACCGGATGGAGGAATCCGGGGTGATCGCGTCCTACGATCCGCAGATCGATGTCACCGCAGCGGGTTTCGATGTGCAGGCGTTCGTGACCCTGGAGATCGCGCAGGGCGCGCTGGATACCGTGAGCGCGGAGCTGGCGGCGATTCCGGGAGTGCTCGAGGCGTACGCGACGACCGGTTCCGGTGACGTGCTGTGCCGGATCGGGGCCGATTCCCATGCCGGTTTGCAGGCGGTGTTGTTGAGCATCGATCGGACCGGGTCGGTGGTGCGGTCGCACAGTGTGATCGTGTTGTCGACGGTGGTCGCGCATCGGACCATGCCGCTGCTGCACACCTTGACCCCGGCGGGGACCGCGAAGGCCCCCGCGTACCGCGATCACCGCTGACGGTTACTGCCGGGAGCCGACTCGGGCTGCTATTGCCTGGCGAGGCGGGTGAGCAGACCCTGCACGTGTGCCTCGGCGGCCGCGCGGGCGGACTCGGGGTGGCCGGATTCGAGGGCTTCGACGATGCGGCGGTGTTCGCGCAGGGCGACGCGGCGGTTGCGGGCCGAGCACCACAGGTCGCCGCGGTAGAGGTGGGCCTGGGCTTCCAGGCGGGCCAGTTCGTCGACGACGCACGCGTTGCCGCAGGCGTCGCGGATGAACGTGTGGAACTCCAGGTCGAGCTGGGCGTCGCGAGCGGGATCGGCGGGGTCGTCCAGATGCGCTTGCTGGGCGGTGATGATGCCGGTGAGCGTGTCGAGGTCGGCCTCGGTGAGGCGGGTGGCGGCCGCGGCGGCGGCGAGGCCGTCGAGGGCGGCGCGGACCGCCAGGACATCGCGGATGCGATCGTCGTCGACGGCGGCGACCTTCGCCCCCGCATGCGGTGCGCTGACCGCGAGACCCTCGTAGATCAGCTGCTGCACCGCTTCGCGGACGGGGCTGCGACTGACCCCGAGCTCGGTCGCCAGCGCGGGCACGCTGAGCGACTGGCCCGAGGTCAGCTCGCCGGAGAGGACCATCTGCCGGATCCGTCGATGGACAGACTGGCCGAGCAGCGAGGCTTCGGTCATCGCAGTGCCCTTTCCGTTGGTTGCGGTGATTATCCCTGGGGGCGGTAGTTCGCCTGTACCCGCTGAGTCAGGAAGTCGGCCGCGGTGACGGGCGGGTACTTGCCCGCGGGCCCCTGGATGACGGCATCGCGGTCGGCCTGGGCGAAGTAGGCGATGCTGTAGCGCTCGCCCTGGTACTCGCCCTCGCCGGGGCTGCGCACACGGTGGAAGTTCGACGGCAGCAGGTCGTCGCTCCAGCGGGTGAGCATGTCACCGATATTGCAGGTGATCAGGCTCGATGACGCAGTGATGGAGGTCCACTCCTGCTCGTGCATCTCCTTGCCGGGGCACACCTGGAGCCCGCCCTGCCCGTCGCGCTGGAAAAGCAGTGTGAGGCAGTCGAAGTCGGTGTGCGCGCCGGCCCGCCAGCGTCCGGGGACGCCGCGCAGTTCCTCGGGAACAGCGAAGTAGTGCAGCAGCCGCAGGGCGCTCTGGTAGCTCTCGGAACCGGGATCGTGTGCGGCGGTGAAGTGTTCGCGGTCGAGTCCGAGGCGGTCGGCGAAGCAGGACAGCACCCGCATCGCCACTGCCCAGGCCCGGCTCTCGAAATCGAGGACGCGGGTGCGGAATCCGGCCAGCTCGGTCTCGCTGGGCCACAGCTGGTCCATGTGCGGCCGGGTGATCTGATACGACTCCTTCTGATCGGGAACCCCGATGGACGGGCGCACCTGACTCAGGCTCTCCCAGCCCGCGTTGTTCTGCTTGACCAGGGGGTACTGCCCCTTGATCTGCTCGGGCAGGGCGAAGAAATCGGCGGTGGCGCCGAACATCTCGTCGATCAGGTCCTGCGGGATGCCATGGCCGGAGAGCTGGAAGAAGCCGATCTCGGTGGCGGCGGCCCACAGTTCGTCGGTGATCTCGGCGCGGCGGTTGTCGAAGTCGGTGAGGTCGACGACGCGGATCTCGCGGTCGGTGGTCTCCTTGCCGAGACCACCCATCTGCTTCTCACGCGAGACTTCGGACAGGTCGTAGCTGGTGGTCATGGGTGTCTCCTTAGCCGGTGACGGAAATGGCGGGGTCGAGGAATTCCTTGGTGACCAGGTCCTTCGCGGTCAGGCCGGTCGGCACGTTCGCGCCGCCCGCTCGCAGGATGGGGGCGAATTCGTCGATGATGCGCTGGACGCGGGCCTCGTCGAAACTGCCGAGCACGCCGTCGGTGTCGTTGCCGATCAGGCCGCCGTCGATGAGGGCTTTGGATCCGAATTCGGCCAGTTCGGCGCTGTAGGGATTGAGCTTGGGGTTCTGCTCGACCACATCGACGACGACGTCGTTGACGTGGCTGGGATCGGCCTTGAAGGAGGCCGTGGCCTGCTGGATCATCGGCACCAGCTTCTGCAGGCACGGACGCAGCTCGGCGAGCTTGTCGGCGCGCACGTTGACGGTGCGGGCATAACCCTCGTAGCCGACATCCTTGAGCAGCTGGTAGCCGACCGGCTTGTTCCAGGCCCGCACCTCGTGCTCGTAGGTGAAGGGTTCGGCATTGGCGAAGCCCTGCTGAGCGAAGGACGGATCGGTGACGAAGCGCGAGGGCGAGTTGTCGTAGGAGGCGTCGACCTGCTCCTTCTTCACCAGCCCGCGCGCGACCAGCCAGTCCGGGTACAGCTGGCCCTTGGAGACCACCACCGGCTTGCCGGACTTGCCGATATCGGTGATGCCCTTCCAGTCCGGGTTGGTCTTCGGGTCCCACATCAGCATCTGAGGGCTGTTGCGCAGCAGCGTGGTGACGGCGACGATCGGCTGCTGCCCCGCGGCGGCGATGGCGTGCTCGGAGTGCGCGAGACCGAGGGTGATGCTCTGGTCGACGTACATCTGCGACGGCACGGTCTGGAAGCCGATGGCCGGGCCGCCCGCGCGGATCTCCAGCTGCACGCCGGTGTCCTTACCGTCGGCGACGAGCGGGCCGGTGATCTTGTTGTTGTCGGCGTCGACTGTGTAGCCCGGGCCGAGCAGGCCGAAGATCGGGCCGGAGTCGGTTTCCGGCGCCCACTGGAGCTGGACGACCACGGTGGCCGGGCAAGCGCCCGCGAGTTGCTGTTCGGCCGGGGCCGGTTCGAGCGCGACGGCAGGGGCGTCGGAGGCGTCGCCGGAACAGGCGGACGCGGTGCCGGCCAGCAGCACCGCCAGCGCGGCGATACCTACGCGACGTAGGGGAAGTGTCTTCATGGTGATCCTTAGTTGGCGGAGTTGTGCCAGCGGCCGACGCTGACCTTCTGGATGACCGTGAACACGGTGAACACGAGCACGCCGAACAGGGCGGCCAGCAGCAGTGCGCCGATCAGATCCTCGGATTGCAAGCGGGCGCGGTAGGTGTCGAGCAGGGTGCCGATGCCGGGCTTGCCCTGCGCGAAGAACATGTCGCCGATGATGGCGCCGGTGACCGAAAGTCCCGCGGCGGTGCGCAATCCGGTCAGGGTCGAGGGCAGCGCGGCGGGCAGTTGCAGCGACCAGAGGCGGCGCAGGCGGCCCGCTCGGCCGAGGGTGAACAGCTCTTGGAGATTGCCGTCGACCGACTTGATACCGAACAGGGTCATCGCGATGATCGGATGGATCGCGATCAGCACACACACGGTGGTGCGGGCGGCGAAGCCGTAGCCCAGCCACAAGCCGATCAGCGGGACCACGGCCAGCACCGGGATCGCCTGGAGAACAACGGCGTACGGGTAGACCACGTTCTCGATCGGTTTGGCCTGACTCATCAGCACCGCGATCGCCACCCCCAGCACCGCCGAGATCAGCAGGCCGGTGATCGCGACCCTGGCGGTGACGGCCAGCGCCTCCAGCATCACCTCGAGTTTCTTCGGGTCGGCAAGGGACTCACTGAACACCACGTGCGGCGGCGGCAGCAGGAAGCGGCGGCCCTCGCTGAGGACCAGCATCGACACCGCGTACCAGGCGGCCAGCGCCAAGGTGATCGAAACAATCGGCGCTACCAGCGAACTGCCGAATTTGCGCAGGTGCGCGGTGGGCAGCTGCATCTTCGTGGCGGCGGGAACACGGGCCGCGACACTGACCATCAGGCAGCCTCTTTCAACGAGCGCGAGATGCGCGAGACGAGTTGGGTGAACGCGGGTTCGAAGCGCAGTTCGCGTTCCCGCGGGTAGGGCAGGTCGACGTCGATCACCTCGTGGATGCGGCCCGGCCGGGCCGACATCACCACCACCCGCGAGGCGAGGAATACGGCCTCGGAGACCGAGTGGGTGATGAACAGGGCGGTGAAGGCGTTGTCGCGGTAGAGGCGAAGCAGCTCCTCCTGCATGTTCAGCCTGGTCATCTCGTCGAGCGCGCCGAACGGTTCGTCCAGGAGCATCAGGCGCGGTTCCAGCGACAGCGCCCTGGCCAGCGAGACGCGCATGCGCATGCCGCCGGAGAGCTGGCTGGGCAGCTTGTTCGCGAAGTCGGCCAGGCCGACGGCTTCGATCGCCCGCTCGACCCGGTCGCGGCGCGTCTTGCGGTCGACCCCGGCCAGTTCGGCCGAGAGTTCGACATTGCGGCGAACCTTGCGCCACGGCAGCAGCGTGGCTTCCTGGAAGATGAAGCCGATCGAATTCGTGCGCACCGCAACGGCTCCCGAGCTCACCGGCTCGAGACCGGCCGCCAGGCGCAGCAGCGTCGACTTACCGCAGCCGGACGGGCCGACCACCGCGACGAATTCGCCTTCGCGGATGTCGAGGTCGACGTCGGTCAGGGCGAGTGTGCCGCCTTCGCCGCCGAAGCGCTTGCTCACACCGGCGAAGGAAACCTCCATGCCGGACAGCAGCGTCCTCGCGTCGGCGTCGTTCACCGTGTCGTAGAGCGTCACCGTGATCACCTTCTCCTGCGGTATATCGGTTTTGCGTGCAACCTTGGAATGGATTCAGTTTGATCTAGCTGAATTACATGCAATGTGTCGTTCGTTTCCGATGGATTAACAGTCATCGCATGCGGATCAGACGTCGCGCGAGATCCTGATGATCGACGCGGGTGCTGCGGCCGTCGCGGATCACGGCCTCGCCGTCGACCCACACGGTGTCGATCACGCGCGGCGACGCGGCGGTGAGCAGGGTGGCACCGGGGTCGAGAACCGGCAGGCAGGCGAAGTCGCGGTCGAAGCGAACCAGGGTGAGATCGGCGCGGTCACCCACGGCGATGCCGGTGCGCGCAGGGCGGCCGAGCACCCGGCCCGCGGCCCCGGTCGCCATCCGCAGCATCTCGTCGAAACCGAGCAGGTCGGCCTGCTTATGGGCCGCACGCTGCAGGTATGCGCCGATGCGCAGGGCCAGCAGCATGTCCTGAGTGTCGTTGCTCGCGGCGCCGTCGACACCGAGGGTGACGTCGATGCCTGCCGCGAGCATCTCCGGAACCGGGGCGACGCCGCTGCCGAGGCGCATGTTGGAAACCGGGTTGTAGGAGACGGCGACACCGCGTTCGGCGAAGACCTCGCGGCCGTGCTCGTCGAGGTTGACGCAGTGCACGGCCAAGGTGCGGTCCCAGAGGAAACCACTCGCGTCGAGGTAGTCGACGGCCGAGACACCCGCATGCAATCGGCACATGTCGTCGTCGGTGGTGGTCTCGAGTACATGTATCGACACGGTTTTGCCGGCGGCTCGGGCGTACTCGCGGGCGGCCGCCATGCCGTCGGGGGTCAGGCAACGCGGATTGGGGACCGCGAGCGCCGTCGTGATGCGGGTACCGACGAGTTGCTTGTCGAGCTCGTCGACGTGGGCGAGAGCCTCGTCGAGCGGCTGCAGGAGCCGCGGATCGAGGCCCCATTTGCGGGTGATGTCGGCGCGGTCGGCGATGCCGCGACCGAGGACCACACGGATTCCGAGCTCTCGCAGCGCGCGGATCATCGACTGGTGGATCTCGTCGGACGGGCTCGGCCACATGTGTTCGACGACCGTCGTGACGCCGCTACGCAGCAGCTCGAGGCCACCTGCCAGCGCCGAGAGATAGGTCCGTTCCGGGGTGGCGGCCACGGTGTGTTCGCCAACGCAACGCAGCCATTCCAGCAGCGGCAGGCCCTCGCCGACCCCGCGCAGAACCGCCTGCTGAAGGTGGGTGTGGGTATTGACGAAGCCCGGCAGCAGATAACCGCCACCACCGTCGAAACGGGGCAGCTCCGCGTGTTCGGGGGTGGCCCCCACGGCGATGACCACGCCGTCTTCGATCACGACTTCGCCGGGCGCCCAGCCCCGCTCGGTATAGACGGTGACATCGGTAATGACTACGGACGCGACAGAATCCATGCGCGCACCTCTTTCGGGATGCGGCTGGTTCGCTCGCCGGATTCAGCGGAGCACGTCGTCCGTTGCAGCCATGAACGTCGTGGGACCGACCCTAGGAAGCCGTTGTTGCCTCGACGTTAAAGCGACGTCACGGGCGAAGGTCGGCGCCGGGCTCGAGGATCTCGACGACCGGTTCGGATTCGGCCTCGAGGAAGGCGAGCAAGGCACCCGCTTCCGCTTCCACCTGCGCCGCTTCGGTTTTCGTCCACGGGCGGGCCGGACTGATCCGCAGGCGAGCGGTTCCGGACTTGACGAAGATCTTGTACACCCCGGCCGCGAAACCGTCGATCAGGATCGGCGAGACATTGGTGGCGAAGGCGCGCAGGGTCGGCGGGTTGTCGTCGCCGGTGATCCGCGCGCGGTCCTGGTGGGACAACAGCGCGTTGTCGTACCAGCCGAGCAGCCGGACCGGGGCGGGCAGGTCGGGATCGGCGAGTTCGAGGTCGGCCGGGTCGTAGAGGGTGCGGCCGCGGGCGTCGGTGTAGGTGCGCACCCGGTCGCCGAGTTCGGCGACGGCCTTCTTCATGGCGGGCAGGCGCGACCACGCCTGCATGTCCATCGTGCTCGCCGGGCCGAAGGCACGCAGGTAGCGCAGGATCAACTCCGATACCGGGTAGGCCGGATCGAGTGGGGCGCCCAGCCAGGGTTGAACCCGCGACCAGACCGGGCGGCTGTTGTCGCCCCAGCGGCCGCGCGGGGGTGTTTGCAGGACGGGGAGTTGATACAGCCAGGTCTGCAGGACCGCACCGGCGTCGCGGTCGGGGTAGCGGCGGGCGGCTTCGGCGCGCAGGTCAGCCGCCGACTTCGGCTCGTCACCGAGCGCCGCCTCCCCGTGCGCGCGCACTTCGTCGGGGTCGAGGCCGACCATCGCACCGTAGTTGAAACCCTGACGGAACGGGGCTTTCTCGAGCTCGGGCTGAATGTGCGGCGCGATCCGCAACGCATCCGGCGGCGTGACGAGATGAATCGTGCCGCGCATCAAGGTGATCCGCACGAGCGACCGATCATCGAGGCCCTTCGATACCGTCGCCGGATCGAAATCGGCTATCCGACTCCACAAGCCGATGAACGGCGGGGGTACGTCCTGGGCCTGCAAGCCGACCAGGTGCTCGCACATCTGGTCGGTGGTCAGCGTCGAACGCTCCAGCAGATGCTGCCGGGCCAGCAACGTCCGGTTGAGTGTTCTGTTCGACAGCTGCATTCGGTTTCCTTCGTCGACCCGCGATAACCCGCCGACAGTACCGCCGACCTGTGACAGCCGGCGCGGTCAGCGCAGCCGCACGACCACCTTGCCGGTGGCGGTCCGGTTATCCAGTGCCGCAACGGCTTCGGCGGTGCGTTCCAGCGGGTACAGCACCGGATCGGGAGCGGGGATCGCGCCCGACGCCAGCAGCGGGGCGATCTCGGCCCACTGCTCGGCGAGGTAGGTGGGATGGCTCATCACCCATTCGCCCCAGGCCGCGCCGACGACCTCGACGTTCTTGAGCAGCAGGCGGTTCACCTTCACCGTCGGGATCTCCCCCGCCGTGAAACCGACGACCAGCAGCCGGCCGCCGCCCGCCAGGGAACGGACGCTGTCGGTGAAGCGGTCGCCGCCGACCGGGTCGAGGACGATATCGACGCCACGGCCGTCCGTCAGGTCCTTCACCGCGGCGAGCCAGTCTTCGGTCAGCACCACATCGGTGGCGCCATTGGCCTTGGCCACCTGTGCTTTCGTATCCGTGCTGACCACCGCGATCACCCGGCCCGCGCCGAGCGCCCTGGCCATGCGCAGCGTGGAGGTGCCGATACCGCCCGCCGCGCCGTGTACCAGCACCGTCTCGCCCTCGACCATCCTGGCGCGCTTGGTCAGGCAGAAGTGGACGGTGAGGTCGTTGAACAGCACGCCCGCACCGGCTTCGAGAGAGACGTTGTCCGGCAGGGCGAACACCGCGTGTTCCGGCGAGACCGCCACCTCGGCGACGCCGTTGCCGAGCATGGTCAGCGCGGCCACCCGGTCACCGGGGCGCAGCGACGAACCCTCCGGCGCCTCGCGCACGACACCGGCCACCTCGCCGCCGACGACGAACGGCAAGCCCGGCTTCATCTGGTAGAGACCGCGCGTCATCAGCACGTCGGGGAAGGCGATGCCCGCCGCGTGCACGTCGATCAGCACACCGCCCGGATAGGCCACCGGCTCGGGCAAATCGACGATCTCGATCGCCGACGGTCCGTCCAACTTGCCGACCTGGGCTGCGCGCATTTCCGACACCTCTCTTGATGACATTCACCCGCGAACATAACCCGCCGGTGGGATCAGCGATGGGCGAACTCGGTGACCGGCTCGCTGGCGAGCACCGAACCGGCCTTGATGATCGTCAGACCGGAAGAGTCGAGCTGGTACTGCGTGCCGTCGGTCGGGTTGGTGACGGTGTACGCGCCACCGCCGTTCGGTACCGGATCATCGAGTTCGATCCCGGCACCGTCGCTGGCGCGTACACCCTTGTAGTAATACCGCTGGTCGCCGGTGTGACAGATGACGACACGCGATCTGGTGGTGCGGGCGATGGACATCGCGGCGTCGTTGTCGTTGCACCGCGGGCCCGCGTTCAGGAAACCTTGGCCGTCGGCGCCGGAGACACTCGATTGCAGCGGGGGGACAGTGGTCGTGATCGGCGATTGTTCTGTGGTGGGGACCGTCTGGCTGACGGTCTCGATCACCGAGGGATCGACGACGCCGGACGCGGGCGACGGCGGCACGGCCACATCGCGGCGGTCGTCGACGGTCATCATGAACCACACCCCGATACCGACCGCCGCCAACACGATCAGCGAACCCAGCGCACCGGCCAGCACCGGCGTGGCCGAATTACGTTGCGGGGGAATCGGGAGCGGTGCCGACGGATGGGTATAGCCACTCCCCCGGCCGGGACCGGTCACACCGGGTGCCGCGCGCAGGACCGTCGGTTGGTGCTCTGCTGCCCGATACGCGTCTGCGGGTTGGGGTCCGGTCACCCGGCGCGTCGGCTGCGGTCCGGCGGAATGCGGGCCGCTCACGCGATGCGTCGAATACGGTTCGCCGGATTGCGGCCCCGTGACCCGAGTGGTCGGCCCGGCGCCGGTCGCCTGCCCTCCCGGCCGGGACACCGGCCCCCTTGCCGTCACCGGTGAGTGTGAGTCGGGCGCATAGGCTGCCGAGCCGTAGATCGCCGGGGGCGATTGCGAATCACGAAACAGCGCTGCGGAATCCCGGGTAGCGGGTGACCGCGAGTCCGGCGACAGCGCCGCGGAGTCCCGCGTCGGGGGCGAATGCGAATCCGGCGAAAGAGCCGCGGAGTCGCGAGTCGGCGGTGGCTGCGAGTCGGCGGGCACGACCGCCGAGCCGCGGGTTGTCGGCGGGGAAGCGAGATCGCCGACCCGGCTCGGCGGTGTCTGCGGGCCGGTGATCTCGATCCGGGGCCCGGATACCGTGGCGGGAGTGGAGCGTTCGGCTTGGATCAGCGCCGCTCTGGCGGCCCGGGCCAGGTCGACGGGGGTCGCGTAGCGCTGGTCGGGCCGCTTGGCCATGCCCCGTTCAACGACCGGGTCGAAGGTGGTCAGCGTGGCGTCGGCCGCGCTGGGGCGCGGGGCGGGCGCCATCTGATGCGAGCCGATCGCGCCCGCGAGGCTGTTCACCGGGTACGGCACCCGGCCCACCAGGCATTCGTAGAGAACACAGGTGAGCGCGTAGGTGTCCACCGACGGCGACATCGGCACACTCTCGAACCGCTCCGGCGCCATGTACGCCATCGAGCCGACCGCGCTGCCCGCGCTGGTGAGCTGCGGGTCGGTGGCGGTGTGGGCGATGCCGAAGTCGACCAGGTAGGCGAACAGGTTGCCGGTGAGCAGGATGTTGCCCGGTTTCACGTCGCGATGGACCAAGCCGACCTCGTGCGCGGCGTCGAGCGCGAACGCGATCTGCTCGACCACCTGCACCGCCTCGACCGGCGTGAGCCTGCCGTACTGCTGCAAGCGCTCCTTGAGATCGACGCCCTTGACCAGGCGCATGTCGATGTAGAGAACACCGTCGACCTCGCCCCAGTCGTGCACCGGGATGACGTGCGGTTCCTGCACACTCGCCATAGCCTGCGATTCGCGACGGAAACGCTGCACGAAGGTGGGATCACCAGCGAGTTCACGGTTGAGCATCTTGAGGGCGACAACACGATTCTTGGACGTGTCGTATGCCTCGTAGACCTCCCCCATACCGCCGACTCCGAGAAGTCTGCGAATTTCATAGCGCCCGAACATCGAGCCCGCCATCGCTCCGCCGGCCATTACAGCAGGCTACCTGGGCGCCGATAGGTCTGTCATGTAGGACAACCCCGCTGCTGGGCCCTTGGTGACCCACACCTGGTACCGCTAGTCCCGGCTCGGCGTGAGGGTGTGATCTGCGACCCGTAAAGTCGTCTACAGAACTACGCAAGAAGTCGCGGCGCACTGGTGTGTCGCGCAAGGAGCACACGTGTCACTCGATCAGCCACTGGCCCCGCTTCCCGAGGAGGGCACGGGTTTCGCCACGGCGTGGCCCGTCCGGGCAGGCGACGTGGATCCTTATCAACGACTCCGCCTGGACGCCGTAGCGCGCTACCTGTCCGACATCGCCTGGGACGAGCTCAATCAGACCGCGCTGCACCTCACCGACCCCACCTGGATCGTGCGCCGCACTGTTATCGACGTGATCCGCCCGGTCGTGTGGCCCGATCACGTGCATCTCGAGCGCTGGTGTTCGTCGATGTCCACCCGGTGGACGAATATGCGCACGCGGATCACCAGCGAACGCGGTGGGTTGATCGAGACCGAGGGATTCTGGATCAACCTCAGCGAGTCGAGCAATCTGCCCGCCCGGATCAGCGACGACGGCCTCGCCTACCTGGCCCGATCCACCGACGAGCATCGCCTGCGCTGGCGGCCCTATCTCACCGATCCGGCGCCGCGCGAATCCGACGCCGACCTGCCGTTCCCGGTACGGGCGACCGATATCGACCAGTACAACCATGTCAACAACGCCTGCTACTGGCAGGCCGTCGAACAGTTCCTGGTCGACTTCCCGAAGCTGGTCGCCGGACCGCATCGCGCCGTGATCGAGTACGTGGCGCCGGTGCTGGCCCGCGAGCACATCACCGTGCGCGCCCGCCACGAACCGGGCGACCGGACCGGGCAGATGGTGCTACGCCTGTGGTTCGTGGTCGGCGGCGTCACCACAACCGTCGTCCGAATCATGCCGCTACCGTAATTTTGGCGGCTGGCGCCGCGTGTTCTCGGCCTGCGGCCGTTCCTGCGGCGCGGCCGGCACGGGTACCCGGCACCGCGGGTACCCGTGCCGGCTCTACACCTAGCCCTTGGCTGCTTTGAGCAGGTCGGCGCGGGTGGTGAACTTGACCCGCGGCCTGCCTGCCGCCTTGCCCGCGGTCTTCTCGGCCTGGTCGATGGTCTTCCAGCCCTTGCGGTCGACCAGATCGGGCTGGCGCTGCGCGAGCAGTGCCCGCAGGGCGGCGCGGTCGCCGGTCGGCGCGGTGAGTTTGCCCGCGATGAAGTCGGCGATCACCGCTTCGACGGTCTCCTCGGCGTCGATCCGGTTGGAGCCGATCACCCCGCGCGGGCCGCGCTTGATCCAGCCGGAGACGTAGACGCCGGGGACGGGCACGGTCGCGTCGATGACCCGGCCGTGCTCGCTCGGCACGGTGCCACGGCGCTCGTCGAAGGGCAGGCCGGCGACGGGTTCGCCGCGGTAGCCGATCGAGCGCAGCACCAGGCCGGTCTCGATGGTCTCGGTGCGATCGGTGGCGGTGGCCACCAATTGCCCGTTCTCCTCGGTCAATTCGTTGTGCGCGAACTCGATCGCGGTGACCGCGTCGGTACCGTGCACGGCGGTCGGCGCGGCGAGGTAGCGGAACACGATCCGCTTGTTCGACAGGTCGGGCGCGGCCGTCGAATACTCTTTCGCGAGCTCGTACTTCAGGCGCAACGAGGGTTCGATGTTCGGATCGTCGAGCAACGCGCGGCTGTGCGGGTCGAGTTCGATATCGGCGGGGTCGACGATCACATCGACGCCCGTGCGATGGGTGAGCGCCAGGAACTCCGGCGAGCTGTAGGCGGCTTGCAGCGGGCCTCGTCGCCCGAGGATCACCACCTCGCGGATGTTGCTGCGCCGCAGGGCGTCCAGCGCGTGGTCGGCGATGTCGGTCTTGGCGAGCTCGTCCGGGTCGCCGGTGAGCACGCGCGCCACATCGAGGGCCACGTTGCCGTTGCCGACGATCACCGCACGTTCGCCGGACAGGTCGAACTCGTGCTCGGCGAAGTCGGGGTGGCCGTTGTACCAGGCCACGAACTCGGTGGCCGAGTGGCTGCCGGGCAGGTCCTCGCCGGGGATGCCGAGCGCGCGGTCGCTCGAGGCGCCGACGGCGTAGATCACCGCGTGGTGGTGGTCGAGGAGCTCCTGGTGATCGATGTGCTCACCGACCTCGACATTGAGGTAGTACTGCAGCGTGTCGCGGCGGAACGCCGACTCGAACATCTCGGCGACGCCCTTGGTGCCCGCGTGATCGGGGGCGACGCCCGCGCGCACCAGACCCCACGGGGTCGGCAGCCGGTCGAACATCTCCACCTCGACATCGCTGCGCCGCAGCAATTCGTCGGCGGCGTAGCAGGCAGCGGGGCCCGCGCCGACGATCGCGACGCGCAGCGTGCCCAGGCTCTTGGGCGGGCGCACCGGTGTGCTCAGCGGGTCGAAGTTCGACTCGAGCGGGTGACGCTGGAAGTAGGCGGCGTTGATCTCGCGGTATCTGGACAGCGAGGCCAGCAGGTCATCTTCGGAGAAGATCGCGTCCACCGGGCACGCGTCAACGCAGGCACCGCAGTCGATGCAGGTGTCGGGGTCGATGTACAGCATCTCCGCCGTGGCGAACTCCGGTTGATCCGGAGTCGGGCGGATGCAGTCGACCGGGCATTCGGTGACGCAGCTGGCGTCGTTGCAACAACGCTGCGTGATGACGTAGGCCATAGGTGCAGATCCTCGAAATGTGTGGTCGGTGGCTCGAGACGCCCCCTATCAGGGCCCGTGGCGGGTGAACCACGAACCCATCGATGGTGACGCAGCTTTCAGTGTGCCTCGAGTGTGACTGCTACCTCACCGCTGCCCACGATTACGGTGGTCTCATGGTGGCGACCCTGATCCTGATGCGGCACGGAAAATCGGCCTATCCCGACAACGTCGACGACCACGCGCGCCCGCTGGCACCGCGTGGCGAGCGCGAAGCGGCGCTGGCCGGGGACTGGTTGCGCGCCGCCGCGCCGCCGATCGACGCGGTGCGCTGCTCGACCGCCGAGCGCACCAGACAGACCCTCGCGGCCACCGGCATCACCGCGCCCGTCGAGTACACCGACGACATCTACGACGCGAACCCGCACACCCTCATGGAACTGATCGGGCTCACCGACGACACGATCTCGACGCTGCTCATCGTCGGCCATGTGCCCGGGATTCCCTGGACCGCGTGGGAGCTGGCGGGCAACCGCGAATCCGATCAGGCGACCGAGCTCAGCCGCAAGTTCCCCACCTCGGCGCTGGCCGTGCTCGAGTTCGATCGGCCGTGGGCACAACTCGGCCCCGGAACGGGCGAACTCACGACGTTCCACGTCCCGCGCTGACCTCATTCGGTGCGGCTCACTTGAGCAGCTTGCCGCCGACGACGATGCCCACCCCCAGCAGCGCCAGGAGCACGAACGCGACGAATCCGTTCGTCAGCGCCCAGACCACGCCGAGCACGAGTACCACCGGGGCCACCGCGATAGCGGTGATCACCGGGCTCTCCTTGACCGTTTCCCAAGCCGAGCGGGCCCTGACGCGGTCGATGTCCTTACCAGCCATGTGATCCACACTACGTTTCCGTCGGACCACCGTGTCATGCTCGACCACATGGATTGGAAAATCGAACTCGTTGCCATCCCGGTCACCGATGTCGACCGGGCCAAGGATTTCTACACCAGCATCGGCTTCAACGCCGATCACGACCACACACCGTCCCCGGAGATCCGATTCGTCCAGCTCACACCGCCGGGTTCGGGGTGTTCGATCTGCATCGGCCGCGGGCTCACCAGCGCCGCACCGGGCAGCGTCGAGGGGATGCAGATGGTCGTGGCCAGCGCCGACAAGGCCTATGAACAGCTGATCGCCGCGGGTGTGGCGGCCAGCCCCGTCGAGGACATGGGCTGGGGACGGTTCACCTTCTTCGCCGACCCCGACGGCAACAAGTGGGCGATCCAGGAGCTGCCGAACTACAGCTGACTTCGCTCGCCCCCGAGGAACAGTCCTTGCTTGGAGTGCACTCCAGGTGGATACCGTCTAAGAAGTTCCACGGGAAGGGACGAGCACGATGGATCAGGACGCGGCGCTGCGCGCCGAGAGCGGCGACGACGAGCACGAACGCCCGAGGTATTCGATCGGCCAGGTGGCCGATCGCTCGGGCCTGAGCCGCGACACCCTGCGCTGGTACGAGCGGATCGGGCTGATGAGCTATGTCGGTCGCGATCACACCGGCAACCGCCGGTTCAGCGACCGCGACCTGGAGTGGCTGGCGCTGATCGCCCGGCTGCGGCTCACCGGCATGCCGGTGGCCGACATGATCCGCTACGCCGAACTGGTGCGGGCAGGCGAGCAGACCTACCCGGATCGGCTGGAGATGTTCCGGCAGACCAGATCCGACGTGCTCGACAAGATCGCGGAGCTGCAGCAGACCGTGGCCGTTCTCGACTACAAGATCGCCGTCTACGAAGGCCGATCGGATGTGGTCCGGCCCGCCACGATCACCGTGCACACGAGCGAAGGAAGCGACACATGAGCACCACCGCGACACTGCCGACCACGACTCTGGGCGCCGACGGACCGCTGATCGGCACTCAGGGGCTCGGCTGTATGGGCATCAGCGAGTTCTACGGTGATACCGACGCGGCCGAATCGCGGGCCACCCTCGACCACGCGCTCGAACTCGGCGTCACCCTGTTCGACACCGCCGACGTGTACGGATCCGGCCACAACGAGGAATTCCTCGGCGATTTCGTGCGTGCCAACCGCGAAAACCTGCTCATCGCCACGAAATTCGGCATCGTTCGCAAGGCCGACGATCCGTCCTTCCGCGGCTTCGACAACTCCCCCGCCTACATTCGCGCGTCGGTCGAGGCCAGCCTGCGCAGGCTCGGCGTCGACACGATCGACCTGTACTACATGCACCGGCGCGACCCGCGAGTCCCGATCGAGGAGACCGTCGCCGCCATGGCCGAACTCGTCGCGGCGGGCAAGGTGCGGGCGCTCGGGTTGTCCGAGGTGACCGGTGACGAGCTGCGGGCCGCGCACGCGGTGCACCCGATCGCGGCGTTGCAGTCGGAGTGGTCGCTGTTCTCCCGCGACGTGGAACGCACCGCGGTACCCGCCGCGGCCGAACTGGGTGTGGCGTTCGTTCCGTACTCGCCGCTGGGCCGCGGCTTTCTCACCGGCGCGTTCACCTCGGCGACAGAGCTGAGCGACCAGGACTTCCGCAAGTTCCAGCCCCGCTTCACCGGCGACAACGCCCAGCACAACGCCGCATTGCTCGCACCGCTGGCCGCGATCGCCGCCGCGCACGGCATCACCCAGGCCCAGGTCGCACTCGCGTGGGTACATGCGCGGGCGGATGTGCACAACCTGTCCGTGGTGCCGATTCCCGGCACCCGCAAGCGGACCAGACTGGCCGATAACGTCGCCGCGGCATCGGTACGCCTGTCTGCGGACGAACTGGCGGCAGTGGAGCCGATCGCCGAACAGGTGGCAGGCAGCCGGTACGCCGATATGACGTTCACCTCGGCAGGACGCGAATAGAGTCCCGCGACGACCGACGATCGCGCGGAATAGGCTGCGGCCGACGAATGGTTCTGGTTACCGTCACGGTCGACGCAACGACGCGCCGACCCTCAGCGCACCGCCGTCGGTGCGGAAGGAGCGTTTGCCGATGACCGAGACAGCAGAGCCACAGCGCCGCGTCGTGCGCAATGTCGAGAAGAATCGCTACGACGTGTTCTTCGACGACGAGCTCGCCGGCTTCACCGAATACATCGAGCGCGACAACGACACCGATTTCATCCACACCGAGATCGACGACGCGTTCGCGGGCAAGGGACTCGGCGGCGTACTCGCCCGCCAGGCAATCGAGGACGTGATCGCGCGCGGGCGCACCATCACCGCGCACTGCCCGTTCATTCGCGGCTGGCTGGACAAGCACCCCGAGTACGACGCGCACGTGGTGGGCAAGGGCATCGCCGGATGAGCGACCTGGAGATCGACCCGGACGAGGCGCTGTGTGAGCCGTCGCCGCGTCCGGGTCCGATCGCCGAGTTGTATCCGGCCAGGGAGGTCCCGCTCGGCGGGGTGCGCGGGGTGTACGTGGAACGCACACTGCCGCAACGGGATCTGCCCACCGTCGGCGCATGGTGTTTCCTCGACCGGTTCGGTTCGGCCACCGCGACCGAGGCCGGCGCCTCCCCCGACATCCTGCCCCACCCCCACATCGGCTTGCAGACGGTGACCTGGCCGCTCGACGGCCGCATCCGGCATCGCGATTCGGTGGGCTCCGACGTCGAGATCGCGCCGGGACAGCTGAATCTGATGACCTCCGGTCGCGGCATCGCGCATTCGGAGTTCGGCGTGCCCGGCGCGGAAGCGGGCCACGGCCTCCAGCTGTGGATCGCGCTGCCCGGCACCGCCACCGGCATCGACCCGCATTTCGAGCAGCATCGCGAACTGCCGAGCTACGCGGCGCCAGGACTGCGCGCCACCGTGCTGATCGGCGCCCTGGGCGGTGTCGCCTCACCAGCGAAGGCCTACACGCCGATCGTCGGGGCCGACATTGTGCTCGACCCCGGCGCCGAGGTGTCGCTCCCGCTGGACCGCGCGTTCGAGCACGCCGTGCTGGTGATCCAGGGCGCGGTGACGATCGACGGCACCGAACTCACCCCGGGCCCGCTGCTGTATCTGGGCACCGACCGCACCGAATTGCGCCTGTCCAGCACCGACGGAGCGCATTTCGCGCTGGTCGGCGGCGAACCCTTCGCCGAGGAGCTGGTGATGTGGTGGAACTTCGTCGCCCGCAGTCACGAGGAGATCATCGATGCGCGGCAGGCGTGGGAAGCCCGCGATACCAGCCGTTTTCCGTTGGTCGTCGGCCACACCCCCGAGGAGCGGATACCCGCTCCGCCGCTACCGCCGTTGCGCTTGAAGCCACGCAAACGAGCGACCGGCTGCACTCACCTCTGACGCGGCGCCGAGGCCGCATCGCCCTCGCTGTCCGGAATCAGCCTGCGGCGAAACAGGCCACGCCGCCACCCGATGCGGGTCTCCCCGCCACCGCATCGGGTTCGCGCGCTCAGCGACGTTCGGCCAGCAGGGCGTCGAGGGCCTGGTAGCTGTCGTTGAGGCCGACCTCCATGCCCGAGGCGAGCATGCCCGCGCATTCCTCGGCCGTGTGGAAGATGCTGTCGGTGGCGACCCTGGTGCGGCCGTCGCCGAGATCGAGGAAGGTGGTCGAGTCGATGCAGATGTGGGCGGGCATGCCGTCCCACTCGAAGGACTGCACGATGCGTTCCTTCGGGGTGATCTCGCGAAAGCGGCCCTCGAAACCGTAGGACTCGTCGCCGTCGTGTTCGACGAAACGCCAGTGGCCGCCCTTGCGGAACTCCCAGCGCTCGACGTCGACCACGTGACCGCGACCCCACCAGCGGGAGAGCTGCTCGATGCGGCTGTAGGCGTCCCATACCCGGTCCAGTGGGGCGTCGAAATCGCGTTCGATGTGGACTTCGCGGTCCGAGGTGGAGGTGATGACGGCGTCGTTGGTGGTGGTGCTCATTGCTCTGGCTCCGTTCGTTGCAGGAATTCACCGAGACGGTCCATCCGGGCTTCGAGCATCTGCCGATAACCCTGCATCCAGGCCACCTCACGATCGAAGACGTGCTCACAGATCCGGCAGTACCGCACCCGCCCACGCTTCTCGGTGACCACCATGCCCGCGTCCTCGAGCAGGCCGATGTGCTTCTTGATGCCGGTCAAGGTCATCTCGAATCGCTCGGCCAACTCGCTGATACTCGCGGGTCCACGCCCGAGTTGCTCGAGGATGCCCCGCCGTGTGGGGTCCGCGAGCGCCCCGAACGAGGCGTCTAGGAAGTCATACTGAACCATCTAGTTCAGTATTGCGTGGCCACGTCATCCGGTCAACCCCTTTCGGAAAACCCTGGACGGGCCGATGGATTCACTACTACGCTTTGTCGTAGAACTTGGCGGGAATCATCGAGGGGGAACACTCATGGACAAGACCACCTGTTGCATCGTCGGCGGCGGCCCCGCGGGCACGATGGCCGGTCTCCTACTCGCCAGAGCAGGCGTCGAGGTGACCGTGCTGGAAAAGCATGCCGACTTCCTCCGGGATTTTCGCGGCGATACGGTGCACCCGTCGACGGTGCGACTGATCGACGAACTGGGGCTCGGCGCGAACTTCGCCAGGTTGCCGCGCTCCGAGCTCACCCGGATGTGCATGCACGCGGGCGACCGCATGGTGGTCGCCGCCGATTTCACCCGAATTCCCGGCAAGTACCGGCACATCGCCATGGTGCCGCAATGGGACTTCCTCGACCTGCTCACCAGCGCCGCGGCCGAGGAACCGACCTTCACCCTGCGCATGCGCTCGACCGCGACCGGACTGATCGAAGAGGCGGGCCGGGTGGCAGGCGTGCGCTATCTCGATGCCGACGGCGTCGAACACGCCCTGCGCGCAGATCTCGTGATCGCCTGCGACGGACGCGATTCCGTGACGCGCGAGGCCGCGGGTCTGCGCCCGCGCATGGAAGATGTGCCGATGGACATGTGGTTCTTCCGCATCCCGAAATCGGAGGACGACATCGACGGCGGTGCCGTGCAGGCCCGCTTCACCAACGGCAACTCCGCGGTGGCCATCGACCGCGGCGACTACTACCAGACCGGCTACATCATCGAAAAGGGCTGTGACGCAGAGCTTCGCGCCGCACACGACGTGCGGTGGCTACGCGATCGCGTCACCGAACTGTTCGGCTGGCCCACCGAGGCGACAGCGGCGATCCGGGCCTGGGACGACGTCGAACTGCTAGAGGTGACGGTGGGCATGCTCGACCGGTGGTACGTCCCCGGCCTGCTGTGCATCGGCGATGCCGCGCACACGATGTCACCGGTCGGCGGGGTCGGCGTCAATCTCGCGGTGCAGGACGCCGTCGCGGCCGCGCGCATCCTGGCCCAGCCGCTGCTCGACGGCACCGTGCGGACCGCCGACCTGGAAAAGGTGCAGCGCAGGCGGATGCTGCCCGCGAGCTTCACGCAGCGATCCCAGCGCGGCGAACACGACATGCTCATCACGCCCGCGCTGCGGGGAACCCTGCACACCGCACCCTTGCCGCTGCGTGTTGTCGACGCCGTGCCCGCGCTCGCCGGAATCACCGCTTATCTCGGCGGTATCGGGCTGCGCCCCGAGCACGCGCCGGATTTCGCCCGACGTCCACAGACCGGCTCCGGATCGTCGAACGCGCGGCGCTGATCCGTCCCGGCCCCGCCGGCTGTGGACTTTCCGAACGGGGCCGTAACGGCTAGGTTTGCCGCGACGAACGGGACGAACCGGACCCGAGTGGAGCAGCAGGAGGCTTGCGGGATGAGGATCGGCACTGGGGTCGGGGCAGCACTGCTCGCGATGGGGGTCATCGTGGCGGCAGCCGGGAACGGGCACGCCGAGCCCGCGCCGGTGATCGCCGAGCAGCCGGTCGCGGCGCCCTCGCTGCGCGGCCTCGACAAGGGCGTGAACTACCAGGTGAGCGCCACCGAGGATCGGCGTGCGGTGGTCACCACCATCGACACGGGGCGGTTCCAGCTCGTCCACGACGCGACAGTCGTCGCGATCACCGACGAATCGGGGGCGGTCCTCGCGGCGCTGCCGATGGTCGTGCGAGTCGGTGCGCACGCGGTGCCGCTCACACCGTCGATCGACGAGCAGGGCACCAGCCTGACCCTCACCCCGATCAGCGAATCCACCACACCGGTGCGCGACATCAGCGCACAGGAACGCTTCTTCGCCGAAACCCAACGCCTGCAACCGAAGATCATCGAAGGTGCCGCCATCGGGGCTGCCATCGGTTTCGTACTCGGCTTCCCACTCGGCCTGTTCATCCTGGACTTCATCACCGTCCCGGTCGCCACCGTGGCAGGGGCGGCGATCGGCGCGCTCGCCGGGTACGCGCTGGCAGGCGGTCAGCCCGCGATCGACACCGCGCTGGCCTATGTCACCGGGACACCGTGAATCACTGTGTCGGACTGAGGAGTTGGGTGCCGATCACCCGCAGCAGCGCCATCTTCTCCGCCGCGTCGGTGCCGGGACGCGGCAGATAGACCAGCAGTCGCTGGGCGGCGTTCGGGGTGAGCAGGGTTTCGCAGATCGTATCGATCAGGCCGATTTCCGGGTGCAGGAACTGTTTGGTGTCGGAGATCCGCACGGCGACCTCGTGTTCGTTCCACAGCTCTTCGAATTCCGCACTGTTGCCGCGTAACTCGCTGATGAAGCCGGTGACCTCCGCATCGTCGGCGCGACGTGCCGCGGTGGCACGCAGATCGGCCACATGGCTGCGACTCATACGGGCCCAATCCGATTCGGGGAACAGCGTTCTGGCCGATGGATCGGTGAACCAGCGCCAGGAATAGAAGCGATCGAGGCCCCTGCGGGCGCCGTGGTCACCAGCCAGCAGACTGTGCATGCGGTTCTGGACGAGGACCTCGCCGAGATCGGTGATCACGGCGGCGGGGACGTCGTCGAGTTTGTCCAGCATGTGCAGCAGGCCGGGGCCGACGTGCTTGTCGCGCAGCCCGCGGTCCGGGGACGGGTGGCCGCACAGATGGAACAGGTGGTCGCGCTCGTCGGTACTCAGGCGCAGCGCGCGAGCCAACGCGGCGAGGACCTGGGTGGACGGGCGTGGACCACGCGCCTGTTCGAGGCGGGTGTAGTAGTCGGTCGACATGCCGGTGAGCAGAGCCACCTCGTCGCGTCGCAGACCGGGGGTGCGCCGGCGCAGGCCGGGCGGCAGGCCCACGTCGGCAGGGGTGAGCAGTTCCCGGTGACGGCGCAGGAAGTCGGCCAGCTCGGATCGGTCCATGTCTCCATGGTGCGCTTCGCGGCGGCGCCCAGCCAGGGACCGGCGATCCCCCGATGAACGATCTCTGCCGCGAGCGGCGCTCGCGGCGCAGGCTCGAAGCATGACGAACTCACAGATTCCCACCGTCGGCCTCGGCGACACCGGTCCCCGCGTCAGCCGCATCGGCCTCGGCGCGATGGGCATGTCCGGGATATACGGCGCCTCCGACGACCGTGAATCGGTCGCGACCCTCCATGCCGCCATCGACGCGGGCATCAACCTCATCGACACCGGTGACTTCTACGGCGCGGGTCACAACGAGATGCTGGTCGGCAAGGCCATCGCCGAACGTGCCCGCGAGGACGTGGTACTCAGCGTGAAATTCGGTGCGCTGCGCGGGCCGGGCGGAACATGGGGCGGCTTCGACGGGCGACCGGCCGCCCTCCGCAACTTCCTCACCTACACGCTGACTCGACTCGGTGTCGATCACATCGACGTCTACCGGCCCGCGCGCCTGGATCCCGAGGTGCCGATCGAGGACACCGTCGGCGCGATCGGCGAACTCATCGAGGCGGGGTACGTGCGGCACATCGGACTCTCCGAGATCGGTGCCGACACACTGCGACGGGCCGCCGCGGTGCACCCGATCGCCGACCTCCAGATCGAGTACTCGCTCATCTCCCGCGGCATCGAAAAGGAAATCCTCCCGGTCGCACGGCAACTCGGCACGGGCATCACCGCCTACGGCGTGCTCTCGCGGGGGCTGCTCAGCGATACCTTCCGCAATGGCGGGCCCGCGACGGCCGGCGACTTCCGTGCCCACAGCCCCCGCTTCCAAGGCGAAAACCTCACCAGGAACTTGCGCTTGGTCGAGGCGCTGGCCGATATCGCTGCCACGAAACAGGTTTCGGTCGCCCAGCTGGCGATCGCCTGGGCACTGAGCCGGGGCGAGGACATCGTGCCGGTCATCGGCGCGCGCAGCCGGACGCGTCTCGACGAGACGCTCGGGGCGCTCGCGATCTCGCTCACGCCCGACGAGCTGGCCGTGATCGAGGCGGCGGCCCCGGCCGACGCCGTCGCGGGCGAGCGGTACGCGGCCGAGCAGATGGCGATGCTGGACAGCGAACGCTGATTTTCGCTGTCCGCCGACCGCGCGTTGCCGCCGGTCTCCGCTACCGTTGACACCAGTAAGTCCGCACGGGTGGGTGGTGATGAGAGTGGTGTTCGACCCGCTGGCCGATATCGAACGCGCCCTGGCCGAACAGGCCGGGTGGACGTGGTTCGACGACTACCTGCTGTACACCTGCGGGGTGGCCGATCTGCTGGCGCGCGGCGAGGTGGGACTGATCCCGCACACGGCGACGCGGGTGCGGATCGAGCCCGGCGAGGTCGGTCTCGCCGAGGGAGCCGTCAGCTGGTACACGTGGCGGCCGACCGGCGACGGAAATCGGACCAGGAACAGGGGGCCCGTCGCCGGTCCGGCCCCGATCGTCGCGGCCGCACAGTTGGGTAATGCGGTCGTGAACCGGACCCGGCGCACTCAGGCAGCGGCTGCCGCGCAACCGCGCTGGGTGGCGGAACGGCCGGGGTCGGTGATGATCTCGGACCGGCGGTTGCATCTCGCCAACCCCGATCGGTCGTTCTCGCTGTACTGGTCCGCGCTCGAGTCCATCGACCTCACCGCGCCGGATCGCGTCGGCTGCCGATTCCCCGACCGAGACGGCAAGTTGCAGCAGATCCAGATCCAAAGCCCCTGGGCGGTATTGCTTTTCGTCACCGCTGCCCTGCGGCACTTTCCGCACCACCCACTGCTGAAGACCGGCACCTGGCTGCCCGCGGGATTCGAGGACAAGTGCCATCTGGCGGGCAAGAAGTGCCCGAAGGTCAGGTAGGCGCGCTGCGGGCACGACCGAACCGCCGGGTGGCGAAACCCGGCGGTTCACCCGACGCGCGCTAGCCGATGCGGGTGAACAACCGGCCGGCCAGGTCCACTCCGATCACCCCGCCGTCCTCGTCGCGGCTGAAGTATCCGCGCTGACCGACGAAAGCCCCTGAGGTGACGATGTATTCGTCACCGGCGCCGGGCAGCAGGCCGACATCGAACGGCGCGTGGTCGGGCGGGAGATCCTGGCCGGCCGCCGCACGCAGCTCCGGCTTGATCCTGACCTCGAGGACCAGACTCGACGGGGTCGCGGTGATGTCGAAAGTCATCGCGTCGATCTCGTAGCGGCCGACCAGTTCCGCGGCCGCCGCGGCGTCGAAGGGCAGCGGTGCCGGATCGACATCATCGATGCCGAGGTAGTGCGCGAGGACCCAGCGGACGATGCGCTGGTTGCACGCGATCCCGTCGGGACCGGCGTTGGCCATCACCACCACCGCGAAGTCGCGTTCGGGGACGAGAAGCAGTTCGGCGAATTGCCCGAAGCCCGAACCGCCGTGGCCGATGGTGCGGACACCATCGATGTCGCGGACGAACCAGCACTGACCGATCGCGTCGCCGAGCGAACTGGCCCGCAGCTGCACGGTCGGCTCCTGCATGCGGGCGAGCATGTCGGTCGGCAGCACGTCGCTCTTCCCCAGGTGCACGCGCATCCACCGCAACTGATCGGCGACGGTCGTGGCCAGGCCACCGCCGGGATTGTTGGCGCGGTTGCCCTTCCACGGCCGGACGACGCTCATTTCGTGGTCGGCGCCGAGTTCGTGACCGATCGCGAAGCGGCGGGTCATGACCTCGGAGAGCAGGAAAACACTGTTGTCCATACCGACCGGTGCGAGCACGAGGTCATGGACCGCGCGCTCGAAACTCTGGCCGGTGACAGTTTCGATGACCCGGCCGAGGAGGTTGAAACCGGCCTGACTGTAGGAGGAGCGTTCGCCCGGCTTGCCGATCGGCGGGAGATCACTCAACCGGCGGGCGAACTCGGCGAGCGCGTCGTCACCCTCGCCGGTATCGACGAGGAGGTTCCAGTCCAGGCCCGAGGTGTGGTTGAGCAGGGCCCCGACGGTGATGTCGGTCGAGGCCGTGAATTCCGGAACATACTGCTGAACAGTCGCGTTGAGGTCGATTCTGCCTTCGGCGACCAGCCGCATCAGCGCGGTCGCGGTCACCGGTTTGGTGATGGAGCCGGCGGCGAACAGAGTGTCGGGGGTGATGGGAAGCGGGTTGTCGATGCCGGTGACGCCGTGCGTCGCGAAGATCTCGTGACCGTCGGCGAAAACACCGACGGCTAGGCCGGGGATGCCGAATTCGGTGGCGGTAGCGGCGATGAACTGGGCGAGATCGGACATGGTTCTTCTCCTTGCTTGCTGTTTCAGGAAAGTACGAGGGCCGCGAGGCCGAGGACGGCGCTGCCGAAGACGGTGATGTTGCGCAGCGTCTGCAACGTCCACGTCCAGGCCGGGAAGCCGGATTCGGCGGCCGCGAGCAGTGCGGGAACGTCGATACGGATCAGTTCGGGATCGCCCTTGCGGTGGAACGCGGCGCGCACCGAGCGCACGGCGGTGTGATTGCTGTAGACGATGACGCTGTTGCCGAGCAGAACCAGCGTCAACAGCACCCAGTTCAGCGGCCGGGCGACGGCCAGGTCAGCGAGGTTGACGCCGGCGAGCGCGATCATGATCGCGGCGACGCTCAGTGGCGCGGCACTCTCGTGGCCACTGGCGTCGAACCGCATGCCGTTCTCGGTGAGCGCGGTGGTGCGCACCCCCTGTCTGGCCAGCTCGGACTCGGCGGTGACCATGGCGGCCGCGCCGTAGCGATTGCGCACGAACGGCATGCTCACGAACGCGGCGGCGATGGCGAGGTCGATGGTGGCGAGGAAGACATTCATGCTGGTCGATCCCTTCTTGAACTTTGTAAAAGTAGCGTAGCGGTCTACTTGAACTAAGTGCAAGAGATTTCTTGAACTTTGTAAAAGTGCCAGGTGAACCCCTATGGTCTAGGCATGCCGCGTGAGACATTGACCCGCGAACAAATCGTCGCCACCGCGATCGACCTGCTCGACGAAAAGGGACTCGACGGGCTGAACATGCGCAGCCTCGGCAAGCGGCTCGATTCCGCACCGACCGCGATGTACTGGCATGTGAAGAACAAGGACAACCTGATTCGCCTCGCCGCCGACGAGATCTGGGGCGAAATCACCCTGCCCGATCCCGACTCGCTCGACTGGCGCGCGGCCGCCGAACAGCTGGCCCGCGGGTTGTACACAACCATCACCAGGCATCCCTGGCTGGCGCAGGCGCAGTCGAGCTACCTGCTCTACGGGCCGAACAAGGCTCGCCACGACGAGGTCGCACTGACGGTGTACGAGAACGCCGGGTTCGTCGACGACGCGGCCGACCAAGCGATGGGGTCGGTGTTCACGCTGATCCTCGGCAGTGCCGCCGGCGCCGCGGCCGATGTGTCACTGCGGCGACGGCTCGGGCGCGGAGATCGCGATCCGGCGGTAGAACTCCAGGCCGCGCTCGACGAGGCAGGCGAGATCGCCCTGCCGTATCCGCGGCTGCGAGCCCGGCTCGAGCGCGCCGACACGGAAACCCTCACGGCCGTGGGGAGTTTCGAGTTCGGGCTCGCCGCATTGCTCGACGGGCTCACGCAGAGACGGCCGAGCTAGCCCGAGACAGACTCAGCCCGGCATCGGCTACTCCGAACCACGTTGCAGTGGGCTACTTCTGGCGCGCACGGTAGGCGGCGACGGCGTTGCGGTTGCCGCATGCGGTGCTGCAATAGCGGCGGGAACGGTTGCGGGACAAGTCGAGTACCAGTCCCGCACAGTCCGCGTCGGCGCAGATCGAGAGTCTGCTCAGGTCGTCGGCGCGGATCAGATCGATCATCGCCATCGCGGTTTCGACGGCGATGCGAACCGGAAGTGGGGCTTGCGGCGGGACCGCGTGCACGTGATAGTCGACGTCGCCGTGGCGGACCAACTGCGGTACAGCGCGGTGCCCGGCGAGAGTCTCGTTCACGAGCGTGACGGCGGCATCACGGTCGCTGGTGAGCATCGCGCGCAGCGGCGCGCGCAGGGCCCGGACAGCGGTCAGTTCGGCCGCGTCACCGGTGTGCGCGCCCGTGTAGACGTGTCGTTCGAAGAACTCGGCGAGCTGAGCCGCCTCGGTCAAGGTGTCGGGGTCTTCGGCGGAATTGACCAGTTCGACCGCCGCCAGCAGGGCCGCCTCGGTGTCATGAGCAAAAACCACATTGACATATTACCGCAGGCTCCTTACCGTCATTAGTCATGGTGACTTTGACTCATGACAGCGCGATCCGGATGCGGTCCGGACTGCTGCTCGCGCTGGCGTCGGCCACCTCGTTCGGGCTGTCCGGTCCACTCGCGCGTGGGCTGATGAACGCGGGCTGGAGCGCCGCCGCCGTTGTCGCCGCGCGCGTGCTGCTGGCCGGGGTGGTTCTCGTGCCGCTCGCCCTCCCCCACCTGCGGGGAAACTGGAAACTGTTGCGCACCAACGCTAATCTCATCGTCGCGTACGGCCTGGTCGCCGTGGCGGGTACCCAGCTCGCCTACTTCAACGCCGTCGCGCACATGGAAGTCGGCGCCGCGCTGCTCATCGAATACACCGCACCGATCGTCGTGGTGGGCTGGTTGTGGGTACGCCACCGGCAACAGCCCGGCGCGGCCACCATCGCAGGCGCGGTCCTCGGAATCACCGGCCTGCTGCTCGTGCTCGATGTGACCTCCGGCCTGTCGACCGACCCGATCGGCATCGCCTGGGCGCTGGCCGCAATGCTCGGCGCCGCGGCCTATTTCGTCCTCTCCGCCCAGGGTGGCGACCTCCCCGGCACCGTTCTGGCCTGCGGCGGACTCCTGATCGGCGGCCTCACCCTGATCCTGGCGGGCGCCCTCGGCATCGTCCCCCTGCACGCCACCACCCACCGGGTCGCCTTCGCCGACTTCACCACCCCCTGGTGGATCCCCATCCTCGTCATCGGCATCGTCACCGCCGCCATCGCCTACGTCACCGGCATCGCCGCCACCCGCCGCCTCGGCTCTCGCCTGGCCTCCTTCGTAGCTCTCACCGAGGTCCTCGCCGCCCTGATCTTCGCCTGGATCCTCCTCGCCGAAGCCCCCCGCCCGATCCAATTGCTCGGCGGCGCACTGATTCTCATCGGCGTCGTCACCGTCCGCCTCGGCGAACCCTCGACCTCCGCCGTCGGCGAACCCGAGACACCGGCAGACACCCTCGACGACGCGCCCGCACTGACACAGCCAGAACCCTGATCGGTGGGCGCGACAACAACCATTCCGCCACACTGACCAGGTGCTGAAGAAGCCAGTGGACAAACCGCGCTGTCCGGAATGTGGAGGCCCGATGACCCAAATCGCCTACGGCTCTCCCAGCCCGCCGATGCGCGAACGCGCCGAGCGTGGCGAGATCATCCTGGGCGGATGCTGTGTCAACGACGCGCTGCGGTGGGGCTGCACATCATGCATGGCCCGAAAGGCAGACGAGCAGCATCGTGCTGACATAGAAAAGCTGATCAGCCGCTTCGAGGATCGGCATGTCGCCCGTAGTCAGGAGCCGGATTCAACGCGTTGACTCGGTCATCGATCGACTCGACACACCCTTGCCTACCATGCCAGAGCCCTCGGCGGGCGCGTCGGTGTCGGCGTCAGGCAACACCGCTCGACTTGTGGACGCTCGCTATCTGCTGGGTGGGATGTGGGCGACGAGTGGATCCGCCAACCGGGCGAGTTCTTTGCACACCGCAGTCGGCTTGCGGTCGGCGGTGTCCCACAGTTCGATGCTGACGCGGCCGGTCGGGATGCCGTTCTTCGTGCCGAAAGGTGTGTCGAACCCGAGCTCGCAGTACCCGTCATCGACGTCGGAACCAGCGCCCCCGAAGGCCTTGGCGGCCATGAGCGCGGGCCGATCTCGGATCTTGATCGGTCGCGGAGTCGGGTACCAACCGTAGTGGCTGTAGTACACCTCATGAAATGGTTCGGCGCCCACCACGATCTCGACCGTGTACCCGTCGCCCCGCCAGCGACATCCGCCGCTGGTGCCGCTCTCCTTCTTCGACGGGTCCAATCCCGCTGCGGCAATCGCAGATTCGGGGATACCGCAAGCGTTCCATACGGGCACAGGCACTGCGGTCGTACCAGGGGGAGCAGTGGTCGGTGTAGACGGTGGTTCACTCGTCGCGACGGGCAGGCTCTCGGGCAGCTCACGGGCGAGGTCGGTGAGGATCATCTCCGCGCCCGAGCTCAGATCCGCCCGCATGGTCGGCGACCTCCAGACCGGAGGCGTCGCGGCGCCACTCCAATCCATACCGGACGTGACAACCTCGAGCCTGACGTTGCCCACCACCGCGGTCGCCCAGCTCCGCATCGCTCCGGCTTGATCCTGGTCCCTGACCATCGCGTCGTCACCGATTCCGTCGAGTTGACGCGGCGTGCTGAAGTGTTCACGCTCAACAGCATTCGACGCCATCGGCGTCGTCGTCGCGTGAATCTGCGGCGGTGGTACCGGTCCCCGATCGAGCTCGATGGTCACGGTGCGCAGCAGCGGGCCGGCGGCGGGCATGACATCACCGACCGGGACGGGGTCGGCATCGAAGCTCACCGTACAGATCAACTCGTTCGCCCCGAGGGGCGTTCCGGTGTCCGCGGCGTGCAATCGTGCATCCGCGTCTTCCAGACGCCCAGCGAACCGGCCCAATGCCTCTCGTACCGTCACATCCACCACATCGCACGACGAGGGCAACGCCGAATACGACCGCACTTCGGGGACAGCGTTTCCCGTCGTACCACCGCCTCCGGTCGAGCAGGCCGCCGTGAACATCAAGGTGCACAACACAGTTAGCAACGGGCGGTATGGGAGGGACACCCGCAACAACTACCACACAACAGCGCGACAGCATCGGCGCCGACCGCGGAGAACCCGATCTACCAGCGGTAGTCGAGGAATTTGCCGTCCAGGGTGATGACGACGCGGTCGCCGTCGGGGTGGGGGCGGCGGGCTATGTCGATGTTGAAGTTGATGGCGCTCATGATGCCGTCGCCGAATTCCTCGTGAATGAGTTCCTTGAGGGCGGGGCCGTAGACCGAGACGGCTTCCACGAGGCGGTAGATGGTGGGGTCGGACAGTGTCGCCGGGTCGGCGCCGCGGGAGGGTTGCAGACGCAGGCTTTCGGCGACGGTGTCGTCGAGGTCCAGCAGGGTGCAGACGGCGGCGGCCTGTTCCTCGGTCATCGGGTGCTGGCCGAGCAGGGCTGCCGTCGTCCAGACCACGGGTGCGCCGATCGATTCCGCGATGCCCGCCCACGTCATACCCTTGCGGATACGAGCGGCGACGATGAGGTCGGCGGCGGCGGACTTGCTCAGGATCGGTTGCATGCAGGGGCTCCTAGGGTCGGGGTCGCAGCCAGCCTGCCATTCGGAGGCACTCGCCGCCATAGTGGAATACCACTATTTACGTGGGAGCAACGTCCGGTGACCGCGAGGCAACCTCGACAGCGAAAACTCCTGCGCTAGAGCCACTACGAAGGGTTTTCCATGTCCTATCTCACACCGGCGGACTTCGTCGAGAAGATGATCGACGCGGGCGAGGCCAAAGCCTTCATGTCCACCCGCGACACCGTGATCCGCGCCTACATGGCGGGCGCGATCCTCGCCCTCGCCGCCGCGTTCGCCGTGACCATCACCGTGAACACCGGCGAACCACTACTCGGAGCCGTGCTCTTCCCGGTCGGGTTCTGCATGCTCTACCTGCTCGGATTCGACTTGCTCACCGGCGTTTTCACGCTGGTTCCGCTGGCCCTGATCGACAAACGACGCGGCGTCACGGTGCGCACGATGCTGCGCAACTGGGGACTGGTGTTCGTCGGCAACTTCGCGGGCGCGTTCACCGTCGCGGTGATGATGGCCATCATCCTCACCATGGGTTTCTCCGTCGACCCCAGCGCCGTCGGCGAGAAGCTCGGTGAGATCGGCGAATCCAGAACCCTCGGCTACGCCGAACACGGAGCCGCGGGCATGCTCACCCTGTTCATCCGCGCCGTGCTGTGCAACTGGATGGTGTCCACCGGCGTGGTCGCCGCCATGATGTCGACCTCGGTGTCGGGCAAGGTGATCGCGATGTGGATGCCCATCATGCTGTTCTTCTACATGGGCTTCGAACACTCCATCGTCAACATGTTCCTGTTCCCCTCCGGCCTGCTCCTGGGCGGCGACTTCTCCCTCGGCGACTACCTCGTATGGAACGAAATCCCCACCGTCCTCGGCAATCTCGTAGGCGGGCTCACCTTCGTCGGCCTGACCCTCTACGCCACCCACGCCCGCACCGCCCCGTCACGCCGGCCCGCCGAATCGGCAGTGGACTAGAGCTCCTCCGACGCCCGCAGGGTTGGGTCCGGGTACTCGTACGCCGAGCGAATCCACTCGACCCTGGGGCGGCCACCCGCACCGTCGAACTCGAGGAAAACCGCGTGCCGGTATCCGAGCTGCTCGATGAACGCACAGAGTTTGATGTAATCGCCTTCGCGTGCCCGCGCTGAAACGCGCCCCTTCTTCGCTTCCAGCACAAGGATATTGCCACGTTTCGAACCACTGTACGGTTCGTGCACGATCAAGTCCGGTACCACGAAGCTGACATCGTCGAGCCCCGCGCGCGCCAATCGCAGCTGCTTCCGCACCATCGAGAATTCTAAATTCGTGACACGATCGTATTCGACATCCGCCCGCCACTTCCCGGGCAGAACCGACAATCGCTGATTCAGCGCGGATGCGATGTGCGCCACCACAGTTCGCTCGTGAACGGCATCCCCGACCAGATCCGGACAGTCCGCCCACACCTGCTTGATCGCGCCACGGACCATGTCCTCGATCGACAGGGCCTCTGCGGTTTCGGGCATACCGAGATGGTCTCACCCCACACCGACACAGAAACGACGAACGCCCCGCTCCAAGAAGGAACGGGGCGTTCGGGTTACTGCTTAGCGGTAGTCGCTGAAGCCGTAGTCGTCCAACGGCACCGCTGCGCCGGTGGAGGAGCCGAAGCTGTCCGGGGAGTAGTAGGTGTCGTCGTAGGACGGCACCGCGTACGCCGCGGCACGGGCTTCTTCGGTCGGCTGCACCTGGATGTTGCGGTAACGGTTGATACCGGTACCGGCCGGGATGAGCTTACCGATGATCACGTTCTCCTTCAGGCCGATCAGCTTGTCGGAGCGGCAGTTGATCGCCGCGTCCGTCAGCACTCGGGTGGTCTCCTGGAAGGAAGCCGCCGACAGCCACGAATCGGTGGCCAGCGACGCCTTGGTGATACCCATCAGCACGGGACGGCCCGAGGCCGGCTCGCGGCCTTCGGCCACCACGCGACGGTTCGAGTTCTCGAACTCGGCGCGCTCGGTGAGCGAGCCGGGCAGGAACTCGGTCGCACCCGAATCGATGATCGTCACACGACGCAGCATCTGGCGAACGATGACCTCGATGTGCTTGTCGTGGATCGACACACCCTGCGAGCGGTAGACCTCCTGGACCTCGTGGACCAGGTGGACCTGCACCTGACGGGGACCCATCACGCGCAGCACCTCGTGCGGATCGGCAGCGCCCTCGAGCAGCTGCTGACCCACCTCCACGTGGTCACCGTCGGCCAGCAGACGCTCGGAGCCGTCGTCGTGCTTGAACACCCGCAGACGCTGACGCTTCGAGAGCTTGTCGTAGACGACTTCCTCCGACCCGTCATCAGGGATGATCGTGATCTTGTAGAAGCGGTCGTCGTCCTCGAGACGCACCCGGCCCGAGACCTCCGCGATCGGCGCCTTGCCCTTGGGGACACGGGCCTCGAAGAGCTCCTGAACACGCGGCAGACCACCGGTGATGTCGTCGCCCGCGACGCCACCCTGGTGGAAGGTACGCATGGTCAGCTGGGTACCGGGCTCACCGATGGACTGGGCCGCGACGATGCCGACGGCCTCGCCGATATCGACCAGCTTGCCGGTGGCCATCGAACGGCCGTAGCAGGTGGCACAGACGCCGGTGCCGGTGGTGCAGGTCAGCACGGAGCGGACCTTCACCTCGGTGATACCGGCCGCGAGCAGCGCGTCGAGCGCGGGGTCGCCGAGGTCGGCGCCCTTCGACACGATGACATTGCCCTTGGCATCCACCGCGTCGGACGCGAGCGTCCGGGCATAGGTGGAGGTCTCGACGTGCGCGTCACGGATGATCGTGCCGTCGGCCAGCTTCTCCGCGATCGGCACCAGGATGCCGCGTTCGGTGCCACAGTCCTCTTCGCGGACGATGACGTCCTGCGACACATCGACCAGACGACGGGTCAGGTAACCCGAGTCGGCGGTACGAAGCGCCGTGTCGGCCAGACCCTTACGAGCACCGTGGGTGTTGATGAAGTACTCGAGCACGGTCAGGCCCTCACGGAACGAGGACTTGATCGGGCGCGGGATGAACTCACCCTTCGGGTTCGTCACCAGGCCCTTCATACCCGCGAGGGTACGGGTCTGGGTGAAGTTACCCGTGGCGCCGGAGTCGACGATCGTGATGATCGGGTTGTCCGGCGGGTAGTGGGTACGCAGCGCGGCGCCCACTTCCTCGGTGGCTTCCTGCCAGATCTTGACCAGGGCGTTGTTGCGCTCGGAGTGATCGAGCGCGCCACGCTGGTACTTCTTCTCGATCAGGTCCGCCATCGACTCGTAGCGTTCCATGATCTCGGGCTTCTCCGGCGGAACGAGCACGTCCGACATGGAGACGGTGACACCCGAACGCGTGGCCCAGTAGAAGCCGGCGTCCTTGAGCTTGTCGACGGTCTGCGCGACGACGATCATCGGGTAGCGCTCGGCCAGATCGTTGATGATCGTGGCCTGACGCTTCTTCGGCATCGGCTCGTTGATGAACGCGTAGTCCGCCGGGAGCAGATCGTTGAAGATCACGCGCCCCAGTGTGGTCTCGGCCAGCCACGCTTCGCCGCGCTTCCAGCCGTCCGGGAACAGCTCGTTCTCGATATCCCGCGGCGGGCGCTGCTCGGTCAGCCGCACCTTGATGGTGGACCGCACGGTCAGCTCGCCACGATCGACGGCCATCTGTGCCTCGGCGGGCGAGGAGAACACGCCGTACTCCGGCTCGTCCTTGGCGGCGGCCTTGTAGGTGCCGACACCGTTCTCGTCGAGACGGGTCAGGTAGAACAGGCCCGTCACCATGTCCAGACGCGGCATCGCCAGCGGGCGACCCGACGCCGGGGACAGGATGTTGTTCGACGACAGCATCAGGATGCGTGCCTCGGCCTGCGCCTCCGCGGACAGCGGAAGGTGCACGGCCATCTGGTCACCGTCGAAGTCGGCGTTGAACGCCTCACAGACGAGCGGGTGCAGCTGAATGGCCTTGCCTTCGACCAGCTGGGGCTCGAAGGCCTGGATGCCGAGGCGGTGCAGGGTGGGCGCGCGGTTCAGCAGCACAGGGTGCTCGGCGATGACCTCTTCGAGGACATCCCACACCTGGGCGCGCTGACGCTCGACCATCCGCTTGGCGGACTTGATGTTCTGCGCGTGGTTCAGGTCGACCAGACGCTTCATGACGAACGGCTTGAACAGCTCGAGCGCCATCAGCTTCGGCAGACCACACTGGTGCAGCTTGAGCTGCGGACCGACCACGATGACCGAACGGCCCGAGTAGTCGACGCGCTTGCCGAGCAGGTTCTGACGGAAACGACCCTGCTTGCCCTTGAGCAGGTCGCTCAGGGACTTCAGCGGGCGGTTACCCGGTCCGGTGACCGGACGGCCACGACGGCCGTTGTCGAACAGTGCGTCGACCGACTCCTGCAGCATCCGCTTCTCGTTGTTGACGATGATCTCGGGCGCACCCAGATCGATCAGTCGCTTGAGGCGGTTGTTGCGGTTGATCACGCGGCGGTACAGGTCGTTCAGGTCGGAGGTGGCGAAACGGCCACCGTCGAGCTGGACCATCGGGCGCAGCTCCGGCGGGATCACCGGAACAGCGTCGAGCACCATGCCCATGGGCGAGTTGCCGTTGGTCTGGAAGGCCGCGACGACCTTCAGACGCTTGAGCGCGCGCAGCTTCTTCTGACCCTTGCCGGAGCGAATGGTCTCGCGCAGGCTCTCGGCCTCGGCATTGATGTCGAAGTTCTCCATCAGCTTCTGGATGGACTCCGCACCCATGGCGCCGGTGAAGTACTCGCCGTAGCGGTCGACGAGCTCGCGGTAGAGCACCTCGTCGACGATGAGCTGCTTGACCGACAGCTTGGTGAAGGTCGTCCAGATCTCGTCGAGGCGGTCCAGCTCACGCTGCGAGCGGTCGCGCAGCTGACGCATTTCGCGCTCGCCGCCGTCCTTGACCTTGCGACGCACGTCGGACTTGGCGCCCTCGGCTTCCAGCTCGGCCAGATCGGCTTCGAGCTTCTGCGCGCGGGCCTCGAGGTCGGCGTCGCGCTGATCGGCGACAGCCTTCTTCTCGACCTCCATCTCGGCTTCGAGCGTGGAGAGCTCGTTGTGACGCAGCTCCTCGTCGACGCCGACGATGACGTAGGCGGCGAAGTAGATGATCTTCTCGAGATCCTTCGGCGCCAGGTCGAGCAGGTAGCCCAAGCGCGACGGAACGCCCTTGAAGTACCAGATGTGAGTAACCGGAGCGGCCAGCTCGATGTGGCCCATCCGCTCACGACGCACCTTGGCGCGAGTCACCTCGACGCCACAGCGCTCACAGATGATGCCCTTGAAGCGGACACGCTTGTACTTGCCGCAGTAGCACTCCCAGTCCCGGGTGGGACCGAAGATCTTCTCGCAGAAGAGCCCGTCCTTCTCCGGCTTGAGCGTGCGGTAGTTGATGGTCTCCGGCTTCTTCACCTCGCCGAAAGACCACTGGCGGATGTCATCGGCGGAGGCAAGGCCGATCCGGAGTTCATCGAAGAAGTTGACGTCTAGCACGTAACTTCCTTTCCCCTGTTCGGGTCGAATTCGAGCAAAAGTTCACTAGTTGTCGAGCGCGGTGCGCGGCGCGGTCGCTTCCACAGCGACCGCACCGCTTACCACCTAGTTCGCCAGATCGTCGATGGTGGCGGCTTCGTTCCTGGACAGGTTGATGCCCAGGTTCGCGGCCGCGCGCTCCAGATCCTCGTCTTCGCCGCCGCCCATCTCGATCGCGGCACCATCCGAAGACAGCACCTCGACGTTGAGGCACAGTGACTGGAGTTCCTTGAGGAGCACCTTGAACGACTCCGGGATGCCCGGCTCCGGAATGTTCTCGCCCTTGACGATGGCCTCGTAGACCTTCACGCGGCCGACCACGTCGTCGGACTTGATGGTCAGGAGTTCCTGCAGCGTGTACGCCGCACCGTAGGCCTGCATGGCCCAGCACTCCATCTCACCGAATCGCTGACCACCGAACTGCGCCTTACCACCCAGCGGCTGCTGCGTGATCATCGAGTACGGACCGGTCGAACGGGCGTGGATCTTGTCGTCGACCAGGTGGTGCAGCTTCAGGATGTACATGTAACCGACCGCGACCGGGTACGGGAACGGCTCACCCGAACGACCGTCGAACAGCGTCGACTTGCCGTCGGCGTTGACCATCCGCTCACCGTCACGGTTGGGCAGGGTCGACCCGAGCAGACCGGTCAGCTCGTCATCCTTGGCGCCGTCGAAGACGGGCGTGGCGATGTTCGAGTCGGCCGGCGCGGCCAGCATCTCCTCGGGCAGCGTCGCCGCCCAGTCGGGACGGGTGCCGTCCGCGGCCACGTCGATATTCCAGCCGGCCTTACCGATCCACCCGAGATGGGTTTCCAGGATCTGGCCGATGTTCATACGACGGGGCACACCGTGGGTGTTCAGGATGATGTCGACCGGCGTGCCGTCGGGCATGAACGGCATGTCCTCGATGGGGAGGATCTTGCCGATGACGCCCTTGTTGCCGTGGCGACCGGCGAGCTTGTCGCCGTCCTGGATCTTGCGCTTCTGGGCCACGTAGACGCGGACCAGCTCGTTCACACCGGGAGGCAGATCGTCGTCGTCTTCGCGCGAGAACACGCGAATGCCGATGACCTTGCCGGACTCACCGTGGGGCACCTTGAGCGAGGTGTCGCGCACTTCGCGAGCCTTCTCACCGAAGATGGCACGCAGCAGACGCTCTTCCGGGGTGAGCTCGGTCTCGCCCTTGGGCGTGACCTTGCCGACCAGGATGTCGCCGTCGCGGACCTCGGCACCGATGCGGATGATGCCGCGCTCGTCGAGGTCGGCGAGGACCTCGTCGGAGACGTTCGGGATGTCCCGGGTGATCTCCTCGGCACCGAGCTTGGTGTCGCGGGCATCGATCTCGTGCTCTTCGATGTGGATCGAGGTGAGAACGTCCTCTTCCACGAGGCGCTGCGACAGGATGATCGCGTCCTCGTAGTTGTGGCCTTCCCACGGCATGATCGCGACGAGCAAGTTCTTGCCCAGCGCCATCTCACCGTTCTCGGTGCAGGGGCCGTCCGCGAGGACCTGCCCCTTCTCCACCCGATCGCCCTCGTCCACAATCGGACGCTGGTTCGAGCAGGTGCCCTGGTTCGACCGGTTGAACTTGCGCATCCGGTAGGACTTGCGGCTGCCGTCGTCGGCCATCACGGTGACGTAATCGGCCGAGACCTCTTCGACAACGCCGGGCTTCTCGTTGACAACAACGTCGCCCGCGTCGACGGCTGCGCGCAGTTCCATGCCGGTGCCCACGATCGGGGACTCGGAACGGATCAGCGGCACGGCCTGACGCTGCATGTTCGCGCCCATCAGGGCACGGTTGGCATCGTCGTGCTCGAGGAACGGGATCATGGCCGTCGCGACCGACACCATCTGGCGCGGCGAGATGTCCATGAAGTCGACCTGAGCCGGCGTCACGAACTCGACCTCTTCGCCCGCACGGCGAACGAGGACCTTCTCCTCGAGGAAGCGACCTTCGGCGTCGACCGGGGAGTTGGCCTGCGCGCGAACGTAGCGGTCTTCCTCGTCGGCGGTCAGGTACTTGACCTCGTCGGTGACCTTGCCGTCGACAACCTTCTGGTACGGCGTCTCGATGAAGCCGAACGGGTTGACCCGCGCGTACACCGACAGCGAACCGATCAGGCCGATGTTCGGGCCTTCCGGGGTCTCGATCGGGCACATGCGGCCGTAGTGCGACGGGTGGACGTCACGAACTTCCAGACCGGCGCGCTCACGGGACAGACCACCCGGGCCCAGCGCCGACAGGCGGCGCTTGTGGGTCAGACCCGACAGCGGGTTGTTCTGGTCCATGAACTGCGACAGCTGCGAAGTTCCGAAGAACTCCTTGATCGCCGCGACGACCGGACGGATGTTGATCAGGGTCTGCGGCGTGATCGCCTCGACGTCCTGAGTCGTCATCCGCTCACGAACGACACGCTCCATGCGGGACAGGCCCACGCGGATCTGGTTCTGGATGAGCTCACCGACGGTGCGCAGACGACGGTTACCGAAGTGGTCGATGTCGTCGATCTCGACGGGGACCTCTTCACCGCCGGGGGCGGTCATCGTGCGGTCACCGGCGTGCAGACGCACCAGGTACTCGATGGTGTCGACGATGTCTTCCTTGGTGAGAACCGAGGAGGTCACCGGCTCGTGCACGTGGATGCCGAGCTTCTTGTTGATCTTGTAGCGACCGACGCGGGCCAGGTCGTAGCGCTTCTCCTTGAAGAACAGGTTCTCCAGCAGAGTCTGCGCGGACTCCTTGGTCGGCGGCTCGCCCGGACGCAGCTTGCGGTAGATGTCGAGCAGCGCCTCGTCCTGGCCGGGCGTGCTGTCCTTCTCCAGGGTGGACATCATGATCTCGGAGAAGCCGAAACGCTCGACGATCTCCTCGGTCGTCCAACCCAGCGCCTTGAGCAGCACGGTGACCGGCTGACGACGCTTGCGGTCGATACGGACACCGACGGTGTCGCGCTTGTCGACGTCGAACTCCAGCCACGCGCCGCGCGACGGGATCACGCGCACGCTGTGCAGGTCCTTCTCGGTGGTCTTGTCGATGTTGTGATCGAAGTAGACGCCCGGGGAACGGACCAGCTGGGAGACGACGACACGCTCGGTGCCGTTGATGATGAAGGTGCCCTTGTCGGTCATCATGGGGAAATCGCCCATGAACACCGTCTGGCTCTTGATCTCGCCGGTGTTGTTGTTGATGAACTCCGCGGTGACGAACAACGGCGCCGCGTAGGTCATGTCCTTCTCTTTGCACTCGTCGATGGAGGCCTTGACCTCTTCGAAGCGCGGATCAGAGAACGACAGGGACATGGATCCGGAGAAGTCCTCGATCGGCGAGAGCTCTTCGAGCACCTCTTCGAGGCCGCCTGCGAGACCGACGTCGCCGCGAGCGGCCGCCTTCTCACGCCAGTCGGGAGTACCGACCAACCAGGCGAACGAGTCCGTTTGTAGGTCGAGAAGTCCGGGCACCTCCAAGGGCTCTCGGATCTTCGCGAACGAAACCCTCAAAGGGGCTCCGGGGATACCAGCCTTGGTCTGGGTGGAGACTGCCAAGATGCGTCCTTCCAGCACCTCACGCGCGTCGCGTGGTGGTCCGCGACCGTCGCTTGTCTGCTACGAATTCCGCTGGTTACAGCCCGAACGAAACCAGAACAAGCAGCAGCGGAAGTAACACCGGAAGGGTGGAACTTTCGAGTGCGAATCAAGGTGTGGACAGGAGGCAGCCAGCGCAACGTCCAAACTTACACCCCTAGACAAGGGAGTGTCAACATACCATCCGTGTGACCGGACGCACGGGATAACGCGCCGAAGCCCTGGACGCTGGCCGCGTCGGGTTCCTTCACCGCTGCGCGCCCTGCCGCCGACTCCCCCGAGACGACCGCTCACTTGGCGCTGAGCCCTCTATTCAACTGGCGCCGACCCCTGTCAGCTGGTGCTGGGCCGAATTCTCGCTGGCGTTGATGCCCCTCAACAGCTCACGCTGCTGTGAATAGGGTGACGGTTTGCGAGCCCCTCGTCAAGTGGCGCGCGAAGGTCTGTTCGCGATGCGAGATCGCCTGGCGCGCTGGGGATCCCCCACCCCGCGCCGCGGTCATTTTACTCGCGACACGCCGTGCGCGCCACCCCGGAGACGGCCGGTCAGCAGTTGTTTTCCGCCCTGTCACGCAGAAGAGCCCCGGCCGTAGGCCGGGGCTCATCCGAAGCGTAAAAGTCGCTCAGCCGTTGATCTGGCCGTGCGGAACGGTCTTGAACGTTTCGGTGGGCTGATCGTTGCCGCCGTAGGCAGCCATCACCTGAGTGTCATCGGAGGAATCCAGCGACTCGCGGATCGCCACCTGTGCCGCGTGCGGCAGGGTGTGGATGATCTCGCGCACGCGCGCCTGACGGCGGAACACGGCCTGGCGGGCGGGCATGCCGGGCTCGGCCTTCATCTGCGGGATGATGCCATCGATCTCCTCGGCGCCACCGTGGTGGTGACCGGCGTCGACGAGCGCCTGCTCGCGCGCCATCTGCGCCTCGTCCTTCTCCTCCGACATACCGATCGGGCCGATCATGCGGCCGTTGAGGAACTGCTTGACCACCGGCTCCTCGCTGGTGAGCAGCACCTCACGGGGGCCGAACATCACCAGGTTGCGGCGGAAGAGCATGCCGATGTTGTCCGGCACGGTACGGGCCAGGTTGATGTTGTGCGTCACGATCAGGATCGTGGCGTCGATCTGCGCGTTGATGTTGAGCAGCAGCTGCGCCAGGTACGAGGTACGCACCGGGTCGAGGCCCGAGTCGGGCTCGTCGACGAGGATGATCTGCGGGTCGAGGACCAGCGCGCGGGCCAGACCGGCGCGCTTGCGCATACCACCGGAGATCTCGCCGGGCAGCTTGCCCTCGGCGCCGAGCAGACCGGTCAGCTCGAGCTTCTCCATGACCACGCGGCGGATCTCGGATTCCGACTTCTTCGTGTGCTCACGAAGCGGGAACGCGATGTTGTCGTACAAATTCATCGACCCGAACAGCGCACCGTCCTGGAAAAGGACGCCGAACAGTTTGCGGATCTCGTAGAGCTCCTTGTTGGAGCAGGTCATGATGTCGGTGCCATCGATGAAGATCGACCCGCGCTCGGGCCGCAGCAGACCGATGAGCGACTTCAGGAACACCGACTTACCCGTACCCGATGGGCCGAGCAATGCACTGACCTCACCCGAAGGGAGCGTGATCGACACGTCCTGCCAAATTCGCTGTGAACCGAAGGATTTTGTTACACCCTCGGTCCTGACCTCGACGCCCACTGCTACCTCCATTGATCCCTGCGAGCACCCCACCCGCGTTCCCGCGCGCTCACATCACGGCGGTGCGCTACGACTCTGTGGGTCCGGTCACTGTAACCCATCAGTGAGACGGGGCACACCCCTACATGACTGAAGAGTAACCTGGCGCGGCTACTACGACCCGGATCACTTTCGCATGTCCGGACAAATAGCAAACGGACGGCCCGGAAAGGACCGCCCGTTCACAACAGCACTGGTTCCGAATTACTTGACGGAAACCTTGGCGCCGGCCTCTTCGAGCTTCGCCTTGGCGGCCTCGGCGGCATCCTTGGCGACCTTCTCCAGGATCGGCTTCGGGGCGCCCTCGACCAGGTCCTTGGCTTCCTTCAGGCCCAGGCCCGAGACGATCTCACGGACCACCTTGATGACCTGGATCTTCTTGTCGCCGGCACCCTCGAGGATGACGTCGAACTCGTCCTGCTCTTCGGCAGCCTCGGCCGGAGCAGCGCCACCGGCGGCCGCGACGGCGACGGGGGCAGCGGCGGTGACGTCGAAGGTCTCTTCGAAGACCTTGACGAACTCAGCGAGCTCGAGCAGGGTCAGCTCCTTGAAGGCGCCGATCAGTTCTTCGGTGCTCAGCTTTGCCATGGTGGTTCCTTTCGTGGTGTACCTCGCAGCGCATACGCACCCCGAGGCGGGTAATAGATGTCTTATTCGGCGTCAGCCGCGGGTGCTTCTTCGGCAGCAGGAGCGCCTTCGGCACTCGTGCGCTTCTCGAGCAGCGCCTGGGCGAGCCGGGCGACCTGCGAAGCGGGAGCGGCGAACAGGGCGGCAGCCTGCGAAGGCTTGGCCTTGAACGCACCGGCCAGCTTGGCCAGCAGCACCTCGCGCGAATCGAGGTCAGCGATACGCTCGACCTCGGACACGGACAGCGCGCGGCCGTCCATGTATCCGCCCTTGATGACCAGGGACTTGTTGTCCTTGGCGAACTGCTTGAGCGCCTTGGCGGCATCGACCGGCTCACCCTGGATGAAGGTGATAGCGGTCGGGCCGACGAACAGCTCGTCGAGACCCGCCACACCGGCTTCGCCGGCAGCGATCTTGACCAGGGTGTTCTTGGCGACGGAGTACGTGGCGTCGGCGCCGAGCGCACGACGCAGCTCGGTGAGCTTGCCGACCGACAGGCCACGGTATTCCGTGACAACAGTGGCCGTGGAGTTCTTGAACTGCTCCGCGATCTCCGCGACAGCGGTGACCTTTTCAGGTTTCGCCATACTTCGCCTCCTCTCTGATGTCGGTTTCGTTGGTGCACTACCGAATCAGGGGCCGGCGACAAAACGAACGCCCCGGACGCAAGGCGTACCGGGGCGCAAAATATCTTCGGCCTCAGCTCTCCCTGCGTGGGTCGCCGGCAATGTCGCCGGACCTTCGATCGACACCGTGAAATTCGGCATCAACGACCAACGGTCTTCGGTAGAACGAATGGGTGTGGTCTTCGCCGGATGTATGCACATCCCGCATGACCGTTGACCACTGTACCTGCACCTCCCCCCATCTGCCAAAACGGGTATCCCCCGGTCCGATTCGGCCGGATTTGCTGTGACACAGACCACTTCGGCAACGCAATGTGGCAGTGATCCTACCGAGAAGGTGTTACGCAGGGTGACAGTAATCTGATTCACTCCAATGCTATGGCAACCTCCATAGTCGCTCCATCAGTGCTGCTGGACCGGCGTTCGCAGCGGTTTCTCGCGCTCGCCGTCATCTGTCTGGCCGAATTGCTCGTGGTACTCGACAACACCATCGTCAACGTCGCCCTTCCCTCGATCGGCGTCCAGCTACGGACCGGAGTCTCCGGCCTGCAGTGGGTCGTCGACGCCTACACCCTCACCTTCGCCGGCCTGCTGCTGGCGGCGGGCAACCTCGGCGACCGCTACGGCCGCCGCCGGATCATGACCATCGGCCTCGTCGGCATCGCGGTGATGTCGGTCGGCGGCGCACTCGCCGAAACGATGACGCAGGTCATCGTCGCCAGAGCCGCGATGGGCGTTTTCGCCGCCGCGGTCTTCCCCGCCACCCTCGCCCTGATCATCAATATCTTCACCGACCGGCGCGAACGCGCGCTGGCCATCGCCGCGTGGACCGCGATGGCCGGGTTCGCAATCGCCATCGGCCCGATCTCCGGCGGCTGGCTGCTCGAACATTTCAGCTGGCATTCGGTGTTCTGGATCAACGTGCCGGTGGCGCTGGTCGCGCTGGTCGCGACGCTGATCTGGGTGCCAGAATCGCGCGCCGACCACATCGGCAAGCTCGATCTCGTCGGTATCGCGCTCTCGATCGCCGGGATCACGTTGCTGGTGTGGTCGATCATCGAAGCGCCGCACAATGGCTGGCTCTCGCTCACCACACTGTGCACCGCGGCGCTCGGCACCGTCCTGCTCGCCGCCTTCGTCACCTGGGAATTGCGCACTGCCGCACCGATTCTCGACATGCGGTTGTTCCGCAACCGCCGATTCTCGTTGCCCGCGCTGGCAATCGCCATCGGCTACTTCTCGATGTTCGGATTCCTTTTCCTGATCACCCAGTATTTCCAGGGCGTGCGCGAATACACCCCGCTCGAATTCGGTATCGCCTCATTGCCGTTCGCCTTCTCGGTCGCCATCGGCGCACCGGTCGCGACGCTGCTGGCACAACGGGTCGGTACCACCGCGGTACTGGTGATCGGCCTGCTACTCATCGGCGCGGGCCTCTACCTCGGCGGACAGGTCACCGTCGACAGCAGCTACCTGATCGGCGTGCTGCCCTCGATGGTGTTGATGGCGCTGGGTCTGGGCATCGTGCAGGGACCGGCCACCGAATCGATCATGTCCTCGCTGCCGCTGAACGAGGCGGGGGCGGGTTCGGCGGTCAACGACACGACCCGCGAGATCGGCGGCACGCTCGGTGTCGCGGTGCTCGGCTCGATCGTGGCCTCGTACTACACCAGCCGGATCGGCGCACGCATCGACGCCATCCCGATGGGCATCATGAACGACAACGAGAAGAGCCTGGTCAAGGCCAGTCCGCTGAGCGTGCTGGAACTGCGCAAACGTGAGCTCGCGCCGTTCTTCGAGACCCAACGCGAGAACCTGATCGTCGCCATGAAGGCCGCGACGCTCCAGGGCGCCCACGCCGCGTCCCTGGTCGCCACCGTCGCGGTGCTCGTCTGCGCGGTGATCGTGGCGATCTTCCTGCCCTGGCGGCCGCATGACGGAGAGTCCGTCCTGCTCGGCTGGCGCGAGACCGAGGACACCGAGGCGAAGAACTGACCGCACGCGCACCGGGCTGTCGCGGCCCGGTGCGCGCACGTCACACTCCGATTCGACGCAGATGAGCAGCCAGCTCGATCAGTGCGATCGACGCGTTCAGCGCAAACTCCCGATCCGCGACCAGACCGTCCTCGTCGACCTCGGCGCCGAGCACCGGCACTCGCAGACACGCCCGCTCGACGACATCGGCGCCGACGTAACCGAGCACCGTGGACAGCGTGTCCAGCGCACCCTCGCCGCGGCCCGGTTGGGCCACCGACAACCAGGCCGTGGGCTTCTCGTACAGGTCCGCCGTACCGACGGTCCAGTCGAGCAGGTTCTTCAAGCTGCCGGGCAGCGTCCCCGCGTATTCGGGGGTGCAGATGAGCACCGCGTGCGCGGTGGCGAGCTCGGCGCGGAGGTCGACCACCGCGGGATAGTCGTCCGGATCGTCGCCGGGAACGAAAGCGGGCAGGTCACGCAGGCCGGTATAGAGGTCGGCGCGCATCCCGTCGAGCGCGAGCCCGGCCAGGGTGCGGAGGGCCGCGGTATTGGTAGATCCGGCTCTGGTGCTACCGGAGATCAGCAGAATCCTGGTCACACCTGTGCGCAACCGGGATGCCGGGGCGATTAGTCCCCGAAAAACCACGAGGGTGGGAACGCTGTGCGTTCCCACCCTCGTGTTGCTCTCAGGAGCTAGCTGTCAGCCGAAGCTCACGCATCCTCGTCGAGGAGGTTGCGGGTACGGTTCGGGTCCACCGGGATGCCCGGTCCGGTGTTCGTCGAAACCGTGATCTTCTTGACGTAGCGACCCTTGGCGGTCGACGGCTTCACACGCAGGATCTCGTCCAGCGCGGCGCCGTAGTTCTCCACCAGCTTGGCGTCGTCGAAGGACGCCTTGCCGATGACGAAGTGCAGGTTGGCCTGCTTGTCGACGCGGAAGTTGATCTTGCCGCCCTTGATCTCGTTGACGGCCTTGGTCACATCGTTGGTGACGGTGCCCGTCTTCGGGTTCGGCATCAGACCACGCGGGCCGAGGACACGCGCGATGCGGCCGACCTTGGCCATCTGATCCGGGGTGGCGATCGCGGCGTCGAAGTCGAGCCAGCCGCCCTGGATCCGCTCGATCAGGTCCTCGGCGCCCACGGCGTCGGCGCCTGCGGCCTCGGCCTCGGAAGCCTTCTCGCCCGCGGCGAACACGATGACGCGAGCGGTCTTACCGGTGCCGTGCGGCAGGTTGACGGTGCCACGGACCATCTGGTCGGCCTTGCGGGGATCCACGCCGAGACGGACGGCGACCTCGACGGTCGCGTCGGTCTTGGTGGTCGCGGTCTCCTTCGCCAGGCGCGCGGCGGCCAGCGGGGAGTACAGGTTGTCGCGATCGACCTTCTCAGCAGCGGCGAGGTACGCCTTGCTTCGTTTTGCCATGATTTTCTGTCCTTAAAGTTTCGAGTTCAGATGTGGTTGTCGGGCCTGGCCGGCCCTCCCACATGAGAGCGAGATTCGCTCAGCCTTCGACGGTGATACCCATCGAACGCGCGGTACCGGCGATGATCTTCGCGGCCTGATCGAGATCAGTGGCGTTGAGATCCTCGGCCTTGGTCTTGGCGATCTCCCGGACCTGGTCCATGGTGACCTTCGCGACCTTGGTCTTGTGCGGCTCAGCGGAGCCCTTCTGCACACCGGCGGCCTTGAGCAGCAGACGAGCGGCAGGCGGGGTCTTCAGCTTGAAGTCGAACGTCCGGTCCTCGTACACCGAGATCTCGACCGGGATGACGTTGCCACGCTGCGACTCGGTCGCGGCGTTGTACGCCTTGCAGAACTCCATGATGTTGACGCCGTGCTGACCGAGCGCGGGGCCGACCGGCGGTGCCGGGTTGGCTGCGCCGGCCTGGATCTGCAGCTTGATGATCCCGGCGAGCTTCTTCTTCTTGGGGGGCATCTTTCTTCCTTGGCTTTCTGGGGTTCGGTTCCTTACGGTTGCCGTAAGCCTCGTATCCGCGCACGACTAGGCCCCGACAAGTACTGCGGGGAAGTCAGAACACGAACCATCACACTCTACCGGACCTGCCACACGACCCAGCAATCGGGTGGTGACCAGCACAAACACCAACGGCACCGCCGGTGAGCGGTGCCGTTGACGCGAGTGTGGAAAATCCTAGATCTTGGAAACCTGGGTGAAGTTCAGCTCGACCGGGGTCTCGCGACCGAAGATCGACACCAGCACCTTGAGCTTCTGCTGCTCGGCGTTGACCTCGGAGATCGAGGCGGGCAGCGTCGCGAACGGGCCGTCCATGACGGTGACCGACTCGCCGACCTCGAAGTCGACCTCGATAGTGGGCTTGCCCGAAGCCGCGCTACCGGTATCCGAACCACCGGCAGCGGCCGCGGCGGCCTTCTTCTGCGCCTGCGCACCGGCCGGAACCAGGAACTTCACGACCTCGTTGATGGTCAGCGGGGTCGGCTTGGCGCCGGGGCCACCGCCGGTCATACCGACGAAACCGGTGACGCCGGGGGTGTTGCGCACCGCGCCCCACGACTCGTTGTTCAGTTCCATCCGGACCAGGATGTAGCCCGGCAGCACCTTGCGGTTGACGTTCTTCTTCTGGCCGTTCTTGATCTCGGTGACCTCTTCGGTCGGCACCTCGACCTGGAAGATGTAGTCCTCGAGTCCGAGGTTCTGCACGCGGGTCTCGAGGTTGGTCTTGACCTTGTTCTCGTAGCCCGCGTACGAGTGCACGACGTACCAGTCGCCGGGCACGCGGCGCAGCTTGGTCTTCATCGACTCGATCGGGTCGGCCTCGGGGTCGTCCTCGGTGGCGACTTCTTCGATCACGGCTTCGTCGACGACCTCGTCGGCAGCGGCTTCGTCGGCATCGGCGAGCTCGGCGGCCTCGACCTCGTCGGTGGCGGTTTCCGCCACGACAGCGTCGTCAACCGGGAACTCGTCGTTGGTGTCGTTCTCCGGGGTGCTCACTGAGGCACTCGCTTCCTGTGTCGTCACGTACATCCTCTGGGCCGGGTCGGGTGCGCGGAGGCACACTCCGCCGTTCCGACCCGCGATCGGCTACCGGCGTGGGTGTCGGCGATCAGCCGAACAGCCAGTCGACACCCTTGACGAACGCCACGTCGATCCCGGCGATGAACGCGACCATGAAGACCACGAACACCAGAACGACGGCCGTATAGGTGACCATCTGCTTCCGGTTGGGCCAGATCACCTTGCGCAGTTCCGCGATGACCTCTCGCAGGAACTTGAGCAGCCGCTTGAACGGGTTGCCCGTCTTTGCCTTACCGGCGGTCTTGTCTGCCTTGCGCGAGGCCGACGGCCGATCGAGCGTGGCCACCGATCCGTTGTCTGCCGGAGCATCCGACGCGCGCACACGACGAGCAGACCGCTTGCCACTCGGTCGAGTGGCAGCGGCGGTGTCCTCGCTGTCTTCGCCGCGAGTATCCCGCTCGTCGCTCACGTCGATCCTCTCTCGTCGCTGGCATTCAGGGCAGGGGCGACAGGACTTGAACCTGCAACCTGCGGTTTTGGAGACCGCTGCTCTGCCAATTGAGCTACGCCCCTTCGGTTGGACCAGCCTGAGCCGTAATGCCCAACCACATTCGATATTCGGTTGTCTCCAGTGTCACACAACACGCGCGCCGCTTCCATGAGGAGATAACCCCTCGGGAAGATCAGCGCGCAGCATCTCGTGACCCCAGAGACCCGACTATACGTCACCGCGCGCGGTTATCGCCAATCCGGGACACTCGACCAGGTCAGGACAGCTGAACGGTTGCCGTGGCGCGGCCGAAGATCTTTTTGCCCGCCGACTTCGCCGTGATGGCGACAACAGCGGTGCGGGTCTGCGGATCGACCGATTTCACCTTGCCGGTGTATTCGACCTCCGCCGGGACATCGGAACCGACGTAGACCGGGCTGGTGAAGCGAACGTTGTATTCCTTCACCGCGCCGGGATCGCCCAGCCACGAGGTGATGAAACCGCCGCCGAGCCCCATCGTGAGCATGCCGTGCGCCACCACGTTGTCCAGGCCGACCAGCTTCACGACCTCGTCGCTCCAGTGGATCGGGTTCGCGTCGCCGGACACGCCCGCGTAGTTGACGAGGTCGCCGCGGGTGAGTCGCGCCACGCGGGCGGGCAGCTCGTCGCCGACCAACACGCTGTCGAAGGACAGGGCGTGCACGCTGACCGTCGGCTCCGGCTGCTTGGTGACCGGGATGATCCCGACGGACAGCTCGGCCGGCGCGTGGTGGGCGGGCTCCTCCTCGCCGAGTCCGTGCATCAGCACGTTGCGGACCGCGTCCGACATCCGAGGATCGATGTCGCCACCACTGCGGCCGATCAGCGTGGTGTAGGTGGTGAGCACCAGTTCGTCGTCCTGGGCGGTGACGATGTTCTTGGTGACGATGATGTCGCCACCGAAGGCCTGCCGGAAAGAATGCAGATACACATCACAGGTCAACTGGTCGCCGACCCGAATCGGGCGGTGGAATTCCAGGATCTGATCGGTCTGCATGATCTGGCTCAGGTCGTAGCCGGTCACGATCCGTTCGAACAGCTTGCGCTGGGCGAGGATGCCCACCAGGGAGATGAAGGTGAGCGGGGCGAGCAGACCCTGATGGCCGTACTCGCGCGCGATGTCTTCCTCCCAGTGCACCGGGTGGTAATCCTGCACCGCACGGGCGTATTCGCGCACCTTCTCGCGGCCGACCTCGTAGTAGTCGTCGACGCGGTAGTGGTGGCCGACCATCGATGCCGCATGGGCGGCGGGATCGAAGGTTTCGGCGGCTGCGGCAGGGACCGCTTCGTGAGTTCCGGTGTTCACTGTCACAACGTGGACCTTACTCACTCGTAAGACAGCACCGAAGTCGACCGGTGTAAAACGTGATGCGTCCGGGTACTGTATCGGCCCCGAACTTTCCATGAACTTCCCGGGAAAAGCACAAAGGCCGGACTCTCGTCCGGCCTTCGGCAGATGTTTCTGAAAACTAGCGCGACTCGCGGTGCGCCCGGTGAGTTCCGCAGTTCGGGCAGAACTTCTTCAGCTCGAGGCGATCCGGGTCGTTACGCCGGTTCTTCTTGGTGATGTAGTTGCGGTGCTTGCACTCGTCGCAGGCCAAGGTGATCTTTGGCCGGACATCGGTGGACTTCGCGGCCACGATTTGCCTTCTTTCCGGTCTGGGCTGAGTTGAAATTGGTAGCGATGGCCGGACTTGAACCGGCGACACAACGATTATGAGTCGTTTGCTCTACCAACTGAGCTACACCGCCACGGCGGACTAATATCCCGATGATGCCGCGGTAAGCCGCTCACCACCGGCAATCCGGCGAGCCCCCTAACGGAATCGAACCGTTGACCTTTTCCTTACCATGGAAACGCTCTACCGACTGAGCTAAGGGGGCATGACTACGTGGCACAGAGTCTGTATCGGCAAGCCGATCAGCGTGACCCCGTGCTCCGGCGTCCTGAACGAGATTACACACTCCCCGGCCAGAGCACCAAATCGGCAGCTCAAAGGGCATTTTCACGGGGTTCAGATCGCTGATTCCGACCCGCTCACATCGAGGCTACCCGGATCCGCGCGAGAACAACCCGCAGAACCAAGGAACCCCCGCCGATCTTCATGATCGACGGGGGTTCGATGTGGCAGATGTAGGATTCGAACCTACGTAGGCATAAGCCGACGGATTTACAGTCCGCTCCCATTGGCCGCTCGGGCAATCTGCCGTGTGCGCCGTTTCCGGTGCGCTGAGCAGCTTACAACGTACCCACCCGGACTATCAAAACGCCTGCACAGACCCCCTGCGAGCACCGGTCGTCCCCCGATGCGGGTACAACTGTCTCGGTGGCCGGCACATCCCGGCCCCGGAGTTCGCCGGACCTTCACAGGACAGGAGCGCAGTGTGGCTGATTCGTCATTCGACGTCGTGAGCAAGGTCGATCGACAGGAGGTCGACAACGCTCTGCATCAGGCGGAGAAGGAGCTGAACTCGCGCTACGACTTCAAGGGCACCGATGCGTCGATCGCATGGTCGGGCGAGGAGGCCATCGTGCTGACCGCCAATGCCGAGGAGCGAGTGCAGGCGGCGCTCGACGTCTTCAAGGAGAAGCTGATCCGTCGCGACATCTCGCTGAAGGCGTTCGACGCCGGCGAGGCGCAGCCGTCGGGCAAGATCTTCAAGATCACCGGCACGCTGGTGCAGGGTATCGACACCGAGAAGGCGAAGAAGATCTCGAAGAAGATCCGCGACGAGGGCCCCAAGGGCGTCAAGGCGCAGATCCAGGGTGAGGAGCTGCGGGTCAGCAGCAAGAAGCGTGATGACCTGCAGGAAGTGATCTCGCTGCTCAAGGGCGAGGACTTCGGAATCGCCCTGCAGTTCGTCAACTACCGATAGGTCCGGTGTGGGCGGCACTCAGTGGTGATGAGTGCCGCCGGCCATCTCCTCCAGACGCTTGATGCGCTCGTCCATCGGGGGGTGGGTGGAGTACCAGCGGGCGACGCGGTCGCCCGCACGGAACGGGTTGGCGATCATCAGATGCGATTCGCTGGTGATCTTGGGGTCCGGCGGCAGCGGGGCCGCCTGGACGCCGCGTTCGATCTTGCGCAGGGCCGAGGCAAGGGCCAGCGGGTCGCCGGTGAGCTCGGCGCCGGACTGATCGGCCTGGTACTCCCGCGATCGCGAGACCGCCATCTTGATCAGGCCCGCCGCGATCGGCCCGAGCAGTGAGACCAGCAGCACACCGATGATGTTCGGTCCGTTGCCGTCCCTGCTGCCGAACGAACTCGCGAAGAACGCCATGTTCGCCAGACCGGTGATGACCGAGGCCATCGCGCCCGCCACCGACGAAATCAGGATGTCGCGGTTGTAGACGTGGGACAGCTCGTGGCCGAGGACCGCGCGCAGCTCGCGCTCGTCGAGCAATTGCAGGATGCCGCTGGTACAGCAGACCGCGGCGTGGCGCGGATTGCGGCCGGTGGCGAACGCGTTGGGGGCGCTGGTGGGACTGATGTAGAGCCGCGGCATCGGCTGGCGCGCCGTGGTCGCGAGCTCGCGCACGATCCGGTACATGACCGGCGCCTCCAGTTCGCTCACCGGTTGCGCGTGCATCGCCTTCAAGGCCAGCTTGTCGCTGTTGAAGTAGGCGTAGGCGTTCATGCCGATGGCCAGCACGATCGAGATGATCAGGATCGTCGGGCTGCGGAACATCGCCCCGATGGCGACGATCAACGCCGACATCCCCACCATCAAACCGAACGTCTTGATCCCATTGGGCATTTCCGCCTCCCCGCGCCTTGTGCCGGTCGTCAGGCGCTGCGTTCGTCAGGCATCGGGCCTGCGGTGGACAACGGGAACGGTTCTGGGCGTACCCGGCGAGTTACCCATGTGCTGTCGAAATCTGTTGTTTCGTCGCGACAGGACAACGTGCGCCGGGTGGTGTTGGTTCCTGGTCAGCCGACGCGTTCGATCGTGTAGCGGACGAGACGGGTGAGGGCGTCGTTGGCGGGGCCGGGCGGAAGCGCGGCGAGTTCGGTATCGGCGAGGTCGGCGTATTCGGCCAGCTTTTCCTTGGCCAGCGCCATGCCGGGCGAGCGGCGCAGCAGTTCCAGTGCCTCGTCTACCTCGGCGTCGGTTTCCAGCGGGCGCGCCAGCAGGGTGCGCAGTCGGTCGCCGTCGGCGCCGGTCTCGCGCAGGGCGTAGAGCACCGGCAGGGTGTGCACGCCTTCGCGCAGGTCGGTGCCCGGGGTCTTGCCCGACTGCTCGGCAGAGGACGAGATGTCGATGATGTCGTCGGAGATCTGGAACGCCGTGCCGACCGCGTCGCCGAGGCGCGCCAGGCGTTCCACGTGCTCGAGTCCCGCGCCGGAGAAGGTGCCGCCGAAACGGCCCGCGGCGGCGATGAGCGAGCCGGTCTTCTCCCACACCACGCGCAGGTAGTGCTCGACGGGGTCCTGGGTCTGCTTGGCGCCCATGGTTTCCCGCATCTGGCCCGTGACCAGCTCGGCGAAGGTCTCGGCGATGATGCGGACCGCGTCGGGGCCGAGGGTGGAGGTCAGGCGCGAGGCGTGGGCGAACAGGTAATCGCCCGCCAGGATCGCGATGTTGTTACCCCACCGCGAGTTGACGCTCTCCGCGCCACGACGCTGGGTCGCCTCGTCCATGACGTCGTCGTGGTAGAGCGTCGCGAGGTGCACGAGTTCCACGACCGTGCCCGCGGTGATCAGCGCCGGGTCGGTCGGATTGGGTCCGAGCTGGCCGGTGAGCACGGTGAACAGCGGCCGGAACCGCTTGCCGCCCGCCCTGGCCAGGTGCAGCGCCGCCTCCTGGAGGAATTCCTCACCGTCGGAGAGTTCGTCGACGAGCAGTTTCTCGACCGCGGCCAGTCCGTCGCGCACGGTGACGGCGAGTTCGGGATCGACGAGATCTACCCCGGCAACCACGGTGCTTTCGTCGCTCACAGCCGATGTGCTCATTATCTTCTCCCAGCGATGCGTCCGACCCCGACGGGTAGCAACCTAGCGTGTCCCGGCACTATGGCCGATGAACCCCGTCACACAGTGACAATTCCCGGTGTACCCGACACTCTCGCACAGCGGCCGACAGTGCCAGTATTGAGCCATGGGTTCACCGGATCTCACCCCTGCCGACCGCGCTCCGCTGCCTGCCACCGTCGAGGTGCTGGTCGTCGGGGCAGGGCCCGCCGGTTCCGCGTCGGCGGCGTGGGCCGCGCGCGCCGGACGCGATGTGCTCCTGCTCGATTCGGCGGTTTTCCCGCGCGACAAGACGTGTGGTGACGGGCTGACGCCCCGCGCCACCGCCGAGCTGGAACATCTGGGTCTCGGCGAATGGTTGCGCGCGCACACCGTGAACCACGGCCTGCGGATGGCGGGTTTCGGCAAGGAAGCGCTGCTGCCGTGGCCGGGTGGGTCGTTCCCGACGTACGGAAGTGCGGTTCCACGAACCGAACTCGACGACAAACTGCGCGAGACCGCGATCAAGTCGGGTGCGAGGATGGTCGACGGCGCGAAGGTCACCGAGGTATTACGCGAGGGTGAGCGGGTCACCGGGGTGACGGTGCGGATCGGCGCGGCCACCCACACGGTGCGCTGCCGGGTACTGGTGGTGGCCGACGGTGTGCGCTCCCCCGTCGGAAAACAGCTGGGTCGCACCTGGCATCGCCGCTACGCCTACGGGACCGCGGCCCGCGCCTACATCAAGTCCGGTCGCAGCGACGATCAGTGGATCTCCTCGCATCTGGAGCTGCGCAATGCCGCCGACGAGCTGGTCCCCGGCTACGGCTGGATCTTCCCGCTCGGCAACGGCGAGGTGAACATCGGCGTCGGCTCGCTGGCCACCGAGGCGCGGCCCTCGCACGTCGCCCTCAAGCCGCTGCTCGAGCACTACACCCAGCTGCGTCGCGAGGAATGGGAACTCGAGGGCGAACTGCGCGCGGTGGCCTCGGCGCTGCTGCCGATGGGCGGCGCGGTGTCGAACGTGGCGGGCCCGAACTGGGTGCTGGTCGGTGACGCCGCGGGCTGCGTGAACCCGCTCAACGGCGAAGGCATCGACTACGGCCTGGAAGGCGGGCACATGCTCGCGGACCTGCTCGACGAACCCGATCTGAGCCTGGCGTGGCCACAGTTGCTGCGTGACCACTACGGACGCACCTTCTCCGTGGCGCGCAGGCTCGCCGGCCTGGCCACCCAGCCGAAGATGGTCCCACTCGGGGGGCCGCCGGTGATGCGCTCGAAGTATCTGCAGCGCACGGCGGTTCGGGTGATGGGCAATCTGGTGACCGACGAGGACCTCGACCTCACGGCCCGCGCCTGGCGAGCGGCCGGACGGGCGTCGCTGCGGGCCGACGAACTCCCGCCGTTCAGCTGATGGCCGACGCGAGGGTGCCGCTCACTGGAGCGGCACCCGCGCTGTCGGCTCAGAGCTTGGCGAACCAGTTCTCGATGAATTTGCGTTCGCTGTTCAGGACGCGCTGGTGCAACTGTTCGGCCAGCGGCTCGATAGCGCCGCCGACCAGCGGAACCTTCACCTTGACCGTCCCGACGACCTCGATCTCGCTGCCCTCGGCGGTGGGCCGCAGTTCATAGGTGCCCGACATCTCGGTGGTGATGCCGCTGGTGTTGCCGGTGAAACTGCCCTTGGCGACCTCGCCTGCCAGTGGCTGCCAGTTGTCGGTGCGGACCAGGACGAGATCGCTCTTGAGCACCTTGCGCACCAGCGCGGGAACCTTGTCCTTACCGGGGGTTTCGGTCATATGGATGGTGATCGAATCGGGGCCGTCGGGATGGGAGAGTTCGATGGTCGCGGTCTCGGCGCCGGCGAAACGCGCCTGCCAGACGGCGTCGTCGACAAGTGCCCGGTGAAGCTCTTCGACCGGGACGGTGTAGGGCACGGTGAAGCTGAATTTGCGGGACATAGCGGGAATGTTAGGGGAGGGACTCGTGGGGCGTCGGCGCGTGCGGGAACTTCCGGTCCCCTAGGTGACCGGTACTGTGTGGTGGGTGTCGGAAACCAGCCTGTCGGAGCGGCGGAACAAGCGCCTGCGCCGGGTTCGGGTGTGGGTGGTCGGGGCAGCGACCGTGGTCAGCGTGCTGATGGTGTTGCTGGTACTCGCGGCCTGGCGCAACGACTTCGAAATCGAGCATCATCGTGGCGTGACCTCCGGCGAGGTGCTGTCGGCGGGCCGGTTACGTTCGGCGGTGATCTATGTGACGCCCGACAGCGTGACCCACAATCCGAAGGTCGGCATCCTGTATCCGACGAATCTGACCGCTGGTCAGCGGATCAACGTGGAGTACAGCACGCGTGACCCCGACCTGGTCCGGGTGGCCGGGCGCGACGCACGGGTGGCGATCATCCCGGCAGCCTCGGTGGTCTTCGTGGCGTGGGCGCTCGCCCTGCCGGTGCTCTGGATCGTGCGCCGCAAGCAGCGCGAGTCGTAACTTCGTTTGCTGTTCGCCCCGGCTTCACGTCGGTGTGGGGGTGTCGCGCGGTGTGGCGGTCACCCTGGAAGAGTGCGCGTAGCCATCGTCTCGGAGTCTTTCCTGCCGAACATGAACGGCGTCGTCAACTCCGTGCTGCGGGTGTTGGATCACCTGGACCAGCACGGTCACGACGCGATGATCGTGGCGCCCGATTCCCTGCGCGGCGCCCCACCCGCACCTCGCTTCCACGGCCGATTCCCGGTGCACCGCGTGCCCGCGATGATGGTGCCGAAGGTGAGTTCGCTGCCGGTGGGCCTGCCACAACCGGGCATCACCGCCGCCATCGCCGCATTCGATCCCGATGTGGTGCACCTGGCCTCGCCGTTCCTGCTCGGCGCGGGTGGGCTCGCCGCGGCGACGCGCTTGGATCTGCCGACCGTCGCGGTGTATCAGACCGATGTGGCCGGGTTCGCCAAAAGCTACGGGCTCGGGCTGGCCGCACGGGCCGCGTGGGCGTGGACGCGCCGGATCCACGAGGGCGCCACCCGCACGCTGGCACCGTCGTCGGCGGCCGCGCACGATCTCGCCGAGCACGGGATTCCCCGGGTGCACCGCTGGGGCCGTGGCGTGGATATCGCCCGGTTCAACCCGGCCGCGCGCAGTGCCGAGCTGCGGGCGAGCTGGCTCGGTTCCAGTGACCGGCTCGTCGTCGGATTCGTGGGCAGGCTCGCACCGGAGAAGCACGTGGAACGGCTGGCCGCACTGGCCGGTGACCCGTCGATCCAGCTCGTCGTGGTGGGCGACGGACCGGAACGGGCCCGGCTGCGCAGAGTGATGCCGGACGCGGTGTTCACCGGCGAACTGGGTGGCAGCGAGCTGGCCACGCACTACGCCAGCCTGGACGTGATGGTGCATCCCGGCGAGCACGAGACGTTCTGTCAGGGCGTGCAGGAAGCGCTGTCCTCCGGTGTGCCGGTGATCGGGCCCGATGCCGGTGGGCCACGGGATCTGATCTCGCACTGCCGCAACGGGTATCTGCTGCCGGTCGACCGGTTCGCGGAATTGCTGCCGAGCGCGGTGTCGGCCCTGCGTGACGCGGGCCAGCGCGGCCGGTTCGCGGCGGCGGCGCGCAAGTCGGTGCTGCACCGCACCTGGCCCGCGGTCTGCACCGAGCTGATGGGTCACTACGCCGACGTCACCGGGATGCGCGAGCGATTGCCGCGCACGGCCTGAGTGGCGCAACCCACCCGCGCTATCGCGGCGAAAAAACTCTAAGCTCGGTGCGTGGCGACAACAGAGCAGCGAGAACCGATTCGGGCTTCGCTGGACAAGCAACCCCACGAGGTCGCGTCGATGTTCGACGGTGTGGCGAAGCGCTACGACCTCACCAATACGGTCATCTCCGGTGGCCAGGACCGGTACTGGCGGTGGGCGACGCGACGTGCTCTCGCGCTGCGTCCCGGCGAGCGTGTCCTCGACCTGGCCGCGGGTACCGGCGTCTCGACCGTGGAACTCGGCAAGTCCGGCGCCTGGTGTGTGGCCGCCGACTTCTCCCAGGGGATGCTCGCGGCGGGCCGGTTCCGGCAGGTGCCGATGGTGGCCGGCGATGCGATGGCGCTGCCGTTCGCCGATGATTCGTTCGACGCGGTGACCATCTCGTTCGGGCTGCGCAATGTCGCCGACATCGATCTGGCACTGCGCGAGATGCTGCGGGTGACCAAACCGGGCGGCCGGGTGGTGGTCTGCGAGTTCTCCACACCGGTGTTCGGACCGTTCCGCACCGTGTACATGGAGTACCTGATGAAGGCGCTGCCCCGGGTGGCACGCGCCGTGAGCTCCAACCCGGACGCGTACGTGTACCTGGCCGAGTCGATCCGTGCCTGGCCGAACCAGCGCAGGCTGGCCCGCCGGGTCGCGGACGCCGGCTGGGACTCGGTGCAGTGGCGTGACCTCACCGGTGGTGTGGTGGCACTGCACCGCGGCTACAAACTGGGCTGAAACACCGGCGGCGGCGGGGGTGAGTCCGGTCACCCCGACTCGTCCGTGGTCGTGCGCCGACAGCCCGGAATGCGCCCTGATCAGGGGTGATATTCGGGCCGAATCCTCACCGTCGGGATTTCGTCTTGTGAGGTCGATTGTCACCTGGACATAACGTTCGGTAAATCGAGCGCAACGACCGATGCGGATGATCGAGTCATGACAGGGGAAGCGGACGGCCGCGGCACGGACACTGTGCGTACACAGTGCTCGTATTGTGGCGTCGGCTGCGGCATAAACGTCCAGACAAAGACTGATCAGTCTGGCGCGCGGTTGATCGCGAAGGTCAGCGGCGACAAGCTGCATCCGGCGAACGCGGGCAGGCTGTGCACCAAGGGCGCCACTCACGCGGAGATGATGGCCGCGCCCGGCCGGATGGACACCGCCTACCGGCGCCCCGAACGCGGGCAGGTCCCCGTCCCACTGCCGGTCGACGAGGCCGTTCACGAAACCGCCACCCGCCTGCGCGCGATCCTCGACGAGCACGGCCCCGACGCGATCGCCCTCTACGTCTCGGGGCAGATGTCGCTGGAAGCCCAGTACTTGGCCACCAAACTGGCCAAGGGCTACCTGCGGACCAAACACATCGAGGCCAACTCGCGCCTGTGCATGGCCAGCGCGGGCACCGGCTACAAGCAGTCGCTCGGCGCGGACGGGCCGCCCGGTTCCTACGACGACTTCGAACACGCCGACCTGTTCCTGGTCAGCGGCGCGAACATGGCCGACTGCCACCCCATCCTGTATCTGCGTATGGCCGACCGGCTCAAGGCGGGCGCCAAGCTGATCGTGGTCGACCCACGCCGCACCGATACCGCCGCGCGCGCCGACCTGTTCCTGCAGATCGCACCGGGTACCGACCTCGCCCTGCTCAACGGGTTGCTGCACCTGCTGGTCACCGCCGGTGCGATCGACACCGACTTCATCGCCGAGCACACCGAGGGCTGGGATGCGATGCCCGAGTTCCTCGCCGACTATCCCCCGGACCGCGTCGCGGAACTGACCGGCCTCGCCGAAGCCGATATCCGCACCGCGGCCACGATGATCGCCGAAGCCGGCGAGTGGATGTCGCTGTGGACGATGGGGCTCAATCAGTCCACGCACGGCACCTGGAACACCAACGCGCTGGTGAACCTGCACCTGGCCACCGGCACCATCTGCAGGCCGGGCAGTGGGCCCTTCTCGCTCACCGGCCAGCCCAACGCCATGGGCGGCCGCGAGATGGGTTACATGGGCCCCGGCCTGCCCGGGCAACGCAGCCTGCTCTCCCCCGCCGACCGCACCTTCGTCGAAACCGCCTGGGATCTGCCCGACGGCACCCTGCGCACCGAGTCGGGCCCCGGCACGATCGACATGTTCCGCGGGTTGGCCGACGGTGAGATCAAGGCCGCGTGGATCATCTGCACCAATCCCGTGGCCACCGTGGCCAACCGCAAAACGGTGATCGCGGGCCTCGAGGCGGCCGAGTTGGTCGTGGTGCAGGATGCCTACGCCGAGACCGCGACCAACGCCTACGCCGACCTGCTGCTGCCCGCCGCACTGTGGGCCGAAGCCGATGCGGTGATGGTGAATTCGGAGCGCAACGTCACCCTGTTGCAGCAGTCGGTCGACCCGATCGGCGACGCGCGACCGGACTGGCTGCTGATCGCCCAGGTTGCCACGGCGATGGGTTTCCCGGGCTTCGACTTCGCCTCCAGCGCCGAGGTGTTCGCCGAGCTGCGGCAGTTCACCAACCCGGCCACCGGCTACGACCTCAGCGGTATGAGCTACGAACGCCTGGCACAGGGGTCGATGCAGTGGCCGTGCAATGACGCGGATACCCCGCGCAACCCGATCCGCTATCTCAACGACGGCACCCATCAGCCGCTGCACACGGCGGCCGACGGCACCACCCCGCGGCTGGCTTTCGCTACAGCGAGCAGGCGCGCGGTGTTCTTTCCCCGCCCGCATATGCCCGCCGCCGAACTGCCCGACGACGACTACCCTTTCCTGCTCAATACCGGTCGGCTGCAGCATCAGTGGCACACGATGACCAAGACAGGCAAGGTCGCCAAGCTGACGAAGCTGAACGGTGAGCCGTTCGTCGAAGTTCATCCCACCGACGCCGAGAAGCTCGATCTGAAGCCGGGCGATCAGCTCGAGATCGCGTCGCGCCGGGGCCGTGCTGTGCTGCCGGTGCGGATCAGCGACCGGGTGCGACCTGGTGATTGTTTTGCTCCTTTCCACTGGAATGACGAACAGGGCGAATATCTGACGATCAACGCGGTCACCAACGACGCGGTGGATCCGGCCTCGTTGCAGCCGGAGTTCAAGGCGTGCGCGGTGGCGCTGCGCCGGGTCGGCCCGGCCGCCACACCTGAGCAAGCACCCCCGCACCCCGCGCAGCTGCCCGCACAACCGGCCGCGCATCCACTGGCCGGGATCCTCGGCCTCGACGCCGGCATCTCCCCCACGCTCAGCGAGACCGAGCGCATCTATCTCGGCGGTTACCTCGCCGCCCTGCAGTCGCTACCGGTGACCGGGCAGCCGGTGCTTCCGGTGAGCGCACCGTTGTCGACACAGTCACGCCTGTGGGTCGACGGACTGCTGGCCGGCATGTACTCCCGCAACGCAGGCGCCGCCACCGAAGCCACCAACAGCCCCGACTCCCACCCGGTCACCGTCCTGTGGGCCTCCCAGACCGGCAACGCCGAAGAACTGGCCGCCACCGTCGCGGCCCGCCTCTCGGAGGCGGGACTCACGCCGTCGTTGCTCGACATGGATTCGTGCGAGCTGACCTCGATCACCGGTGACGTTCTCCTCGTCACCAGCACCTTCGGTGACGGTGGCCCGCCGGACAACGGTGCCGACTTCTGGACCAGGCTCGAAGACAGCATCATTCGCCTCAACGGTGTTCGGTACGCGGTGTTCGCGCTCGGCGATTCCTCCTACGACGACTTCTGTGGCCATGGCCGCAAGCTCGACACCCTGTTCGCCGAACGGGGCGCGAAGCGACTGCTGGCGCGGGTGGACAGCGAGCCCGATTTCGCCGACACCGCCGATCAGTGGCTCGACGATGTCCTGATCGCGATCACCAGCGGATCGCCCGACGACGGCGGTCCGACCGGTGGCGCTCCGCGCGGCCGCGATGCCTCGCTCGTCGGCGCATCGAACGGCCGCGATTCGATCGGCACCAGCAACGTTGCCCGGCACGCCGATTCGGGCCGTGCGATGCCGTCACCGGCCGGTCGCGGTGGAACGACCGTGCTCGACCGGCAACTCGCGCCCGCCCGAGCGAAACGCGCCGCCGCCGCCGCTCCGTTCACCCGCCAGTCGCCGGTCCGCGCCACCCTGATGCGCAACGAGATCCTCAGTGCACCCGGCTCACCGAAAGAGGTGCGGCGCTTCGGTTTCGACCTGCACGACCTCGACGCCGGGTACGAAGTGGGCGATTCGCTGGGCGTGCTGCCCGCCAACTGTCCCGATCTGGTCGACGAATGGCTCACCTGCACCGGACTCGACGGCCGGCGCGTGATCGAGGTCGACGACCGCGAACTCACGCTCACCGATGCCCTGCGCACCCACTACGACATCACCAAGGTGAGCCAGGACCTGCTCGGCTTCATCGGCGAGCGCAACCCACACCCACAGCTGGCCAAGCTGCTGCGCCGCGACAATCGCAATGAGCTCGCCTCCTACCTGTGGGACCGCCAGGCGGTCGACGTGCTGCGCGACTTCCCGGTACGCACCGATCTCGTCGACTGGCTGGGCGCACTGAAAAAGCTGCAACCACGCCAGTATTCGATCTCGTCGAGTCCTTTGACCACGCCCGACGAGGTGCAGCTGACGGTCGGTGTCGTCCGCTACGGCGACCCGGTGGGCACCTCGGCACGGCGCGGTGGGGTGTGCTCGACCTTCCTGGCCGACCGGGGCACGACCGAGGTGCCGATCTTTCTGCAGCGGGCACCGCATTTCCGTCCGCCGTTGGACCCGAACGCCCCGATGATCATGGTGGGGCCGGGTACCGGTATCGCTCCCTTCCGCGGTTTCCTGCACGAGCGCCGGGCCATCGGCGCGACCGGTCGCAACTGGCTGTTCTTCGGCGACCAGCACGCCGCCCAGAACTTCTACTACCGCGCCGAGCTCGAAGACATGTTCCGCTCCGGTTTCCTCACCCGGCTCGACCTCGCCTTCTCCCGCGATCAGCGCGAGCGGGTCTATGTCCAGCACCGAATGATCGAGCACGGCGCCGAGCTGTGGTCGTGGCTGCGCGACGGCGGCCACTTCTATGTCTGCGGTGATGCCGCCCGGATGGCCAAGGATGTCGACGACACCCTGCTGCGAATCGCCCAGATCCACGGAAAGCTGGACGAGGCCGGCGCGCTGGCCTTCAAGAAGCAGCTCGTCGCCGAGAAGCGGTACGTGCGCGACGTGTACTGATCCGATCAGGCCGCCGCGTGGATCGTCGGCGGGTTGAGCCGGGCGAAGTCGGGGAGCCGGTGGTACGGGTAGTAGGGGTACGGGGGTGTCGTCGCACTCGCCGCATCGAGCGCGGCCAGGTGTTCGGGGTCGAGCTGCCAACCGACCGCACCGAGGTTCTGGCGTAACTGCTCCTCGTTGCGGGCGCCGATCAACACCGTGGCGACCGTGGGCCGGGTGAGCAGCCAGTTCAGCGAGATCTGCGGAACGCTGCGGCCGGTTTCGGCGGCGATACGATCGAGCACCTCGACAACGTCGTAGAGCCGTTCGTCGTCGACGGGCGGACCCGCCTGAGCCGTCTCGTGCAGTCTGCTTCCCGCCGGAAGCGGTTGTCCGCGACGGATTTTGCCGGTGAGCCTGCCCCAGCCGAGCGGACTCCAGATGATGGAGCCGACGCCCTGGTCGGCACCGAGCGGCATCAATTCCCATTCGTAGTCGCGACCGACCAGCGAGTAGTAGACCTGGTGCGCCACCGGCCTTTCCAGGCCGAGAGCCTCGGCGGTAGCGAGTGTTTTCATCAGTTCCCAGCCGGCGAAGTTGGAGACGCCGAGATAGCGGATCTTGCCTGCCCGCACCAGATCGTCCAGGGCTGTGAGTGTTTCCGCCAGCGGCGTGCCCGCGTCGAAGGCGTGCAGCTGGAACAGGTCGAGGTAGTCGGTGCCGAGGCGGCGCAGCGAGGCGTCGACGGCGCGGATCAGCCTGGCGCGGCTCGAGCCCGCCTCGTGGGGGCCGGGGCCGGTGGGCAGCGCCGATTTGGTCGACAGCAGCACCTGTTCGCGCCTGCCCTTGATCGCCGCGCCGAGTACCTTCTCCGACGCGCCGTCGGAATAGACGTCGGCCGTGTCGAACAGGGTGACGCCGGCCTCCACGCTGATGTCGATCAAGCGCCTGGCCTGCGCGGCATCGGTATCACCCCATGCGCTGAACAGCGCACCGCGACCGCCGAAAGTACCCGCGCCGAAGCCGAGTGCCGGAACGAGAAGACCAGATGCGCCGAGCCGTCGGTACTCCATGAGAGCTCCTAAAGGGTCTATAGTTTCGTTAACACGATCGACAGTACACCCGATGCGCGCTAAATGAAACAGGAGTTCCGTTATGGACCACGACATCGCTTGGCCGGGCTCCGTTCGGCCTGGTGGACGCACCGCCCGGGTGCGCGAGTCCGTCCTGGAAGTGGCCGGTGATCTGCTGGCGGACCGCGGATTCGCGCATCTCGACCTGACCGAGGTCGCCACCGGTGCCGGGGTCGGCAAGACAACTGTCTACCGCCGCTGGCGCACACCCGCGGGGTTGGTCGCCGATCTACTCGTCGACATGGCCGAGCAGTCACTGCCCCGCGCCGACACCGGCTCACTGCTCGACGATCTGACCGCGAACGCCCGCCTGGTGGCGAAGACTCTCGCCGACGGTCGCCAGAGCAACCTGTTTCGCGCGGTCATCGCGGCCGCCACCTGCGACGATGCCACCGCCGCCGCGCTGCACACCTTCTACGACACCCGGCTCAACGAATGGGCGCCGTGTGTCGAGGCCGCCGTCCTCCGTGGCGAGGCGCCCGTCGGCACCGACCCGCGCGCCGTGCTCTCCGCGGTCTCCGCGCCGCTCTACTACCGATTACTGGCCAGCGGCGATCCCATCGACGACGACATCGCCGACCGATCGGCCCGGGCCGCCGCCATCGCCGCCGCCGCGGGGACATTCGTCATCGCCGCGGAGAGCCTCGACGACTGAACGCAGGGGACGACGGAGCGCGGTGCTAGGCGACCGCCGGGGAACGCCAGGCCGGGTCGCGACCGGTGAGACCGAGCAGTCGGTCGAAGGCGGAAGCGTCGGCCGGGATCTCGACGACCGGGCCGAACAAGCCGGGAGTGCCGGCGGGGTCGGTCTCGCGCAGGAACTCGTGCAGGATCGCGAGGTCCGCGGGGGCGACGGTCACATGCTGTCCGGTGGCGACGGCGAGATCCCACGCGTGGATGGTGATCTCGTCGAGCGCGACGATCGCCATGACCGCGGCGGGCAGCTCCACTCCACCGGCCTCGGTGTCACCCTCCCATGCCTCGGGCACGCGCCACACCGACGTCAACGTCTCGAGCTGCGCGGCGATGCGAGTGCGCCAGTCATCGGGCAGCGGGCTGTCGGAACCGGCGGGCGGTGGCACGGACCGGCCGATCGACTCCTTGGTCGCGGCCTGGCGGAACGCCTCGGTCAGCCCCACCACGTGGGCGAGCAGATCGCGCACCGTGGACTCGGCGCACGGCGTCGGGTCGGCGAGCTGGTCGTCGGTGATGCCGTCGACGACCGCGGCCAGCGATCGGGCGGCTGGTTCGAAATCGAACTGTGGTTCCATGAGCGCTCCTCAGCGATGGCAGGTGGCTGCACTCATGCAGACGACACCGTCGCCGGAAAGTCATCGGTGCGGGTTGCCGCGGGCACCGGATCGGCGCACCCTGGACAGCGCAGGACCCGATCAGCGTCACATCACGTCCGAGGCTCAACCGATCGAGCAGGCCGACGAACGAGGAGCACCGATGATCGACTACGAAAGCTCTCGCCCACTGGACGAGGTCCCCGAGGCCGATCGCGTCGAACAGGAACAGTCCGCCTTCCGCGATGACGACCCCGACGATCCCGCCTACTCCGACGCCGCCGACTACACCGACGAGATGGCGGCCACCATCGCCCGTGAGGCCGAGACCGCGAATCCGGCGGACGTGATCGAACAGACCATCCCCGTCCCCTTCGACGAGGGCGGCGAGGAGTTCACCGTCGCCGAGGAAGGCTGACGGGCGCGACAGCGTTCGACCGCCGTTCGCGCACGGCCGCGGCGAGGGCGGAGGTTCGCCTAACCGGCGATCTTCGTCCGCAGACCCGCGTGCAGTTCACGCAGGCTGGAACGCTCGGTCGCCACCTCGAGCACCCGCAGACCGTGCGCGTCGGCGGCCAGTTCCACGGCCAGTTCGGCGGGATCGAGCTGACGGTGCGGGATGCGGTAGGCGGCACACAGTGCGGCCAGATCCATGCCGTGCGGTGTGCCGAAAACCCGCTCGAACACGCCCGCGTACTGCGGGTCGCCCTGTTCGAGCAGCTCGAAGATGCCGCCGCCGTCGTCGTTGGCGACGACGATCGTGAGGTTGTCCGGGCGTGGTTCGCCACGACCGATCAGCAGGCCGGACGCATCGTGCAGAAAGGTGAGGTCACCCATCAGCGCCACGGTGCGGCCCGGATGCGCCAGCGCGGCACCGACGGCACCGGAGACCGTGCCGTCGATCCCGGCCACGCCGCGATTGGACAGCACCCGGATACCCGGCCGTGGATGCGAGACCAGGGCGGCGTCGCGCACCGGGTTCGACGCACCGAGCAGCAGCTGATCGCCTTCGCGTAGTCCGTCCATGACCACGGCCGCCACATGCAGGCCGGTCGCCTTGGGATGCGCGGCCAGCTCGGCCCGCACCACCGATTCGGCCTGCTGGTTCAGTTCGGAGCAGCGCGCCAGCCACGCGGGCGCGGGCGCGCCGGTGGTCACCGCGCGAGTGCCGGTGCCGACGACATTGCCGGAGACATCGGGCCAGCGCGGACCGGTGGTGAGCGCGAACACGGTGACGTCCGGATCGGCCAGCACGCGCGAGACCTGCCGGTGCAGGGTGGGGCGACCGGTGATGATCGCCTGGGTGGGCTTCAGCCGCGACAGCGCGAGCGGATGCAGGGCGGGGCCGTGCATCGGCGCGGTCGGCTCGGCCACCGTCGGCAGCGCGGCGAGTTCGGGCAGCAGCCGGGCGCCGTGGCCGGAGATGACGACGGTGTCGGGCGTCAGATCGATGTCGAGCGGCACGTCGAGGGTGGCGTACTGGGTTGCCGTCCACGGCCGGTCGCCCTCGCGGCCGAGGGGCAGCGGGTCGTCGGACAGCTCCGGGACCAGCGGTTCCCGCAGCGGAATGTCGAACTGGACCGGACCCGCGTTGCCGGAACGGGTTCCGCGCGCGGCGGCGAGCACCCGGCACACCGACGAACGCCACACACTGTTCTGTCGCGGGTAGGCCGACTCCCCCGCTTCGGCTTCGGCCAGCCCGAGGCTGATCGTGGCACGCACCTGAGAGCCGAACAGCCCGAGCTGTTCCACCGTCTGATTGGCGCCGGTACCGAGCATCTCGTAGGGCCGGTTGGCACTGACGACGATCAGCGGCACCCGCGCGTAGTTGGCCTCCAGGACCGCCGGCCCCAGGTTCGCCACCGCGGTGCCGGAGGTCATCACAACCGGAACCGGCCGCCCGGACGACACCGCGAGACCGATCGCGAGAAATCCCGCGGTGCGCTCGTCGACGCGCATGTGCAGCCGCAGCTCGCCCGCCGCGTCCGCCGCCTGCAGCGCGAAGGCCAGTGGCGCGTTACGCGATCCGGGGCACAGCACCACTTCGCGGACGCCGCCGCGGACGAGCTCGTCGACGACCACTCGAGCCTGCGCAGTAGACGGATTCACAATCACAGCCTGTCAGACCGGCGCGCACCCGTCTGCCCCCGGCCCGCGTTGCGTGCGTCACCGAGCCGGGCGGCGTATCGATTTACGAACGCCTCAACCAATTACCGAAGAGCCGGACAGCTATTGATATCCAGCAGCAATCGATATTCATGAAATCGCAAAGAGAACAACAAAAGAAAGAAATCCGGCGACGAGCAAGACGCCCGCCGCCGGAATTTCCGCCAACCCGGTAAAAGGCCGGCCGAACGAAGAGTCAGCTCACTCCGCGGGGGCGGTGAGATCCTGGATGCCCGTGATGGACTCGATGATGTTGAGAACAGCGGAGGTGGCGCTGTCGGCAGCGGCGCTGCCCGACTCGAGCACGCCGGAACCCGAGGACGAGCCGGTCAGCACGTCAGCCGAGCCGGTAGAGGCCTCGGCGGAGCCGGTGTCGGCGCTCGCGACGGCGGGACCGAAGAACATGACAGCGGCGGCAGCGGCAGCACCGGTGGCGGCGAGGGTCTTGCGAGAGATCATGTGAGCAAACTTCCTTTCGACCTGTGCAATGCAGTCACTTGAAGCAATTCACCTTTCGAATCGCTTGATTGGCAACGTAACCGATAAGGCCGGGTAGTTGTCAATCGCGAAGATGACGCACGCGCATATGACGAATTCGTGGCAACCCGCAATTATCCTGGCGTTCACCGGAGCGGTAATATTCCTCACACAGACCGACCCGGAATTTACCGCCGACCGGGAATCGATGTGTCCGCCACCACCGCACACCCCTGTTGCGTGAGGGTGGTCACCCACGAACGCGAAAAGGCCGGTGCGGTTCGGTTACCCGAACTCACACCGGCCCAATCGGACGATCGCGGCGAGGGCTACCTCGCCTTACCGCTCAGCCTGCGTGCTTCTGCACCAGATCGCCGACGCGCGGCAGTGCCTCGATGACGTGCTTCTTGGCCGAACCACGCATCGACGAGTACACCTTCTTCAGCGCAGGCCGGGTGGACGACTCGGCGCGGGCGTCGGTGACGGCCAGCAGCGACTCGGCAACCTCATCGGACTTCGCGGCCAGCAGATCGGCGAAGGTGCCGGTGCCGGAGGTGGTGAACTCCGCCCAGTACGGCTGGAGCTGGTCGAGCAGTTTCGGCGCCAGCGACGCGAGGCCGTCGGGAACGATGGTCGGGCTGATCTTCTTGACCGCCGCGTAGCCACCCTTCACTGCCAGGCCGGACGCACCACCTTTGTCCGAGACCTCGGCGTCGAGCACCTCGACGGCGTCAGCAAGGAAAGCCGGACGCTTGGCGTCGTCGAGCAGGGATTCAGACAGTGCTGCAACCACTTTCAGGTTCCTCCGGATCGGTTCGATGTACGAGCAGGCGCAACTATACGCATCGGGTGCTCAGAGTATGCGGCGACCGCTCGAGCTGCAGTGTTACGACCTCGTACCGCGACGTCGGAAGGTAGGGCAATAATCGTGGTCGTGACTTTCGATCCGAAGCTGTGGCAGCCCGTCCCCGGGTTCGAGGACCTGACCGACATCACCTATCACCGCCATATCGAGCAGGGCACGGTGCGGGTCGCGTTCGACCGGCCCGAGGTCCGTAACGCATTCCGTCCGCACACCGTCGACGAGCTGTACCGCGCGCTCGATCACGCGCGGATGAGCCCCGACGTGGGCGCTGTGCTGCTCACCGGCAACGGTCCGAGCGAGAAGGACGGTGGCTGGGCGTTCTGTTCCGGTGGTGACCAGCGCATCCGCGGCCGCAACGGCTACCAGTACGCCGACGGCGAGACCGCCGACACGGTCGACGCGGCGCGCGCGGGCCGACTGCACATCCTCGAGGTGCAGCGGCTGATCCGTTTCATGCCCAAGGTGGTGATCGCGCTGGTCAACGGTTGGGCGGCGGGTGGCGGGCACAGCCTGCACGTGGTCTGCGATCTGACGCTCGCCTCGCGCGAGCACGCGCGGTTCAAGCAGACCGACGCCGACGTCGGTTCGTTCGACGGTGGTTACGGCAGCGCGTATCTGGCGAAGATGGTTGGCCAGAAGTTCGCGCGCGAGATCTTCTTCCTCGGCAGGCCGTACACGGCCGAGGAGATGCACCAGATGGGTGCGGTGAACAAGGTCGTCGATCACGACGAGTTGGAGAACGTCGCGCTCGAGTGGACCGCCGACATCAACGGCAAATCGCCGCAGGCGCAGCGCATGCTGAAGTACGCGTTCAACCTGCTCGATGATGGCCTGGTCGGTCAGCAGCTGTTCGCGGGCGAGGCGACTCGCCTGGCGTACATGACCGACGAAGCGGTCGAGGGCCGAGACTCGTTCTTGGAGAAGCGCAAGCCCGATTGGACGCCCTACCCCTGGTACTTCTGAGAACGGACACCCCATGGAGATTCTCAACAGCCGGATCATCGTGCGTCCCAGCGACTACGGTCGCACGCTGGCGTTCTACCGCGACAGCCTCGGCTTGGCGATCGCGCGGGAGTACCCGGGCGGCACGGTGTTCTTCGCCGGGCAGTCGCTGCTCGAGGTCGCCGCACACGGTGGCAGCGGGCAGGCAGGCACCTTCGACGGCGCGATCTGGTTGCAGGTGCGCGATGTCGAGGACGCGGCGGCGGAGTTGGCGCTGAAGGGAATCGAGATCGAGCGCGCACCGGTGCTCGAACACTGGGGTCTGTGGGAGATGTGGGTGCGCGATCCGGACGGGGTCGCCATCGTGCTGGTGCAGGTTCCCGCCGAACATCCGATCCGGCGGGATCAGCGCTGGTCACCGGAGTGAGAGGGCTGTGCCCGCGGCCGAGCCGAGTTGCCGATGACGGCTCGGCCGCGCACGATAGCTGCGAGCAAGCGCCCGACCGACGCCGTCCGGACCGCAGTGCGAGTGGTGTTGTCCATCTACTGAATCGCAGTCGCTATGTCTGGCTTTCCCGACCCGTTTCCCGACAAACCGACCCGTTGGCCGGGTCTTGTCGGTCGCATGACACGATCGAAGCCGTGAGGGCGCGCGGCAAGCTGTTTCCGGAGGTGGTGGGCATGAGGGAGCACAGCGAGCGAATCATGTGCCAGCGCGCGATGCGCACGGTGCGGCCGAGCGCCAGCGAGGCCGCGGCGTGAGCAGAACCCTGCGGACGCTGCAGATGCCGACCGGCGCCGGGGTGAGCGAAGTGATGCCCCACCTGCGCCAAGCCCTCAACGGCAGCGGCCCGGCGTGGCTACCGATCCCGACCACCGATCGCCGGGAGGCGCGCAGACTCTCCGACGCGCTCAAACCGGGCGATCCGATCGATGACGATGTCGCGCTGGTCGTGACGACCTCGGGCACCACCGGTATCCCCAAGGGCGCGCTGCTCGGCGCCGAGGCACTGCGTGCCAGCGGTAACGCCACCCACGACCGTCTCGGCGGGCCGGGCAGTTGGCTGCTGGCGCTGCCCACCCATCACATCGCCGGTATCCAGGTACTGCTGCGCAGCATTCTCGCCGGTACCGAGCCGACCGTGCTCGACGTGTCGGGCGGATTCCTGCCCGAGGCGCTGGCCGGCGCTGTCGGCGCGATGCGCGGACCGCGTCGTTACACCGCACTGGTACCCACCCAGCTGATCAAGTCGCTGGATTCGCCGATAGCGGCCAAGGCGCTGGCCGAACTCGACGGTGTCCTGGTCGGCGGTGCGGCCACGCCCGCGCCGGTGCTGGACCGGGCGCGCGACCTCGGCATCACGGTGGTTCGCACGTACGGGATGAGCGAGACCTGCGGCGGGTGCGTCTACGAGGGCGTGCCGCTCGACGGCACCGAGGTGCGGATCGAGGACGGTCGCGTCATTCTGGGCGGTGCGATGATCGCGCGCGGTTACCGCAATCTGCCCGATCACCCGGCCTTCGCCGAGCCCGGCTGGTTCCGGACCGAAGACGCGGGCTCCTTCGACGACGGTGTGCTCTCGATTTCGGGCCGCCTCGACGAGGCGATCATGACCGGCGGACTGCTGGTGATTCCGCAGGTGGTGGAGGCTGTGCTGGCCAACCACCCCGGTATCCGCGAATGCATCGTGCTCGGCCTGCCCGATGAACGGCTGGGTCAGCGGGTCGCGGTCGCGATCGTGCCGACACCCGGTGCCGCGCCGACACTGGACGAACTACGTGCCCACGTAGTGGCCGAACTCGACTCGATCGCCGCACCGCGTGAACTGGCCGTCCTGTCCGAAATCCCGCTCCGCGGCCCCGGCAAGCCCGACCGCGCGGCCCTGCGCACGCTCCTGCTGGCCGAGTAGCCGCACGACGACAGCGCTGCGCAAGGGGCGTGCAAGTCGGGGTGGGCACGGTAGTGCTCATGACTTACACACCCACTTCATCCCTCGCCGTCGAGGCGGACGGGCTGGTCAAGGTGTTCGGGAAGCAGCGGGCGGTCGACGGGGTCAGCCTGACGGTGCCGCGCGGCGCTGTGTACGGCGTGCTCGGACCGAACGGCGCGGGCAAGACCACGACCATCAAGATGCTGGCGACCCTGCTCCGCCCCGACGGCGGTAGCGCCCGGATCTTCGGCCGCGACGTCGTGGCCGAACCGAACGCGGTGCGCTCGCTGATCGGCGTCACCGGCCAGTACGCCTCGGTCGACGAGGAACTCACCGCCACCGAGAACCTGATCATCTTCGCCCGCCTGCTCGGCCTGAGCAGGGGCGATGCCCGGCGCAAAGCCGTCGAGCTGCTCGAGGAATTCGACCTCGTCGAGGCCGCGTCCAAGCCGTTGAAGAACTTCTCCGGCGGTATGCGCAGGCGCCTCGACCTCGCTGCCAGCCTCATCTCCACCCCGCCCCTGCTGTTCCTCGACGAGCCGACCACCGGCCTCGATCCCCGCACCCGCGCGCAGATGTGGGACACCATCCGCAGGCTGGTCCGCGAGGGCGCGACGGTGCTGCTCACCACCCAGTACCTCGACGAGGCCGACCAGCTGGCCGACCGGATCGCGGTGATCGACCGCGGCAAGGTGATCGCCGACGGCACCGCCGACGAGCTCAAGGCCTCCATCGGCGGCGCGTCGGTCCACCTGACCCTGGTCGATCCCGAGCAGCTCGACGAGGCCCGCCGCATCGTCGGCGACTTCCTCGACGTGAGCGCGCAGATCAGCCCCGAGGCGGGCAGGCTCACCGCGCCGCTGCCCGACCCGAATCTCACCGCCGACCTGCTGATCCGGTTGCGCGACTGGGAGATCGGGGTCGAGGAGATCACCGTCAGCAAGCCGACGCTGGACGAAGTCTTCCTCACCATCACCGGCCACCCGGCCGACGAATCCGACGACACCGAACGGAGCGCGGCATGACCGCAGTTCTCACCGCTCCCACAGCCATCGACGACATTCCCCAGGCCAGCGACCGAATCAGCCTGCGCGACACGATCTCCACCTCGTTCACGATGGCCTATCGCGGCCTGCTCAAGATCAAACACAATCCCGAACAGCTCTTCGACGTGACGGTGCAGCCGATCCTGTTCACGGCGCTGTTCACCTACATCTTCGGCGGCGCGATCTCGGGCAGCGTGTCCGGCTATCTGCCGGTGCTCATCCCGGGCATTCTCGTGCAAACCGTGGTGCTGACCTCGGTGGTCACCGGCACGCAGTTGCGTGAGGACATGGACAAGGGCGTGTTCGACCGCTTCAAATCCCTGCCCATCGCCCGGGTCTCGGCACTGTCCGGTGCGCTACTGGCCGACATGGTGCGCTACGCCATCGCCTCGACGCTGACCGTGCTGGTCGGGCTCTGCCTGGGCTACCGGCCCGGCGGCGGTCTGGTCGGGGTGGTCGCGGCCTGCCTGGTGGTCGTGGTGTGCTCGTTCGCGGTCAGCTGGATCTGGGCGCTGGTGGGCGTCACCGGCAAGAGTGCCGCGTCGGTGCAGGGCATCTCGATGATGGTGATGTTCCCGCTGACGTTCATGTCGGGCGCCTTCGCCCCGGTGAGCACCATGCCGGGCTGGATGCAGGGTCTCAACCACGTCAACCCTGTGTACTACATGGTCAACACCTGCCGAGAGCTGATGAACACCAACAGTTACGGCACCGACCTCGTCTGGTCGCTGGTCGGATCACTCGTGGTGATCGCGATCTTCGCGCCGCTTGCGGTGCGGGCCTACATGCGCCGCGCCTGAACACCGCTCCTCCGCAACGGCATCCGATCCAGTGGGTCGGATGCCGTTGTCGTGTCAGTGCAGTCCGGCGATGATCTCGACGATGCGCTTCGCGGCCTCGAGACGACGCGTACCCGCCGCGCGATGCAGGGCCGCGTCCATCGCGGCATCGCCGACGACACCCCGGTGCAGGGCGATGTGGGCGGCCAGCTCCATCGAGGGGCCGTCCTGCCTGGCCACCGATGTCCTTGCGAGGGTGAGCAGTTCGAGACCGTCGGCGCGCCCGGACTCGGTGGTGAGCAGGTAGGACCCGAGCCCGCACGCGACCGCCCCGATCTGCGGTAGGTCGATGTACTGCGCCAACCGCTGATCGGCGGTCTCGATCAGCTCGGTCGCCAGACCCGCGGCAGTGGATGCCCGGCCGTGGAGCACGTGGGCACTCAGGGTGGCCGCCGCTACCATCAGCGAACCGGGGCCCGGCGTCGGTTCGAAATCGGGCCACCCGAGTAGCTCGAGCCCGCGGCGGTAATGGCGGAGCCCGGCGTCGACATCGCCCTCGGCGAGTTCGAGTTCGGCGAGCGCGGTAGCGGCGTTCGCCAGCCGGTGGTTACGGCGAACCATGGGGTCGTCAACGGGGCTGACACCGGAATCGTTCGGTCGCACGATGAAGTCGAGTTCGGCACGCGCCTGCTCGAGGTGCCCGCCGCCGACCAAAGCGGCGGCCAGGTAGCAGCGACTCTCCATGATCTCCTCGTGCACGCGGAGCTCGCCCATCAACTCCAGCGTGCGGCGGTAATACTTCACTGCGTCGTCATAGTTCGCGGACTGGCCGGACAGCTGGGCCAGGTGCTGGCACACTGTCGCCGTCCCCCACACCTCCGCCGGATCCATGTCGTCGAGGGTGCGGAAGGAGTCGCGGGTCGAGCCCGCGACGTTGCCGCCGTTCTCCCAGAAGTTGGCTCGCGCCACCAGCGCGGCGACCCGGACCTGCTGATGGTGTGAACGCGCGCCCCGGGCGAACAACCTGCCCAACCGGAACGGCTCGGGCCGCAAGGTGATCACCGTACCGAGGAAGTACAGGCCCGGATCGAGAACAGGGTTGGTCAGCAGCCGCCGCGCACGGGTGCGCACGATCGCCGTCGCGCGGGTGCCACCGTCCTTGAGGAACAGCATGTGCAAGCAGGTCAGCAGATGCGCGATCATCTGCAGGTCGGCGTCCTCGGCCGAGGACGGTGGCGGCGGCGCGAGCGCGACCAATCGCATTGCCCACCCGGTGAATTCCAGGTGCGCGCCACGCATCACCCAGACCATCGCGACCACCGGGAAGACCGAGTACGCGGTCGGCGCGTCGGCGCGATCGACAGCGGAGCGCAGCACGGCGACCAGGTTGTCCAGGTCGGCCGACACCGCGAGTACGGACCTCACCTGACCGCCGCCGCGGTAGTCGCGGAACGACCCCAGCGCGAATTCCCTGGCCCAGCAGAACATCCTGTCGAGCACGAGCGCGGATTCGGCGCCATCGGTCACCGCGTCGACGGTGGCGATCTGTTCGGCGCCGAACTCACGGACCGTTTCGAGCATGCGATAGCGGATGCCCGCGCCGTCGGGGTCGTCCAGGACGGTGAGCAGGGACTGGGCGACCAGCCCGTCCACCGCGACAGCCACATCCGGGCCCGCCGCGACCACCTCGGCCGCGGCCGCGGTGAACCCGGCCGGGAAACGGCTCAGCCTGCGCAGGGTCACCTGCTGATCGGGGTCGAGGAGGTTCCAGCTCCAGGCGATCACCGCGTGCAGCGTGCGATGCCGGTGCGGCGCGGACCGATCACCGCTGCGCAACAGGGCGAAACGATGGTCGAGCCTGGTCTCGATCTCGGCGACGCTCATCGTGCGCACCCGCGCGGCGGCGAGCTCGATCGCCAGCGGGAGACCGTCGAGGGTGCGGCACAGCCGGGCCACAATGTCGGGGTCGAGGCGGACATCGGGGCGTACCGCCCTGGCGCGAGCCGAGAACAGGTCCGTGGCAGGCGAACCGGCCGCGTCGATCGCCAAAGGAGCTAGGGGATAGACGGATTCGGCGGTGATCGACAGCGGCGAACGACTGGTGGTGAGCACGGTCAACTGGGCGCAACTGCCGACGAGATCGGCGACCACCTCAGCCGCGGCATCGATCACGTGCTCGCAATTGTCCAGGATCAGCACCATCGGCCGCGCCGCGAGCGCCTCACGCAGACGGGTGCTCACGTCCACGTGCACGCCCGCCCGGATGGCACCCGTCTCCCGCATCTCACCCAGGCCGATCACCTGCCCGATGGCGACCTCGATGTCTTTGCGCGATTGCGGTCCGGCCTCCGATTCGGGCTGCACCGAGGCCAATTCGACGAGTACCACCGGCACCGAACCGGCCATGCGTTCACCCACCGCGTTGGCGACCCTGGTCTTGCCGGTGCCGCCTGGTCCGAGGACGGTCGTCACCCGGGAGCGCCGTGCCAGGTCGGTGATCGCATCGAGATCCACTGTGCGACCGAGTAGTTCGTTGGGCGCCGCGCGTAGTCCGACGGCGGTGCGCGGTGTGGGGCTGCCCGGGCCGCGCCGGTCGGTGGCCGCGGTATCTCCAGCGCCGGCCGCGGACTGGGAATCGGCGGTCTCACCGGAGTCGTTTCCGGTGGCGCCGACCGGCCGGCCGCGCTGACCGGTCCCCACCCCGTCTGCGACCCCGGGGCCGGCTCCCCCACCGTCGGAGCTCCCGGCGTCGCTGCCCGACCGGCCGGGCCGGTCGCCGTTGACGCCGACCGACGACCCTGCGCCGGCGGATCGGCCGCTGGTCGTCGCGGCACTCGGACCCGACTGGACGCGGTGTTGTGGTGCGCGTCCGGGCAGCTCGATCGGTTCTCCGCGGAGGACGGCGGTGTTGAGGGCGAGGAGGGTGGGGCCCGGGTCGGCACCCAGTTCTTGGATCAAGCGTAGGCGGTAGGCGGCGAAGACCTCGAGGGCTTCGCTCGGCCGGCCTGCGGCGGCGAGGACCCGGATCAGGGTCGCGTGGGCGGATTCGTCCAGCGGGTTGGCTACGACCGCGGCGCGGGCGAGGGGAATGGCGTCGGCCACGTCGCCGTGCGTGAGGTGGGCGGTGAGTTCGGTGTGATCGAGGCGGCGGCCCAGGTCGGCGGCGGCTGTGCGCAGGTCGGCGGCCGGGGCGGAATCGGGGAGATCGGCGCCCGGTTCACCGCGCCACAGCGTCCGGGCCAGTGCGATCGCGGCGAGGCTGTCGGCGACGTTTCCCTCAGCCAGGTGTTCATCGGCTCGGCGGGCGAGCGCGCCGACCGCGGTGAGGTCGACGCTGTCGGCGGGCAATCTCAGCCGGTAACCGGCCGGGCCGATCTCCAGTGCGCCGTCGGGCAGCATCGCCCGCAGGCGCGAGACCTGCGTGTGCAGCGCGTTCATCGGTGCGCGGGGTGGTTGTTCGCCCCACACCTCGTCGATCAGCGTTTGGGCGCTCCGAGCCCGCCCTGGATGCACTGCGAGGGCGGCCAGCAGCAGCCGGGCGCGGGCGCCGGGTAGCGCGATCACGGCGTCGTCGCGGCGGATCGCGATCACGCCGAGCACCCCCACGACAACGCGGGAGAGTGCCTCGGAGGGCGACCCCTCGGGGCCGCGATGCTGTACAGACATGCCGGATGTCATCGTAGGCGAGGGCGGCGACGGGTTCCCGGTTCGCGCCCCAGCGCGACACCGCCGACGTTGTGTCCCGCGATTTTGTCCCCACCTCGCTTTAGGCTCACGCACATGGGCAACTTCGAGGTGTCGCGGCGCACCGTCATCGCCGCTGAACCGGCACGGATCCACGCACTGATCGACAACTTCCGCCAGTGGCGGCTGTGGTCGCCGTGGGAAGACGCCGACCCGCAGCTCGCCCGTACCTACACCGGCCCGGAATCCGGCGTCGGCGCCCGCTACGCCTGGCGGGGCAACCGCAAAGCCGGTGCGGGCGTGATGGAGATCAAGGCCGACGCCGAACGCGAGATCGGCGTGGAGCTCACCTTCGAGAAACCGTTCAAAGCCACCAATTTCGTCACCTTCACGCTCGCTCCGGTTGCCGGTGGCACCGAGGTGACCTGGCAGATGACCGGCACCCACTCCGGACTGATGGGCGTGCTCGGCAAGGTGTTCCCGATCGACAACCTCATCGGCAAGGACTTCGACAAGGGACTGGCCCGGCTCAAGACGGTCGCCGAGTCCACCCCGGCCTGACCGCGATCAGGCGCCCTCCGGCCGTGCGCGAGGGGCTCCAGGAGCGGGGAGCGTCCGTGTCGGATTAGGCTTCGATCCATGGCTACAGCAGCGGAATGGATCGAGGGCGCCCGACCGCGGACGCTGCCCAACGCGATCGCGCCGGTACTCGCGGGCACCGGCGCTGCCGCATCCATCGACGGGGCCGTCTGGTGGAAAGCAATTCTGGCGCTGCTGGTTTCGCTGGCGCTGATCGTCGGGGTGAACTACGCCAACGACTACTCCGACGGCATTCGCGGCACCGACGACGTGCGGGTCGGCCCACTGCGCCTGGTCGGCTCGAAACTGGCCTCCCCCACAGCTGTTCGCACCGCCGCGGTGCTCAGCCTCGCGATCGGCGCGGTCGCCGGCCTCGTGCTGGCCGTGACCACCGCGTGGTGGCTGGTACTGATCGGCGCGCTGTGCCTGGCGGGCGCGTGGTTCTACACCGGCGGCAGCAAGCCGTATGGCTACAGCGGTTTCGGCGAGATCGCCGTGTTCGTGTTCTTCGGGCTGATCGCGGTGCTCGGCACCCAGTACGTGCAGGCGCTGCGGGTCGACTGGGTCGGCCTGCTGCTCGCGATCGGCGTCGGCGCGTTCTCCAGCGCGGTGCTGGTGGCCAACAACCTGCGTGACATCCCGACCGACACCGAGTCGGGCAAGGTCACGCTCGCGGTGAAACTCGGCGATGCGCACACCCGCACCCTGCACCTGGTATTGCTCGCGGCGCCGTTCGTGATCAGCCTCGCGCTGATCGCGCGCACGCCATGGGCGCTGGCCGGACTGCTCGCGTTGCCGCTGGCGATCCGGGCCAACGCCCCTGTGCGCACCGGTAAGGGCGGGCTGGAACTGATTCCCGCCCTCCGCGATTCGGGGCTTGCCCTGCTGGCTTGGTCGGCGCTGAGCGCGCTGGCCGTCGGGCTCGCGGGCTAGTCGCCGTCGGGCACCAGAATGCCGAGCACCCAGTTGACCAGCGTGATGATCAAGCCACCCCACAACGCCGCCCAGAAACCGTCGACGCGAAGGCCGTAGTCGGTGAGCTCGGTGATCTTGGCGGTGAGCCACAGCATCCCCGCGTTCACCACCAGCAGGAACAGGCCGAGCGTGAGGATCACGAACGGCAACGACAGGAGTTGCACGATCGGCTTGATCACGGCATTGACCGCCGTGAACACGAGCGCGACGATGAGCAGGACCAGGGCCTTGCCCCAGTTACCCCACTCCGCTGACCACTCGGGCGGCACGTAGATATCGATCTTGTCGATCCACGCGGCCGCAGCCCAGATGGCTATGGCGTTGATGACCAACCGGATTGCTAGTTGCATGCACGCAATGCTAGGCCGGGAAACGGACATTGCGGCGGGTCTGACACACACCCGATGTGGAATTCACGCGGCGCGGTCGAGCATCGCGTAGAGATCGGCGCGTAGGCCGGACACCGCGTCGCGGCCGCCGAGCAGGTCGGTGGTGGCCGGGTCGGCCCCGCGCAGGATGCCGAGTAGCAGGTAGGTCGAGGAGATCTCCCGATCCTTGCGGTGGATCGCCTCGCGCAGCGCGAGTTCGAGCGACTTCTTGGCCGTGCTGGTGAACGGGATGTGCCCGGAGCCGAGCAATCGGCCGAACATGCCGCGTTTGGCCTCCGGTTCGGCCTGGTCCCAGGCTTGCGAGCCGAAGTTGTCGGCGATGCTGGCCTGCACAGCATCCAGGTCGATGCCGATCGAGCGCAGGGCCTGCGCGTCATCGGCGCCCATCGGCGGCTCGCTCGTGCGGGCGGCGAGGGCGGCGCGCACACCGCCGGCGGTGATGCCGCGCGCGTCGAGCACCGCGCGCAGGTCCGGTTGGGCGTTCGACAGGGTGCCGAGCAGTACATGCTCCGGCCCGATCCGCTTCGCGCCCAGCTCCTTGGCGTCGTCCTGGGCACCGACCACCGCGACTCTGGCCTCGCGGCTGAATTTTTCGAACATCAGCGGGTTCCACCTTTCCGGTTGTGTTTCTGATGGACCGCTTGCTTACTCACCTCGAGCGCCTCGGCGATGGCCTGCCACGACCAGCCGTTGGCTCTGGCATTGGCGACCTGGATGGTTTCGAGCCGGTCGGCCAGCCTGCGCAGGGCGAGCACCGCGCGCAGCCCGACGGCGGGGTCGGGGTTGCCTGCCGCTGAGGCGAGGGTTGTTGCATCGGTCATGACGTCAATTTTGCTTGACGACAGCCGCGTTTGTCAACAAAAATTGACATCGCTGAGCGCGAACAGACCCGAAAAAGGGTGTGGGAGGTTGTCAGCCGTTCCAGCGGCCGGTGGTGGCGAATTCCGTGAGAATCTCGGTCGGGCCGGTCAGATCCATGTTCTGGGCGGCCACCCAGTCGTCGTCGAAATAGGTGCCCGCGTACCGGTCGCCGCCGTCACACAGCAACGTGACCACGCTTCCGCTGCGACCCGCCGCGACCAGCTCGGCGACGAGGTGGAAGGCGCCCCACAGGTTCGTGCCGGTCGAACCGCCGACGCGACGGCCCAGCGCGGCGCTCGCATGACGTGCGGTGGCGATCGAGGCCGCGTCGGGAACCACGATCATCCGATCGACCACCTGGCCCACGAACGACGGCTCCACCCGAGGACGGCCGATCCCCTCGATGCGCGACGGCATTCCGGTCTCATAGCCCGCGTCGCCCGACTCGTAGCCGCCGTAGAACGCCGAATGCTCCGGGTCCACCACGGCCAGCCGCGTCGCGTGCCTGCGATACCGGATGTAGCGCCCGATCGTCGCGCTGGTGCCGCCGGTACCCGCACCGACCACGATCCACTCCGGCACCGGGTGCTTCTCCAGCGCCAGCTGTTCGAAGATGGACTCGGCGATGTTGTTGTTGCCACGCCAGTCGGTGGCCCGCTCGGCATGGGTGAACTGATCCATGAAATGCCCGCCGGATTCGGCGGCGAGACGCTTGGCCTCGGTGTACATGTCCGGTGGTCGATCGACGAAATGACATCGGCCACCCTGCGCCTCGATGAGCGCGACCTTCTGCGGCGACGTGCTCGCGGGCATCACCGCGACGAAGTCCAGACCGAGCAGCTTCGCGAAGTAGGCCTCGCTCACCGCCGTCGAACCCGACGACGCCTCGACCACCGTCGTGCCCTCGGTGACCCAGCCGTTGCAGATCGCGTACAGGAACAGCGACCGTGCCAGCCGGTGCTTGAGACTGCCGGTGATGTGGGTCGACTCGTCCTTGAGGTAGAGCTGCACCGGCCAGTCGGCGGGCAGCGGATACCGCAGCAGGTGGGTGTCGGCGGAGCGCTGCGTGTCGGCGTCGATCAGCCGGACGGCATTGTCGACCCAGTCACGCGGGGCGCTGCGATCGAGGTATTTCACGCCGAGGCGCCGTCGTCGTCACCCCGCAAGCGGGCCCGCAGCTGCGCCTTGTCCTGGCGGCGGCGCGCGTCGACCACGGCGATATCCTCGTTCACCTTCACCCGCAGCTTCTTGAACAACGTCAGCGACAGCGGCATCGCGACGATCAGCGCGAACAGCGCCGCGACGATGACCGGCACGTCGACACCGATCAGCTTGGCCACGCCTACGATCAACGCGGCGATCACCACGACCAGCCCGAGACGAGCCAGCGTGTAGAGCGCGAGATTGCGGACCAGCCGCTTCCCTGCGCCAGGACCCTGCTGACCTGTTGCTTCACTCACGACTACAGCGTAGCCCGGCGCGAATCTCGCCGATGCGGCCCCGTTCGCGGCTTTTGTCTATTACTTCCCCTTTACCAACAGTAGGTGGTTCGACTACATGGGGGTCGCAGTGCGACGATGACGCCACTGATGAGGGAACTGTCGAGAACGGAGAGGTTAGCTATGACTGCGATCACCGTCGGCCTTCAGGACACTCTGCTGACACCAGGCCAAGTGGCCGCCATGTTCCACGTAGATCCCAAGACCGTCACCCGGTGGGCCCATGCGGGCAGACTCGGCTCACTGCGTACACCGGGCGGACATCGCCGTTTCCGCGAGTCCGAGGTCCTGCAGTTGCTCAGATCACTGACCACCGAGGCAGCACCCCGCTGACTCACCGGCCGACGCGAGCCCACCGCGGGCTCGCGTTCGCCAAAAATTTCCCTCCCGTTGCGGATGTGCACACGGCGCGGACACGGCTACCCTCGATAGCAGGAGGTGAGCGACGTGACGTACCTATTGGCACTCATCGCGATCGTGGCCATCGCGGTGTTGTGCTGGAAGGCGTTCGGCCCCGAAATGCAACGCCCGAATCCCGGCCCACCCTCGCGCAGACCGGTTCTCGGCCCCGACGACGACCCGGAATTCCTCTGGCGCCTCGGCAAACAACCACGTGACGACTCCGGCCCGGCCGAGTGACCCTCACGATGTGCGTCGCCGTGAGCTGACGCACATACCCCCGTTGCGCGTCGAAAGAGCTGGGTAGATAACGTATTCCGGTGATTGATGTGCAGCAGGGTTCTGTCCCGACCACTTGGCGCGCGGCCGACGGCAGCGCCGTGACGTTCACCGAGGCACGGTCGGAGTGGACTCGCGCCGCACACGAGGTGCTGGCCGACACCGCTACCCGGTTCAACAACTTCATCGTCAACACGGAGTTGGCCGAGCTGGTCCAGGAAGAATCCGGGATCCGCACCGCGGTGAAGTGGCAGCACTGGCTGCCGGTCGTGCTGGACAAAGTCGCCGAGCACTGTCACAAGAACAACGAGCCGCCCCTGAGCGCCCTGTGCGTGCGCAAGAACCAGACCGTCGGCACCGGCTACCGCTACATCCTCGAACTCGCGGGCCTGCCCATCCCCGACGACCTCGAAATGCACGCGGCCGCGGCCCGCTGGCAGTGCTACCAGCACTACGCCACCGACCTCCCCGCCGACGGCGGCCTGCCCACCCTCCCCCCGAAGGTCGCCGCCATCCGCCAGTCCACCTCCGCGGACCTGGCCACCGCCGAAGCAGCCGAGGCAGCCGTCAAACGACCCTCCGCCGCCCGCCGCACCGTAGCCGCCATCCCCAAGCCCGAACCGGTGCGCAAGCCGGTCTGCCTCAACTGCCACGTAGAACTCCCCGCCAACAAGATCTGCTACTACTGCTGACTCCGAGGCGCCTCAGGGCTCCCACAGCGGGTTGTGCAAGATGGCCAGGTTCTGGCGTGCGGTGACCGCGAGACTGTGCGCGTAACTGTCGGGATGCAGCCGATCGAGGATGCTCCAGTACGAGGCCGCAGCGCGTTGCCGAAGCCCGGCCAGCGCCTGTGTAGCCGCCAAGTTGTTGCGACGCCCGAGAGTTTCGAGACTGTCGTCGCCGAGTTTCCGTTCGCTGTAGTCGACGTTCGAGTCGAGTAGGTCAAGGGCATGACGGTACTCACCGGCAGCGGAATACCCCAATGCCAGATTGTTGCGAAGGGTGAGCGTCATGTCGTCGTCGACGCCGAGAACATGCTCGGCGATCGACACGATATCGTTCAGCACCTCCAGTCCTTCGGAGAAGTACCCCGCATCGCAGTAGGACCGACCGAGGGCATTTCGCACCTGCAACGTGATGGGCTGGTCGGCGCCGAATTTCTCCGCGCACTGTTGCGCGAGCGGCTCCAACACCGCGATCGCTTCCGAGTAGCGTCCGCTGTCGCGGTGATTCTCCGCGACAGCCACCCGGTACGACGCCGTAGTGATCTCGGAAAACGGTGCGCGTCCCAGGCCGCTGGCTCGCCAGATCGCCGCCGCCGCGTACGCGATATCGACCGGTGCCCGCGCCATTACCGGTCGGGCAGGCGCCACGGGCCACGGTTTCGACGGCGGCGCCTCGCGAACGACCCATGCCATCAGCGTTTCTCGCAGCTGCTCGGGCTGCGTGCCCGCAACGTGGAATCGGTGGGTAGCCCCCGCCACATCCAGGCGAATCACGGAGCCGTCGGCCCACCCGATTCCGGCACTGATCACTTCGACAAGGTCGGGCGTGCGCACATCCACGCCCGTCACCTCGCGCCAACCGACCACGAACGCCGAGCGCACCGATCGGCGCCACCGGATTTCCGAATGCGAGAAACTCAACTTCCCCGCACGCTCAGTCGATCCCCCGGACCGATCCCCCGCCCCGTAGGTCACACCGGACAGCCGAAGATCGTGTGCCACAAGACCTATGGTCTCATCTCGGAGCTATGCAGACACGCTATATCGGAGGTAGCGGCCGCTCAGTTCAGCCCCGCATAGCTGTGCAATCCGCTGATCACCATGTTGATGATGAAGAGGTTGAACAGCATCGCTACGAAGCCGGCGATGTTGATCCAGGCTGCCTTGGTGTCTCGCCAGCCCGAGGTGGCTCGGGCGTGCAGGTAGGCCGCGTAGAGGACCCAGGCGATGAAGGAGCAGGTTTCCTTGGGGTCCCAGCCCCAGAAGCGGCCCCAGGCGGCTTCGGCCCAGATGGCGCCGAGGATGACGCCCGCGCCGAAGAGGGGGAAGCCGATGATGGTGGTTTTGTAGGCGAGCTGGTCGAGGGTGCGGGCGTCGGGGAGGCGGCGGGCGATGATGCCGAGGATGTTGGTGGATTCCTCGCCCGCGGGCTGACGCATGCGGAACAGGTAGAGCAGGCTGGCCACGCCCGAGACCAGGAAGACGCCGCTGCCGATGCTGACGATGGTGACGTGGATCGGCAGCCAGAACGAGCGAAGGGCGGGGACCACGGGGGCGGCGTCGGCGTAGAGGACCGTGCCTGCCAGGAACATCAGGATCAGCACGGGGACCAGCAGGAACGCCCACATGGCCCGGTAGCGCTGGTCGCGCAGGAAGATCAGGCCGATCACCACGGCGGCCGCGGTGGCCATGGTGGTGAACTCGTACATGTTGCCCAGCGGGAAGCGGTGGGTGGCGAAGCCGCGCAGCACGATCGAACCGATGTGCAGGACCGCGCCGACTACCAGCACCGAGAAGGCCATGTTGCCCAGCCGTTCGGCGAGCGGTTTGGCCTCGGGGGTCTCGATCCTGCCGGGCAACCCGGGGTCGCCGGCGGGGACGAGTTCGCGGGCGGCGACCTGCTTGGCGCGCGCCGAGGCGTACTGCACGATCAGCAGGACCGTGGCCAGGGCGTAGATGGCCATGGCCGACATGAACGCGAAGTCGCTGTACCGTGCCAGCGTTTCGTCGATCTGCATCAGGATTCCGTCTCCATGTCGAGTGCGCGGATCACTTCTCCGCTCCCAGCAGCCGTGTCCGCAGTCGATCGAACTCGGCGCCCCAGCCCGCTTGATCGCTTCTGGCCAGGCCGCCCATTTCTACTACGGCGCGTCGTTGACCCACGGTACCCGCCGCGGCCTCGACCGGGTACGCCCGGATCCAGATCCGCCGCCGTTTCAGCAACAGCGACACCAGCAGACCGGCCATCATCGTCAGCGCGCTCACCAGCACCCACTGCTGGGCCGGGTCGTGCGAGACCTGCAGGTTCACGAATTCCTCGGCGCCGTCGAAGGTGACCTTCGCCCCGCTCGGCAACGTGGTCGACTCGCCGGGACGCAGGTTGACCCGCGCCTCCTTGGTCAACCGACCCTGCTTGATCATCTCCGGGTCCAGCGAGAACAGCGACTGGGAACGCCCGGTGTCGAGACCGGTATTGCCGCGGTAAACGTCGACCGCGACCGCCGGGTCGTCCATCCGGGGGAACGACGAGGTGAGCAGGCTGCCGTGGAACATCGCGGTCGGCGCGAACAGGCCCTCGATGGCGATCTGGTTCTGCCTGCGTTCCTCGTCGGTGGCGTACATGCCGCCGGGCGGGTCGATGCGCAGCACACCGCTGGACAGGAAGGTCTGCGCGTCGTCGGGTCGCCACTGGATGGTCTCGGTGCGGGTCTGCCCGTTGGGGAAAGTAACGGTGAACGTCGGCGCGAAGCCGTGTCCCTGCAGGTAGACGCGGTCACCGGCGACCCGCAACGGATGGTTCACCTGGAGCTCGGTGCTGCGCCACGTGTCGGTGCTCAGATCCGCGCCCGCCTGGTACTCGATGTTCGAGTGGAACATCTCGGCCTGGCCGGTGGGCAGGTAGTCGGCCTTGAAGTCCTTCACCTTGATGCACAGCGGCGTCATGCCGGTGCCGTCGTTGGTGTTGCCCGCCCGGAACGAGTCGAAGACCGCGGGCGAGGTGGTGCAGAAGCCGGGACCGTCGTTGGCGATCACGATGACATTGCCCTCGTACCCGAGCAGCTTGCCCAGCGCGATCGCGACGAGCAGCCCCACCAGCGACAGGTGGAACACCAGATTGCCGAACTCGCGCAGATAGCCCTTCTCGGCGGACAGCGTCACCTCGCCGTCGCGCTGACCGGGGCGCACCTCGGTCCGCCACCCACGCAAGGAAGCCTTGGCGGCCTCGATCACCTCGTCTGGAGTCCGGTCGTCGGTTTCGCTGGAGTGGTGCGGCAACCGGCTGAGGTTGCGCGGCGCGGGCACCGGCGGGGTACGCAGTGCCCGGTAGTGGTCCCAGCAACGCGGCAGGATGCAGCCGACCAGCGAGATGAACAGCAGCACGTAGATGGCGGTGAACCAGAAGCTGCCGAACACGTCGAACAGTTCGAACCGGTCCATCCACGGACCCAGTGTCGGACGGTCGGCGATGTACTGGTCGACCTTCTGCGCGTTGAGGCTGCGTTGCGGCAGCAGGGCGCCGGGGATGGCGGCCAGCGCGAGCAGGAACAGCAGCACCAGTGCGGTACGCATGCTCGTGAGGCCGCGCCAGGAATTACGGACCAGGGCCCAGGCCCGGCCCAGCAGCGACTGCCGGACGGGCGGGGTGGGGGTGGTCGGTGTGGTCAGCGTGTCAGTCATCAGATCGGAAGAGTCACCTCGGAGACGAAGCCGTCACGCACCCAGCCGACGAACTGATCCCATGCCCCCGTGACCAGCGCGACGCCGACGGCGACGAGCAGAAAACCCCCGATTACCTGAATGGTGCGCGAATTGCGCCGCAGCCAGCCGACCCCGCGCAACGCACCGGCCGACCCGAAGGCCAGCACGATGAACGGCAGCCCGAGACCGAGGCAGTAGGCGACGATCAACGTCACCCCGCGCACGGCGGTGGTGCCCTCGGTACCCGCGGACACCGCCATCACACCCGACAGCGTGGGCCCCAGACACGGCGTCCAGCCGAGCGCGAACACCCCGCCGAGCAGCGGCGCGCCGAGGATGCTGGTGAGCCTGCGCGGCTCCATCCGCGTGTCGCGCTGCAGGGCGGGGACCAGGCCGATGAACACCAGACCCATCAGGATCGTCACCACACCGCCGATGCGCTGCAGCAGTTCCCGATTCACATTGAGGGTCTGGATCACGCCGAAAACAGTGGCCGTGGCCAGCACGAACACCACCGTGAACCCGGCGACGAACAGCCCGGCGGCACCGGCCACCCGCATCTTCGCGCTACGGCGCTGCGCGGTGAGCGTGCTCGCCTGCGCGTTGGTGGCAGGCGGCGCCTCGGCACCGACCAGCCCGGCCAGGTAGGACAGATAGCCGGGGACGAGCGGCACGACACACGGTGAAGCGAACGACACCAGGCCCGCGAGCAGGCAGGCTCCCAGCGCCAGCAGAAGCGGACCCGATGCCGCCGTCTGCTGGAAGGAATCCCCGACTGCGGCGAGCGGAATCACTCGTCGGTGTCCGTATCCATGTCATGCTGCTCGTCGCGCGGCAACGACAGGGTTCGCTCGGTCTCGGCCGGATCAGCGGGGCCGAAATCGAACAGACCGGCGCCGGCGACACTGCGCGGCACGGTCGCGATACCGGCCCAACGGTCGTCGACCGTCCAGCCCGCACCCATTCGGCGGGCGCCCTGACGGGGACGACACGCGGTCAGATTTCCTGGACGACGACGGCTGCTCACTGCTTCTCCTCGGCGGCGATGCGCTCGACCACGGGCTGAAGGTCTTCGGCCAATAGCGAGCGAAGGAAGACCGCGGCGACCCGGTGCTGACGATCCAGGATCAACGTGGTCGGAATAACACTGGTGGGAAAGTTTCCGCCGAGAGCGAGCAAGGTCCGCATCGACGGGTCGTAGATGGACGGGTATTCGATCTTGTTGTCCACTACGAAGTCCTGGGCTTTGTCGCGCTGATGGTCACGGACATTGATCCCCAGGAACGCGACGCCTTGATCTCTGGTCGCCGCGAAGACTTTTTCGAGAGCGGGCGACTCGGCGCGGCACGGGCCACACCACTGTCCCCACAGGTTCACGACCACGATCTGGTTCGGGAAATCGTCGACCGAAACGGTCTTTCCCTCGTTCATCAGATCGGGCCCCGAGAGCGTGCCGATCGTCCCGCGCGTGGCGGGCGGATCGTAGTAGATATCCGTTCTACCACCGGGTGAGACGAATTCGAAGGTCCCACCACCGGTGGCGACCGCATCGGTACCCGTCGAACAGCCCGCCGCGGCGATGATCACCAGCAGGGCGGACAGAACGGCGGTCAGCGCCCGCGGCCGACGGCCACGGGCGGTTCCCGACGAGGTGCAGCGTGTCATGCGCCGTGGACCGACGGATCCGACGCCCCGGCGGGCTCGGAATAGACGATGTCGACGAGCGTGTCGCCGTGGTAGACCAGCGAGGTCAGCGACGCCAGCGAGCACTGCCGGTTGCGCGGGTCGTGCCACAACCGCTGACCCTGCAGGAAGCGGCGCAGCGTCCACACGGGCAGCTGATGCGAGACCAGCACCACCTCGTGACCGGCGGCCTCGACGCGGGCCTTGTTCACCGCGGCGAGCATGCGATGAGCGATCTGCAGATACGGCTCACCCCAGGACGGGGTGAATGGGTCGCGCAGCTTCCACCAGTGCCGCGGCTTGCGCAGCGCACCGTCACCGACGGAGACGCGCAGGCCCTCGAAGGTGTTGCCCGCTTCGATCAGGTTCTCGTCGGTGCGCACGATCAGGTCGTGGGCGGCCGCGATCGGCGCCGCGGTCTCCTGGGCGCGCTGCAACGGGGAGGCGATCACCATCGCGATGTCGTGATCGGCCAGCGAACGCGCGACGGCACCGGCCTGCGAGCGACCGGCCACCGAGAGGCTGAAGCCGGGCAGGCGACCGTAGAGGATGCCGTTCGGGTTGTGCACTTCGCCGTGGCGCAGCACGTGCACGATGGTTTCGACACTCGACGGGTCGTCGTCGAGGGCGGGAGGTGCGGCGGCGGGGGCAGGATGGGGCGCCTCGTCGCTATCCGCCGGGACTGGGGCGAATTCTGCGTCGGGCTGGTCGGAGCTCACGCTGGGGATCCTTCGGGGGTTGCGGCCGCGGCCGCGAGGGCGGCGGCGGGCAGAGCGGCGGCGATACGGTCGAACGCGTCCTCGTCGAGTGCCGCGGAGACGAACCATGCCTCGAACGCGCTCGGCGGCGCGTACACGCCCGCGTCAAGCAGGGCGTGGAAGAAGGCAGGGTAACGCCAGGTCTGGCTCGCTTTGGCGGCGGCGTAATCGGTCACCGGACGCTCGGCGAAGAACACGCTCACCATATTGCCTGCGAACTGGACTTGATGCTCGACACCGGCCTCTGTCAGGGCTTTCGCGAACAACGCGCCGAGACGATCGGCATTGCGGTCCAGCGCCGCGTACACCTCGTCGTCGGCCGCACGCAGGGTCGCCAGGCCCGCGGCGACGGCGACGGGGTTACCGGACAGCGTGCCCGCCTGATACACCGGGCCGAGCGGGGCGAGGTTGTTCATGATCTCGGCGCGACCGCCGAACGCGGCGGCGGGCAGGCCACCGCTCATCACCTTGCCGAAGGTGTAGAGGTCACCGGCGACGCCTTCGCGGCCGTACCAACCCGACGCGCTGACCCGGAATCCGGTCATCACCTCGTCCATGATCAGCAGCGCGCCGTTGTCGTGGGCGAGGGTGCGCAGGCCTTCGTTGAAGCCGGGCAGCGGCGCGACCGCGCCCATGTTGCCCGCGGCGGCCTCGGTGATGACGCAGGCGATCAGGCCGGGGTGCGCGTCGAAGGCAGCGGCGACGGCGGCGAGGTCGTTGTAGGGCAACACGATGGTGTCGGCGGCCTGCGCGCCGGTGACACCGGGCGAGGTCGGCAGACCGAGGGTCGCGACACCGGAGCCCGCGTCGGCCAGCAACGCGTCGACGTGACCGTGGTAGCAGCCGGAGAATTTGATGATCTTGGATCGGCCGGTGAAACCGCGGGCCAAGCGGACCGCGCTCATCGTGGCCTCGGTACCGGAGTTCACCAGGCGGACCCGCTCGACGGGGTCGACGCGGGCGGCGATGGCCTCGGCCAGCTCGATCTCGGCCTCGGTCGGCGCACCGAACGACAGTCCGCTCGTCGCGGCCTTCTGCACGGCCTCGACGACGGCGGGGTGGGCGTGACCGAGGATCATCGGCCCCCATGAGCACACCAGATCGACGTAGTCGTTGCCGTCGGCATCGGTGAGCGTGTAGCCGCTCGCGGAGGTGATGAACCGTGGCGTACCGCCGACCGAGTTGAACGCACGAACCGGGGAATTGACGCCACCCGGGATCACGGCGGCCGCCCGCTCGAAGAGCTGGGCCGAAACCGGTACCTGCGTAAGACTCACGGATTCCAGTGTCTCAGTTCGCCTCGGCACGCCGGACGACAGGGTGGAGCACAGTGACCCAGACCGCAGCGACCCACCGACGACACGCCCGACACGCCGCCCCGATCCGGGAAAGAATTCGATCTAGGCCCATTGGCCTGCGACTACGCTCCGGGCGGCTCAGCACCTGAGCCATAGGGAAATCAGGTATCAGCGAGAGGGTATTTCATGCGTTTCGGCGTCACCAGCACTGCCCTTGGCACAGGATTCGTCGCGGCGGGAGTGCTACTCGGCGCGGGTTCGGCCACCGCGTTCGCACCACAGGCCCAGCCCGATCGGATCGGTGCCCAACTCAGCCACGAGGAGACCGCGGCCCTCGGGGCGGGGCCGATTCCGGCGATCACCGCGATGCTCGTACCCGCCAATCGGATCGGCGCGGGTCTGCATCCCGACAGCGATCTGTACCGCGACGCCGACGGCGGCATCCACGCCACCCTGCGTCAGGTGGTGACGGAAGCGGCGGCCCATCCCGACGGCACCGTCTCCGTCTTCCTGAACGCGCCCGGCACGCGCGGCGGCCGCATCGTCGACGTCTACCAGCAGTGGACCAGCTGATCAGGTGTACATGCAGGGCACTTCGGCCGAGATCGTGTGCAGCTGGCACATGATGCCGTTGTAGATGCCGCTCGAGCCGGTCTCCGGGGCGAAACCGTCGGCGGCCGGCTCGGCGATCATCGGGGTGAGCGGCAGGCCGGGGGCGGCCTGGGCGGGCGCCGCGGCCAGGGCGATCGTCGCCACCGCGGCGGCGACGGTACAGATTCCTGCGGTCAGTCTGGTCATCGATTCCTCCTCGAGGGAGCCCGCGGTGCGAGCTCGCGTCCCGAACCCCCACGCACACATCGGAATTCGGCTTCCTCTAGATCATCGGTTCGAGATCGCGCGGTGCTACAGATCCGCGGTAGATCCTGGTGACGACATCGATGACCAGCACCCCGCTCACGATCACCAGCGCACAGGCGAGCAACAGCAACGGCGGCACGTAGCGCACCGCCTCGAACCCGGGGTGCTCATCGGTGCCGGCGAATTCGGTCGTGCGCCGTGCGGCGCGCCAGCTGACGATCGCGCAGGCAAGGAAGAGCACGGCGAAGCCGAGTTCGAACAGCGCGATCCAGCGTCTCATTCCTGCGATCCTGCCAGGGGCGAGATCGAATCAGCCGACCAGGCTCGGTAGCAGAATCAGCGCGATGACGGCAAGGGTGAGTACAACCATCAGCCCGATCACCAACAGGTCGCGTCGCAGGCTGTGTGGTTGCTCGATCACCACGCGCATCATTGCCTCCGCTCCCCCGGCGCTCAACCGGTGTGACAATCCTCACCATACACTGTGTGGTGTCACTTCCGGCGGGACTGGAAGTACTTCGTCGACTCGGGCCGGTAGCTGAGGAACGCGGCCCCCGCGGCGAGCACGCCCTGCACGATCGCCGAGCCGCCCGCCACGATCGTCGCGGGATTGGCGACCGCGGAGAAGCTGAACATGGTGGCGACGGCGCCGAGTCCGAGCCAGATCGCGACAACAGTGAGCACCGTGCGCGCCCAGCTCTTGCCACGGCCGAGCTGATGCGCGATCGCCACGGTGACACCGGCCAGCAGCACCCCGACCAGCGCGGTCAGCGCGAAAGCCACCAGCACCATCACGTCGACGGTCGACGCCGGGAAGTTCGGATCCGACTTGTGCATCTCGTCGAGGAACTGCTTGCTGAGCTTGTCGCGCTCCCCGGTCATGGTGATGACACTGGCGAAGGTGTAGACGACACCGAGGCCGGCGATTCCCCACCACAGCTGACGAGCGGTGCCGACGTCCTCCGGCACGGGAAGGGTTTCGGGTTTGTTCGGCGGAACGATCACGACAGCCAGTGTGCTGCCTCGGTCGCCCAGTAGGTGAGCACGATGTCCGCGCCTGCCCGCCGGATGCCGATCAGCGACTCCAGGATCGAAGCCCGGCGATCGATCCAGCCACGCTCGGCGGCGGCGGTGATCATCGCGTACTCGCCGGAGATCTGATAGGCCGCGACGGGGACGGTGGAACGGTCGGCGACGTCGCGCAGGATGTCGAGGTAGGACATCGCGGGCTTCACCATCACGATGTCGGCGCCCTCGGCGAGGTCGAGGTCGAGCTCGCGCAGCGACTCGCGGCGGTTGGCCGGATCCTGCTGATAGGTGCGGCGATCGCCTTCCAGCGACGAGCCGACGGCCTCACGGAAGGGGCCGTAGAAGGCCGAGGCGTACTTGGCCGCGTAGGCGAGGATGGCGGTGTCGGTGCGCCCGACCGCATCGAGCCCACGCCGGATCGCGCCGACCTGTCCGTCCATCATGCCGCTGGTTCCGAGCAGATCGGCACCGGCTTCGGCCTGCGACAGCGCCATCTCCACGTAGCGGTGCAAGGTGGCGTCGTTGTCGACCGCGCCATCGGTGCCGACGACCCCGCAGTGGCCGTGGTCGGTGAATTCGTCGAGGCAGGTGTCGGCCATGATGACCGTCGCGTCCCCGACTTCTTCGGCCAGCGCGCGCAGACCGCGGTTCAGGATCCCGTTCGGATCACTGGCCTGGCTGCCGGTGGCGTCCTTGTCCTCGGACAGCGGCACACCGAACAGCATCAGTCCGCCCACCCCGGCGGCCACCGATTCCACGGCGGCCTTGCGCAGCGAGTCCAGCGTGTGCTGATACACCCCCGGCATCGAGCTGATCTCCCGCGGCTCGTCGAGTCCGTCGGCCACGAACATCGGCAGTACCAACTGACGCGGCTGCAGCGTGGTCTCGGCGACGAGTCGACGCAATGCGGGTGTCCTGCGCAACCGCCGCGGGCGGTCGAAAGCGGTCATAGCCCGCAGAATACGCCTGTCCCCCGATGGTCGCCGCAGCGCCTACAACGGGTCGCGACGGCGGGCGGTTTCGCCCAGAATCTGCTCGAAAGTTGCGAAGACCGGGGACGGGCCGGCCGAACTCCACGTTTCGTTGGTGAGCAGGATCGCCGTCACCGCGCCGTCATTGGACCAGGTCGAGCCGAGACCGCCTGCCCAGCCGTAGGCACCTGCGCGTGGGCCGTCGGGTTGGTCGTGTAGCTGGACGCCGACGCCGTAACCCCACCCCGCGCTGTCGCCGGGGCCGGGTCCGCCGCGGGCCAGTTGCTCGGCGGTGAGGTGGTTGGTGGTCATGGCCGCGACGGCTCGCTCGGACAGCACCCGGATGCCGTCGAGTTCGCCGCCGTCGCGCAGCATCCGGGCGAAGCGGTAGTAGTCGGCGAGAGTGGAGACCAGGCCGTCACCGCCCCCTTCGAAGTCGGGTGGAGTGCTCCATTGGCCGTCGACGGGGTCGAAGACGGTGCGGGTGCCGTCTGTTTCCGAGTAATGCGGGCCGAATCGGGCCAGCTTGTCAGGCGGGACGGAGAAACCGGTGTCGGTCATGCCGAGTGGGCGCAGGACACGCTCGGCCAGGAATTCCGAGAGCGGTTTGCTCGCTGCCCTGGCGACCAGGAATCCGAGGATCGACGCGCCGACGTGGTAGAGCCAGCGTTCGCCGGGCTGATACTGCAGGGGCAGGGTGCCGAGCCGGCGCAGCCAGATGTCCGGAGGCAACATCCGCGCGGGCGTCGGCGGGCCCCAGCCGAGGTCGAGGGCACTCCAGGCGGCGTCGAACGGCTTGGGTGAGAAGTCGGCGAAATCCATGCCCCAGCCGAGGCGGAAGGTGAGCAGGTCGCCGACGGTGATCGGGCGGTTCGCCGCGACCGTGTCGGCGACCTCGGCGGTGGGGTGCGCGAGTACACGTAAGCCGGCGAGTTCCGGGAGGAGCCGGTCGACCGGTTCGGTCGGATCGAGTACGCCGTCGTCGATCAGAATCGAGGCCGCCGCCGCGGTGAGCGGTTTGGTCATCGAGGAGATCCGGAAGATGGTGTCGGTGCGCGTCGGGGTGGCGCGGGTGGCGTCGAGGTGGCCGATGGCGCCGGTGATGACATCGTCTCCGGTTGCCACGAGCCATGCCAGGCCGAGCAGTTCGTCCGCCGCGACGTGCGCGCCGAGCCGCTTGTCGATCTCGTTCACCGTCATCGCCTCTCCCCGGGTTGCCTTGCGCTACTAGACCACAGCGGTCCGACAGCTACCCGCGAATCACCACGCGCGGCGCTTCGCCGAGGTCGGCGACCGGTCGCGGCGAACCTGTGGATAACATCGAAACCCACTGGAGCTCAATGGCTTCCGCGAGAGATTGACGAAACCTGTCGGTGCCCCTCGGTATAATCGAAAGCGTGTTCGAGGGTTCCGACGATCGGGGGCGGGACCCAAACGCAACGGGAGGACGCCGAATGAATGCCATTGCCGCTCAGACCACTTTCATCACCGCGCCGTACGTGCCGCTCGAGAAGAAGCGACTGCCCGCGGGCCGTCCGCGCCGCTGGTACGTGGCGCACAACCGTCGGCTCAAGGCCATGCGGTTGACGATCGCGCTGCTGGATTCCGGTGTGTACCTACCCAATCAGGCCACCAACGACACGATCCGGCGCACCGCCGAGAAGATCGACATCCGCCCGCCGTCCGATGCCACCTGCCGGCTCGTGCGCACACTGCTGCGCTACAGCCGATGACCTCGATACGCCGAAAGCCCGCCGTTGCGGGCGGGCTTTCGGGGTATCTGGTGAGATCAGCGGCTGCTGCTGCGGCGGCTCTTCTTACGCGGCGGCGGCAGCAGGCCCTCGGCGCGCAGGCGCGACGCGTGCTCGGCCAGTGCCTCCACCAGTGGGCCCACCTGAGCCGTCTCGGGCTGCACGTCCACACGCAGACCGAACTCGATCGCGGTCTCCGCGGTCTTCGGGCCGATGCAGGCCACGATGGTGCGAGCGTGCGGCTTGCCCGCGATGCCGACCAGGTTGCGCACCGTGGAGGACGAGGTGAACAGGACCGCGTCGAAACCGCCGGTCTTGATCATCTCGCGGGTCTCCGCGGGCGGCGGCGAGGCGCGCACCGTGCGGTAGGCGGTGACGTCGTCGATCTCCCAGCCGCGCTCACGCAGACCCTCGGCCAAGGTCTCGGTGGCGATGTCGGCGCGGGGCAACAGCACCCGGTTCACCGGATCGAACACGTCGTCGTAGGGCGGGAAGTCGGCGAGCAGGCCCTCGGAGGACTGTTCGCCGCTGGGCACCAGTTCGGGGTTGATACCGAAGGAGCGCACCCGCTCCGCGGTGGCCTCGCCGACGCAGGCGATCTTCACACCGGAGAACGCGCGAGCGTCCAGTCCGAACTCGGCGAACTTCTCCCACACCGCGCGCACCGCGTTGGTGGAGGTGAACACCACCCACTGGTAGCGCCCGTCTACCAGACCCTTCACGGCCCGTTCCATCTGGGCGGGGCTGCGCGGCGGCTCCACCGCGATGGTCGGCACCTCGATCGGGATCGCGCCGTGGGTGACGAGCCGCTCGCTCATCTCCCCCGCCTGATCCTTGGTGCGCGGGACGAGCACGGTCCAGCCGTAGAGGGCACGCGACTCCCACCACGACATCTTGGCGCGCTTGTCGACTTCCTTGCCGACCGTCACGACCAGCGGGCCGACGAGCTCGGACGCGGCGTTGTTCAGCGAGGCCAGCGTGGCCTCGATGGTGCGCTGCTGACGAGTGGTGCCACGCACGGTGACCGCGACCGGCGTCTGCGGCGCCATACCGTGTTCCACCAGCGCGCTGGCGGTCTCGGCCAGGTGACCGGAGGTGGCGTGCAGCACCAGCGGGCCGGGGGCGGCGGCCAGCGCCGACCAGTCGACCTCGCCGCGCACATCGGCCTCGGTGTGCCCGGAGCCCAGCGCGATGCCCGCGTAGCTGGGCACGGCCGAGCCGTTGGGCAGGCCCGGCAGCACCTCGAACACCATGTGCGAGCGGGTGACGGCGTTGACCTCGTTGATCACCGAATCGGTGGTCAACGGGTCGCCGGTGACGATGCGGACCACGTCGTGACCGTTGCGCGCCTCGGCGATCAGCGTCTTGGCCACCTCGGCGGGTTCGCCGAGGGCGGGCCGCACGTCGACCGGACTCTCGCCGTCCTCGCCCACCTCGACCGCGCTACCGATCAGGGCGAGCACGCCCTTGTCGACATCGGGGTCGGTGAAGGCCAGCATCGCCCGCTCGAGCACCTCACGGGCACGCACGGTCAGCAGGGCCGGGTCGCCGGGGCCGGATCCGACGAAGAGGATCCGCCCTGGTTGCTTCTTGGTAGCTCGGCTGCTGCTCATCGGTTGTTCTCCATCGGGCTGGAATTAGTGAAGTCGGTGGGCGCCGGTTCGTCTGTGACGCTCAGCAATGCGCGAGCACCCAGGTCCAGCAGTTCGCGCGCCAGCGTGCGACCGAGTTCGGCCGCGTCTTTCGGCGCGCCGACGATCGAGGCGCGGAGGACATCGGAGCCGTCGATCGCGGCGGCACAGGCGCGCAGCGAGAGTTCGTCGAAGATCCGGCCGTCCTCGTCGATCGACTCGACGATCTCGGCGAGCGCTCCGATCGGCGCGGTGCAGCCTGCCTCGAGCTCACCGAGCAGCGAACGCTCGGCGAGCACCGCGGCTCTGGTCGCGGCATCGTCCAGACCGGCGAGTATCTCGATCAATTGCGGGTCGTCACTGCGGCATTCGACCGCGAGCGCGCCCTGCGAGGGGGCGGGCAGCATCTGCACCGGTTCGAGCGATTCGGTGATCTCGTCGGTGCGCCCGATCCGGCACAGGCCGGCGCGGGCGATGACGATCGCGTCGAGTTCGCCCTCGCTCACCTTGCGCAGGCGGGAGTCGATATTGCCGCGCAGCGGAAGGATGTCGAGGCCGAGGCCGAGTGCGCGCAGCTGCGCGGCACGGCGCGGGGCCGAGGTCCCGACGCGAGCACCGGCGGGCAGTTCGCCGAGCACCATGCCGTCACGAGCCACCAGCGCGTCGCGCGGGTCCTCGCGGGGCGGGATCGCGGCGATGGTGAAGCGCGGGTCCTGCGCGGTGGGGAGGTCCTTATAGGAATGCACCGCGATGTCGATGCCGCCCGCGGCGAGCTCGTCGCGCAGCGCGGAGGTGAACACCCCGACACCGATCTTCTGCACCGGATCCGAGGACAGATCGCCCGGTGTCTTGATGACCACCAGTTCGGCGGGCTGCCCCGCCGCGATCAGCGCATCACGGATGGTGCCCGCCTGTGTCAGCGCGAGCAGACTGCCGCGCGTGCCGATCCGCCACGGCGCACTGCTGCTGCCTGCGGTCACGGTGTCCTCTTCCTGCACTGTCGTGGTCATGCGGTTTCCTCCTGCGCATGCCCGAGCGGCGCTGCGTGGTTTCGCATGCTGCCTGTGTCGGGTCTTGACTCGGTCAAGCGTGACGGCCCATCGCCGAGGTGGCCTGCGGTGAAGTCGTCGGCCAGCGCGGACTCCGCCGCGGCGACCTCCATCGGGGCGGCAACCGCTTGTACCGCACCAGGTTTCAGTTCGAACAGCTCACGCAACGCTTCGGCGTAGCTGTCGCCGCCCGGCGTCGATGCCAGCTGCTTCACCCGCACGGTCGGCGCGTGCAGCAACTTGTCGACGACGCGGCGCACCGTGCGCGCCACCTCGTCGCGGGCCGGGTCGGCCAGGTCGGGCAGCCGCGAATCGAGGCGGAGCAGTTCGGCCTCCACCACATCGGCGGCACGCTGACGCAGCGCGGCCACCGTAGGAGTGACCTCCGCCATGCGTTGCCCGGCAAGGTATTTGGCGAGTTCGTCGGCGACGATGACGCGCGCGGCGGCGGTGTCGTCGGCCGCAGCTCCCGCGGCCGGATCGCGCTGCAGCGATTCGATGTCGATGACGGCGACGCCGGGCAGGCCTGCCACGGCGTGCTCCACATCGCGGGGCAGGCCCAGATCGCAGAAGACCAGTGGACGCTCGGCGGCGTCGGTGCGCGCCCGGCCCGCGAGCGCGCGATGGGTATCGGCCAGAGTCACCACGGACCCGACCGCGCCCGTACAGGTGATCACCACATCGGTACCCGCCATGGCCTCGGTGAGCCGCGACATCTCGACCGCCTCGGCGTCGACACCGTGCATGGTGCGCCCGGTCTCGGCGAGGCGCTGTGCGCGTTCGAGGGTCCGGTTGACGACGATGATGCGCCCGATCCCGGCCCGCGACAGATGCGCGACGGCCAGCCCGCCCATCGCGCCCGCACCGACCACCACGGCGGTCCGTCCGGCGAGATCGCCCACGACACCGCGCGCCCGATCCAGCGCCACCGACACCACCGAGGCACCGGCCCGGTCGATCCCGGTCTCCGAGTGCACCCGCTTGCCGACCCGCAACCCGTGCTGAGCCAGCTCGTGCAGGGTGCGCCCGACCGCCTGCTGACTGTCGGCGCTGGCGTAGGCGCTGCGAATCTGGCTGAGCACCTGCTGCTCGCCGACGACCATCGAGTCCAAGCCGCTGGCGACCGCGAACAGATGCTCGGCCGCGGCCTCGCTGTAGCGCACGTAGGCGTGCTTGGTGAGGTCGCCCAGCGGCAGTCCGGAATGCTTGGTGAGCAGCTCGCTCACCTCGCCGAGTCCGCCGTGGAAGGCGTCGACGACCGCGTAGACCTCGACCCGGTTGCAGGTGGAGACGATCATCGCCTCCGACACGTGACTCGAGGCGAGCAGCCGATCCACCAGCTTCGGCCGATCGGCCTCACTGATGGCCACCTTCTCCAGCACCGACACCGGGGCGCTGCGGTGCGAAATCCCTACCAGCAGAACACTCATGACCACACCTCGCCGGCGCTGTGCCCTGTCATGCGTGTCCGCACGCCGTGTCGCTGTTCAGCTCGCTGGCGCTCGCTCATGGCGTGATCACCGATCCCTTGGTGCTTGGCTCCGTTGCCGAGTGGGGCGTGGCCGAATGCGGCGCGGTACGCCGTGTCGGCCTGCCGCGGGCCGGTTCGACCGGTGCGGCATGGGTGAGATGGTTCGGCGGCGGTACCCGGCGCGCGACGCGGCCGGAGCCGACCTCGGCGATCTCGGGCAGCGCGGGCGCGTCGTTGCGCGCGGCATCGAAGGACAGCATCTGCAGTTCCATCGCCAGGTCGACGCGGCGGACCTGGACATGGGCGGGCGCGCGCAGTTCCAGCGGCGCGAAACTCAGAATCGACGGCAGTCCGGCGTCGACGAGCCGGTCACACACGTCCTGGGCGGCTTCGTCGGGCACGGCCACCACCGCGATCGTCGGCGTCAGCGCCGGAATCTGCGCGGTCAGTTGCTCGACATCGCGCACGACGAGACCGGCGTACGACTGGCCGATCACCGACGGGTCGTTGTCGAAGATCCCGACCACGGTGAAGCCTCGTACCCCGAATCCGCCGTAACCGACCAGCGCGCGACCCAGATTGCCCGCGCCGATCAGCACTACCCGATGTCCCTGCGACAGTCCGAGCACATCTTCGATCCTCGTGCGCAACTTGGCTACGTCATAGCCGACACCCCGCACACCGTTGGGTCCGAGGAAGGAAAGATCCTTGCGCAGCTTCGCCGAATTGACACCCGCCGCGACAGCGAGTTCCTCACTCGATACGATGACTACACCCTCGTCGGCCAACCCGGCGAGAACCCGGAGATAGGTAGCAAGACGAGTCACCGTGGCCTGCGGAATGTCCCGCACAAGAGCCTTGCCGGAGACGCCACTCGGCGTCTCGTGCTGCTCTGTCACGTCGTCGGCTCCTCGTTCCGGGCCTGATCGCGGTCCGGTTCCTCTGTTTCGTTCACCGGTGTGGGTCGCTGCAATTACGAGAGCGCGACCGGTGCCATAGGGGCGGTACAAACCCGGCCACCGCCGCCGCGTGGAGCGGCGGTGCGGATTGCGTGTCACCACCGTAACCGCTTGTGCAGGCGTTCACAAAGTCGGTGAATTCGGCCTCATTTTCCGTCGCGACCAGCGATCCGGCTCAGGTCCGCCCGCAAACGGGGCTCATCGACGTCGAAATAGCTGTGTTCACGGCCGTTCAACAGGACCACCGGCAGGCGATCACCGTATTCGGCACGCAGTTCCGGCTCCCTGACCGCGGCTTCGTCGACGTCTACAGTGGCGACCGGGAGACCGAAATCACCACAGATCATCCGCAATTGCTCCAGTGCCGCGCTGCACATGCCGCAACCAGCGCGGGTCAACAGGGTCACCGTCGGTGTGGGATTAGTCATGAGCCCTATTTAATCCCCGAGCCCGCAGCGGGTTGTCGGTGCAGCCGGTTACTGTGGACATGGTTCGCGCGACTAGCGGAGGGTACTGGTGCCGGAACGTTCGAAGGTGACTAGGGCCGGATTCGTCGCAGGGCGATTCGGGGAGTTCCCTGCACGGTGGCAGCCCAGCCGCCTCGGTCAGGAACTGCAGGAACAGTTCGCACGGCTGCCACGCAGCCCGTTCGGACCGAGCGAAGAAGAGTTACGCGCCAACCTGGCCGGTGAGGCCAGCGCCGACGCCGCGCTCGAGCTGCACGATGCCGAGCTCGCCGAGCAGGGTGCCGACGCGGGCCCCGAGGTTCCGCGCGACCTCACCGCCGCGGCGTTCTTCGACGTCGACAACACCCTCGTGCAGGGTGCCTCGATCGTCCACTTCGCTCGCGGGTTGGCCGCGCGCAAGTACTTCAAGACCTCCGATCTGGTCGACGTCGCCTGGAAGCAGGTGAAGTTCCGGGTCACCGGCAAGGAGAACTCCTCCGACATGGTCTCGGGCCGGGAGAAGGCGCTCAGCTTCATCGCAGGCCGCCCCACGGCTGAACTCGCGGCACTCGGCGAGGAGATCTACGACGAGATCATCGCCGACAAGATCTGGCCCGGCACCCGCGCACTCGCCCAGATGCACCTCGACGCCGGCCAGCAGGTCTGGCTGGTGACCGCCACCCCGGTCGAGCTGGCCAATGTGATCGCCAAACGCCTCGGTCTGACCGGCGCCCTCGGCACGGTCGCCGAGAGTGTCGACGGCAAGTTCACCGGCCGCCTGGTCGGCGACATCCTGCACGGCCTCGGCAAGGCGCACGCGGTGCGTACCCTCGCCATCCGCGAAGGGCTCAACCTCAAGCGCTGCACCGCCTACTCCGACAGCCACAACGACGTCCCCATGCTGTCGCTGGTCGGCACCGCTGTCGCCATCAACCCCGACTCCGACCTGCGCGAGGTCGCGAAGAACCGCGGCTGGGAAATCCGCGACTTCCGCACCGGCCGCAAAGCAGCCAAGATCGGCGTCCCCACCGCCCTGGCGCTGGGCGCCGCGGGCGGCGCGGTAGCAGCAGTAGTAGCCCGCCACCGCGAACACTGAGTCCCGGCCGCCTTCCACACCCCATAAACCCCAACCCCGCACCCGCGACCCCTAGGGAGCGGCGGCCACGAAGTGGCCGGTCGCGGCCGGGTCGCCGGTTAGCCGCCGGGGCGTAGGCGACGAAGGAGCAAGCCCCGGTGCCTAACCGGCGGCCACTCAGGGCCGCGACTCGAGCGCGCCAGCGCTCCAACTAACACAGCCTCAACCCTGCCTGGGACTACCGAACAAGTGATCCCGAACGATCTACCCCAGAACCACGTTCCGGCGCTTGGCCAGCAGCTTGTAGAGCGTCTGCTGGATGGTCTCGCGGACCTGGTCGGTGACCTCGAACATCGTCATCGGGTCGTCGGCCTCTTCCGGCTCGAACGCCGTGGTCGCGATCGGCTCACCGAATTCGATGTACCACTTCGACGGCATCGGCACCGCGCCCAGCGGCCCCAGATGCGGGAACAGCGGCGTCACCGGGAAGTACGGCAGCCCGAGCAGGCGTGCCAGCGGCTTGATATCGGCGAGTTTGGGGTAGATCTCCTCGGAACCGACGATCGAGACCGGAATGATCGGCACCCCGGCCCGCACCGCCGCCGACACGAATCCGCCGCGCCCGAACCGTTGCAGCTTGTACCGGTCGGCGTAGTTCTTTCCGACGCCCTTGAACCCTTCCGGGAACACGCCGGCGATGTGCCCGGCGCGCAGCAGCCGCTCGGCATCGGGATGGCAGGCCAGCGTGTGCCCGGCCTTGCGTGCCAGCGCGCCGAGCAGCGGCATCTCGAAGATGAGGTCGGCGGCCAGCAGCCGCAGCGCCCGCTGATGCGGATGCTTGTCGTGCACGGCCAATTGCAGCATCAGCCCGTCGATCGGCACGGTGCCCGCGTGATTGGCGACCAGCAGCGCGCCACCCACGGCGGGGATGTTCTCGATCCCCGCGACCTCGACCCGGAACCAGTAGTCCGACAGCGGCCGGAGCGCGGGCAGGATCACCGATTCGAGCAGGTGCCGGTCGTAGCCGAACTCGTCGACCTGGTAGTCCCCGGTGAGCCTGCGGCGCGCGAACTCGGCGGTCCGTTCGATCTGCTCGCCGACGGCATCGCGCACGATGTCGGTCAGTGACTTCGGCGGGCGGGCGGGCATTCCCGGTCGACGCTCGCTGAGGGAGGTGACCGGCATCGCCTGCGTCGGCTGGTCCGGCCATCGCCGGGTCTGCGGTCGCTGCCGGGTCTCGACATTCACGTCGAGACGAATGACTTTCGCTCCCTCGTTCATGTACGCGCTCCTGTACCGGCCCCGATGAGGCCGAGCAGTTTGTGTTCCGCGGCGTCGATCCAAGCCGGATCGAAGACGGGCCGCAACGCTGCGCCCGCGATGAAGTCATCGAATGCCTGGACCGTGGTCCAGCGTGGGGTGAAGCCGAGTTCGGTTCGCATACGGGTGGTGTCGAGCCCGCAGCCGAAGTAGAAATAGTCGGGTTGTTCGCCACTGAATCCGCGCATGATCGGGCCCATCAGCGAGCGACCGACCGTGCGGAAGACGAAAAAGGGAACCGGCGCGACGATGCGCCCGGCACGGCGGATCGCCTGCGACATGGCCAGCGCGCCGTCACCGGCGATATTGACCGTGCCACCGTGTGCGCGCTGCGCCGCGTGCACCAGCACCGCGACCGCGTCTTCCTCGTGCAGCAATTGCAGTCGGGCTTCGCGACCGAGAACGGTCGGGGTGATCGGCGAACGCAGATATTGCACGCCCCGATCGGCCAGGCGAGGACCGACGATCGGCGCGAAACGCAGAATCGATGCGGAAATATCGGGCCTGCGCCGCGCCATTCCACGCACCAGCGCCTCGATATCGATCATGTCGCGTGCGAACCACCCCGCCGGCGGAGTGCGCGCGCCCATTTCCTCGGTGAATTTCGCCGGATCCTTGGCACTGCAGCCGTACACCGCCGACGACGATCGCACCACCACGCGGCGCACCGTCGGCGCTTTCTGACACACGGCGAGCAATTGCATCGCACCCAGGACATTGAGGTCCTTCATCACCGCGCGACCGCCACCGGCGGGCGGACGGGTGAGCACAGCCGCGTGCACGACGGTATCGACGTCGTTGCCCTCGACGACTTTGCGAATCAGTGGATTCCGGATATCGGCACGCACGAACTCGGCACTACCCATTTTTCGCCGGAGCTCACGGCTGGGAGTGACGGTATCCACCGCGATGACGCGTTCGACGCCGGGTTCGGCAGCCAAACGTGCCGCGACATTGCCACCGAAGAAGCGGCTGGCACCCGTGACCAGCACAACTCTCGGTGCGTGTCGTTCCCGTGTATCGGAACTCGAACCTGACCCCACTCAAAGCCCCCTGCTCATCGTGTTTCGCGTACCAGAGTAGCCGCATTCGCGCCACTCGCCGTCACGATCTACAAGCTTTTAACATCGGCGACCCGTCCTCGACCGATGAGCTTCACAAACCCGCGTATTTCACAGCGCGAGCCCGCCACCTGGAAGGTGACGGGCTCGTCGCGGTACGCAGGCTTACTTGCCGAGTTTGCGCCGCTGAACACGCGTGCGGCGAAGCAGCTTGCGGTGCTTCTTCTTCGACATACGCTTGCGGCGCTTCTTGATCACAGAACCCATAGGGTTTCCTCGCGTTCTCTCTACTCGGCATACACACGCGGTGTTCACGTGCGTCGTTTGGCGTCCGCGCCGCCGGGGCAACCGGACACCACGAACGGTGCCACCGGCAGGCGGACACGAACCAGTTGTCCATGCTACCGGGGCACCCGAGCAGCAACGAAACCGCCCTTGTACCTGGCCGAACTACGTCATCCGGCGTCGAAGTACGACGTCTCCAGGTAGTCGTGCACCGCCTTCGCGTGCACTCGGAACGAGCGTCCGACACGCACCGCGGGCAGTTCACCCGAGTGCACGAGCCGGTACACCGTCATTTTCGACACCCGCATGAGATCGGCGACTTCGGCGACGGTGAGAAACTGAGTGCCACCGCCGATCACCGTTTGCGGGGTGGCGCCGACCCGTGGAGCGGGCGAACCCGAACCACCGCCCGACGCCGATGGATTACTTGACATTCTGTTCGCAGACATCATGGCACCATTGACCTCCGGCACGCCCGCGCCGCCGGCTTCCCCACCAGCGGAACAGACACGCACGTGCTTCTACGAGCTTAGCGGGACCAGTGGGATTACTGCGACGGGTGTGAGAAATCGGTTTTCAAACCGGGTACCCGTTTGTCACTCGTTCGTTGCGCCCTGTTCGGCGGACCGCTGCTTGGCCGCGTGTAGCGCCTCGGTGAACGTCGAGCGCAGCGCACCACGTTCGAGTTCGCGCAGTGCCGCGGCGGTGGTACCACCGGGCGAGGTGACCGCGGCACGGAGCTCCGCCGCGCTCTGCCCGGTCTCGTCCAGCAGCGCCGCCGAACCGATCATGGTCTGCACGACCAGTTCGCTGGCCACCTCGCGGGTGAGGCCCAGGCCGACGCCCGCATCGATCATCGCCTCGACGACAAGGAAGAAATACGCCGGTCCCGAACCGGAAACCGCGGTGACCGCGTCCATCTGCGCCTCGGGCACCGTCACCACCTTGCCGACGGCTTCGAGCATCTCGCCGACCTGCTCGAGCTGCTCCGGCTTGGCGTAGCGACCGGGCGATTGCACACTCATACCCTGCCCGACCAGCATCGGCGTGTTCGGCATCACCCGCACCACCGGGAAACCGGCGGGCAATTTCGACTCCAGCCGGGCGGTGGAGACACCGGCGGCCAGCGAGACGAGCACCTGATCGCGACCGTTGTCGAGGTCGGCCTTGGACAGATCGGTGAGCACCGAGTCGACCACACCGGGCTTCACCGCGATCACCACGATGTCGGCGCCCTCGACGGCGTCGGCGACCGAACCGCTCACCCGCACCTTGAAGCGCTCGGCCAGCTGCGCGGCGCGCGCGGCGATCGGCTCGACCACGACCAGATCTTTGGTCGCCCGACCGGATTCCAGCAATCCGGCCACCAGCGCCTCACCGATCCGACCGCCACCGACCACCGCAATTCTCGTCATGAGGACAAGGTTAGTTGGCCCGGTGGCGTCAGCGTGCCGCCGGGATCAGGGCCAGCTGGCGACTCTGGGCGACGACCGCACCGGTCGAGTCGATGACCAGGTGGTCCTCGTCGAACATCCGCTCACCGACCTCACGGGCGGTCGCGATGACGCGCAGCCAGCCGGGCGCGGGGACGCGGCGCAGATAAGTGGTCATCTGCACGGTCGGCGACCAACCGAAGTGGCCGAGGTTCATCGGCACCGGCGGGCTGATGTCGGCGGCCATCATCGCGAAGGCGGCGCGGGCCCGCGGATCGGCTTCGTCGCCGTCGAACGGGCGGATCCACAGCCGCAGCCGGGGCGGGCCGGTCTCACCGCGCAGGAATTCACCCCAGGTCGGGTCGATCACCATGTGGGCGCCCTGGCTGACGTGCACGATCTTGCCCATGGGCGAATCGGCGGAGTAGCGGAACGCCTCGTCGACCGGCTCGGCGGGCATGTCGGTGTCGGGGCCGCTCCAGCGCGTCTCGGTGGAGTCGAGGTGGCCGAAGGTGAACGCGGTCCGGACGAGGGTGCGGCCGTTCTGGATCAGGTCCACGTCGGCCAGGCAGATCTGGCGGCCCTTCTTGCGGATGTGCACCGCGTATTCGACCTCACCGGGGTCGGGAGCGCCGAGGAAGTCGGTGCTGGCCGCGATGGGCGCCATCTGGGCCAGCGATTCGTCGGCCTCGGTGAGCCAGCGGGTCGCCGCGGCGGCGGTGGCCGCGACCATGGTGCCGCCGTGGACTTTGGGGCCGATGGTCCAGGTGGGCGCGATGATGCCGGCGTAGCGGCCGGTCTCGGCATCGGTGGTGGTGAGCTCGGTCAGGTCGAGGACCTGACTGAACGGCGCGTCGGTCGCGAGTTCTCGCGTCATCGTCACTCCTGGTCGGGGGGCACAGCAGTTCGTACAGCGTACAAGCTTGGTGATGGCCGGTGTATTCCGCGCTGGGCAGGGGGTGGGGTTCGAGCAGGTGGTGACGCATCGAGGTTCGAGCAGGTGGTGACGTATCGGGATGCGAGCAAGTGACACATCGGGATGCGAGCAGGTGACACATCGCGATGCGAGCAAGTGACGCATCGGGGTTACCGAGTCCGGAATAGTTGGGGGCTGTGTTTTTGGAGCGCTGGCGCGCTCGAGCGGGGCCCTGGAGGCCCCGATCTTCCCTCCCTCCGGGTACTCCTTCGTCGCACCCTCCGGTCAGTCCAGATCGGGGCGGGCCCCTTTGGGTAGAGACACATCAGGACTACCCGGCCAGGGTGGTGGTGGCCGTTGGTGGTGGTCGTTGGTGGTGATGGATCCGGCTGACTCCGACTCGCGTTCCGTTATGGCAGGTCGGCGTGGCGCGGTTGGGGGTCGGGGGTGGCGCCGGTGAGGTGGCGGCGTGCGAAATCGAGGGTGCGCGCCAGCTGGGTGGAGCGTTCGGCGGTGGTTCGCGCGTTCTGGGTGTTGATCTCGGCGACCGCGTGGCCGCGAAAACCGGTGTGTATCAGGTGTTCACACAGTTGCGCGCAGGGCTGGGTGCCGTCGCCGGGCACCAAGTGCTCGTCGTGCGCGGCGCCGCGACCGTCGGCCAGGTGCAGGTGGACCAGGCCCTCGCCCATCCGGCGCGCCAGCTCGAGCGCGTCGGCGCCCGCGGTCGCGGTGTGCGAGAGGTCGAGGGTGTAGTGATCGAAGCCGGTGTCGGTCGGATCGAAGGACGGGCTGAACGCGCTCACCGCGCGGCCGGGGCCCGCGCGCCGTTCCAGTCTGCGCACCGCGCCGTCGCGGAACAGGGTGTCGGCCCGCATCGGGAACATGTTCTCCACGGCCACCTTGACCGGGTGATGCGCCTCGAGCTCACCGACCTGATCGGCGAAACCTCTCGCGTAGCGGCGCTGCCAGCGAAACGGCGGGTGCACCACCACGGTGTCGGCGCCGAGCGCCTCCGCGGTCCGCACGCTGCGTTCCAGCTTGGCCACCGGGTCGGCGCCCCAGACCCGTTGGGAGATCAGCAGACACGGCGCGTGCACCGCCAGCACCGGGATGCCGTAGCGCTTCGCGTAGGACTGCACCGTCGCGATGTCCTGGCTGGCCGGCTCGGCCCAGACCATCAATTCCACACCGTCGTAACCCAATTCGGCGGCATAGCGGAACGCCGCCTGCGTGTTCTCCGGATACACCGAGGCCGTCGACAGCCCGATCGCGATGTCCGCCCGTGCGTTCCCCACAGCCCACTCCCTGTATTCAGCTGGTACTGAGGAGAAAGGCTAGCGGTCCCAGCGTCACGAAGACGCCCACGACGACTGCGATCACAGTGCTGTAGATGTCGTCGGTGCGGCGCAGGATGCGAACCAGCGCCACCAGACCGAGGATCACGACCGTCGCCAGCGCCAGCGCCACCAACGCCATCGACTCCCACAACGTCTCGAAACCCTTGAACAGCAACATCCCGGCGACCGCCGCGCCCGCGCTCTGCGCGCCCAGGATCATCCACTGGCGGCGGTTGGCGTTGTCGTCGCCGCCGCGCGCCATGCTCGATACGCGCGCGGCACGCCCGGCCACCGACCCGCCCGCTCGGTTACCCGACAATCGGCTCGCGGCTCGCGACTCGGCGACGCTGCCGGTCTTCGACTTGGCCCGGCTCGCCACCTTCGCCCTCGCCCGGTCGGCCAGGGTCACGGCGGCGGCCTTGGTCGCGGCACGCCTGCTCGCCCTGGTCGGCTTGGGTTCGTAGTCGTCGTCGTAGTCGTCATCGTCGAATGCCGCGTCGTCGTAATCGGATTCGGCGTAGTCGGCGTCGGAGTAGTCGTTGTCGACGTAATCGCGGTCGGCGTAATCGGACTCGGCGTAGTCGTCGGTGTCCTCGTCGTCGGCCTGGTCGGCGCCGACTCGGTAGACGACCTCGGTGTGCGCGTCGGCGTCGGGGCCGCGTTCGGCGCGCTGGCGCAGCAGGTCCCCGGCCACCGACTGCCCGGACACCAATGGCTGCTCCTGGCTGACCGGCGACCACGCGGCCGTCGGGAAACCACCGCTCTCCGGCGCGGGTGCGTTCTTGTCCGGACGATGCCTGCGCGCCGACCACGACGGCAGCCCGCCGGACTTCGGCTCGCCCCGCCGGCGATCCAGCGAGGGGCGCTGATCCGCGCCGCGGGCAGGCGGGGCGTCGGTGCCCGGCGCGAGGTTGTAGGCCTGGGTGGCTTCGGCGCCCGGCGGCGGATATCCGTTGAAGGCTTGCGCCGCGTCGACACGACCCGGCGCGGGCTGCCCGTTCAGGCCGGGGGCGCCGTTACGCCCCGCCCCGTTGAAACCTCGCGCGGGCTCGGCGCCCGGCCGCCCGTTGCCAGGCTGACCATCGAAAGACTCGCCCGGCCGCCCGTTGAAGCCCGACGCGGGCCTGCCGTCGAAAGACTCTCCCGGTCGGCCGTTGAAGCCCTGCCCTGGCCGGCTGTCGAAGGACCCGGTCCCCCGATGCTCGTCGAAGCCCGATCCGGCCTGATTGTCGAAACCGGGCCCGATATCGGGGAGCGCGTCCAATCCACGCGACTGCCCCGGCCTGCCCATGAAGGCCTGTGGCGCGTCGATGCCCGCCTCGTAGAGCGGCGCGTCGAACGACGGGCGGCCCGGCGCCGGGCTCGCCTCGATGGCCTCTTCCGCGGCTTCGGCGGCTCGCCTGCGCGCGGCCCGGCCGCCGGTGACCGGCGGCGGTTTCGGCGGCTCGGCGTACGGGGCGACCTCGGGCTCATCCGGTCGATGCCGTCTGCCCCCGCCGACCGCGGGCAGCGCACCGGAACCGAACATCTCGGCGATACCGGGATCGACCGGCTGCGTGGGACCGCCGGGAACACCGAGGCGACCCGGACCGCGTCCTCCCCCACGAGAACCGGCATCGCGCGCTTCGGCACGGAACGGCCCGAACGGATCGGACGACGGTCGCTGTTCGGCAAGTCCGAGTGGGTCGCGCGGATCGGGCGCGGAGTACCCCGCATCGGGGTCGAATCGGGTGATCGGGCCCGACATCGGCGAGAAGGCCGGTTCGGCCGGACCGGGCGGCGGGTAGGGCGCGGGCTGGTAACTCGCGGGCGGTTCGTAACTAGGCGCGGGCTCGGGGGCGTAGGTCGGCGGCGGGACATACGCGGGCGGGGGTTCCGGCGCGGGCGCGGCGTGCGAGTTCGGCTTGACCGCCGCGTTCTCACCGGTCAGATCGTTGACCGAGAGTCCGCGCCCGCTGCGCCGTCGTCGTCCACCGCCACCGGAGGTCGCGGGCGCGGCCCCTTGCGCGGCGTTGCGCGCCAGCAGCTCAGCCACCGATAGCTGTTTAGAATCCTCGCTACTCATGCCGACTCCACTTCCGCGACCGGCGTGACCGGCGGCACCGCGGCCGGTCCACCTCCGTTGGGCTCGGAGTCCAGTTTGCGCAAGATGAGGCCTTCGCGCAGCGCCCATGGGCAGATTTCGATGCTGTCGAGCGACAACGCCCGCATACTCGCCTCCGCGACCAATGCGCCGGCCACCAATTGCTGGGACCGATCCGAACTCACGCCTTCCAGTTCCGCGCGGTCCGACGCGGTCATCCGGGAGATGAACGCGATCAGCTGGCGCAGACCGGAGCTGGTCAGTGTACGTCGCACCCGCGGACCGGCCGCCGAGGGTGCCGCGCCGGTCAGCCGGGCCAGCGAACGGAATGTCTTCGAGGTGCCCACGGCCAGGTCGGGCCTGCCCGCGTCGATCATCGTCTTGGACGGGACGACCAGTTCGGCGTCGAGCCAGTCGCGCAGGACCGCGATCTTGCGCTTGCCCGGCGGGTCGTCGCGCAGCCACTCCCTGGTGAGCCTGCCCGCGCCGAGTTGCAGCGACAGCGCCACGTCGGGTTCCTCGTCGCCGCCGTTGGACAGCTCCAGCGAGCCGCCGCCGATGTCGAGATTGATGATCCGGCCCGCGCTCCAGCCGAACCAGCGGCGCACCGCGAGAAACGTCAGCCTGGCCTCGTCGTCGCCGGAGAGCACTTGCAGATCGACTCCGGTCATCGCACGGACGCGGGCGAGCACTTCCTCGGAATTGGTTGCCTCGCGCAGGGCCGAGGTGGCGAACGGCATCAGCTCCACACACTTGGAATTGCGTGCCAGATCAGCGAATTCGAGGATGGTCGCGATCAGCCGCGCCTCGCCCTCCTCGGTGATCCGGCCCACCGAATCCATGCTCTCGGACAGGCGCAACGCCGACTTCGTCGAGCTCATCGGCATCGGGTGGCCACCACGATGCGCGTCCACCACGAGCAGGTGGACGGTATTGCTTCCGACATCGAGAACACCAAGCCGCACACGAATACGGTACTTGGTGATCCGGTACAGCAGGCCAGGCGACTGAACTGTTAGCGTCACGAGTTGTGACCGAAGGCGCATCTGGCACCGCGGAGACCGGGCTCCGACCTGGGCGAAAGATCGACCCAGCCCCGGAAGTCGAGCTCGATTTCCCACGGGAGTGGATCGAGTTCACCGATCCAGCAAACGACGAGCACCAGATCGTCGCCGATCTGACGTGGCTGCTGTCGCGCTGGACGTGCGTGTTCGGCACGCCCGCCTGCCAGGGCATCATCGCCGAACGCCCCGACGACGGCTGCTGCTCACACGGCGCTTTCCTGGCCGACAAGGACGACCGCAAGCGCCTCAACGGTGCTGTGAAGATGCTCACACCCGATGACTGGCAGCTGATGGGCGAGGCCACCGAGAACGGCAAGGTCGTCAAGAAGGGTTACCTCGAACTCGACGAACTCGAGGACGAACCGGCCCTGCGCACCCGTCGCTTCGACGGCGCGTGCATCTTCCTCAACCGTCCCGGATTCGCGGCGGGCCCCGGCTGCGCGCTGCACATCATGGCCGTGCGCAAGGGCATCGAACCCCTGGAAGTGAAGCCGGACGTGTGCTGGCAGCTGCCGATCCGGCGCACCCAGGACTGGGTGGAACGCCCGGATGGCGAGCAGATCCTGCGCACCGTGGTCACCGAATACGACCGGCGCGGCTGGGGACCCGGCGGCCTGGATCTGGATTGGTACTGCACGGGCTCTCCCGACGCCCACGTCGGCGCGAAGCCGGTCTGGCAGTCCTACGGCCCGGAACTGCGTGAGCTGCTCGGTGCGCCCGCCTACGACGAACTCGCCAAGCACTGCCGCCGGCGCGAGGGCCTCGGCCTGGTCGCGGTGCATCCGGCGACGGTCGAAGCCGAGCGGATGAACCCCGAACCTCACAGATCGAATCACGCGGAGTGAAAGCCTCGTAACCATTCGGTTCATCTGTAGGTCGTGCATCCGTCACCGAACTCGGGTTGGATAGCTGTTCATGTCCAAGAAAGCGATCTACGCAGCGACCCTCGCGATCGGCGCGACCCTCTCCATGACCGGCCTGGCCAATGCCGAACCGAACGGTGATCCGGCCGCGTACGCGGACTTCACGGCCGACTTCGTGAACTACAACGACCCGGCCGCGATCGACGCCGCCAAGAACGGCAAATACATCATCATCAGCACGAAGGGCACCTCCTCGCCCATCGGCTGCCGCGGCAACGGCGCCGACGTGCCGATCTACGACTGCAAGCAGTTCGACGGCGTGGAAGTGGTCGCCCTGAAGAAGATCGACACCCCCCTCGGCACCGCCTGGAGCGTGCTCTGACCGCCTCTCCGCGACTCTTGGCCAGATCTAGGTACGGGGAGACCTATGTACGCGGCCGGCGGCAAGGCATCCAGTTCGTTGGCTCGTGCCCGGTGAGTTACCCATGTTCTCGCTAGATCAGTCATTCCGTCTATGAACGAAAAGGATCCCGTCGGTGTGCCGACGGGATCCTTTCGTTCTCGGGGTGGTGTCAAGCCTCGAGCTTGTAGCCGAGGCCTCGCACAGTCACCAGGTGTTCCGGCTTGGCCGGGTCTGCCTCGATCTTCGAGCGCAGGCGCTTGACGTGCACGTCGAGGGTCTTGGTGTCGCCCACGTAGTCGGCGCCCCAGACGCGGTCGATCAGCTGGCCGCGGGTCAGCACGCGGCCGGAGTTGCGGAGCAGGTACTCGAGGAGGTCGAACTCCTTGAGCGGCAGGGTGACCTGACCACCGTTGACGTGCACGGTGTGGCGGTCCACATCCATCCGCACCGGTCCGGCCTCGAGCACGCCGTTCTCGCTGCCAGAGTCCAGCTCGTCACCGGCGCCGCGGCGCAGCACGGCCCGGATCCGCGCGATCAGCTCGCGCGCCGAATACGGCTTGGTGACGTAGTCGTCGGCGCCGAGTTCCAGCCCGACGACCTTGTCGATCTCGCTGTCGCGGGCGGTCACCATGATCACCGGCACGCCGCTGCGCGTGCGCAACTGCTTGCACACGTCGGTGCCGCTCATGCCGGGCAGCATCAGGTCCAGTAGCACGATATCGGCGCCGGAGCGGTCGAATTCGGCCAGCGCGGACGGGCCGTCGCCGACGACGGTGACGTCGAAGCCTTCCTTGCGAAGCAGGAACGCCAGCGGCTCCGCCAGCGAATCCTCGTCTTCGACGATCAACACACTCGTCATCTGCGTGCCTCCACACCGTTCGTTCGTCCCGCGAGAGTGCGCGGGACGGTGGTTTCTCTCGTGGTGGACTCCGGCGTCTGTTCCGCGTCCTCGTCCCCATCGGTTTCCAGATGGGCGGGGATGCGCAGCGTGAACGTCGAGCCGGTGCCCAGTTTGCTCCACAGGGTGATTTCGCCGTTGTGGTTGGCCGCCACGTGTTTCACGATGGCCAAGCCGAGCCCGGTGCCGCCGGTCGAGCGGGAGCGGGCCTTGTCGGAGCGGAAGAACCGCTCGAACACCCGTTCCTGGTCTTCCTTGGCGATCCCGATGCCACGATCGGTGACCGCCATCGCGACATGATCGCCGCGCAGCGACCGGCTCACCGACACATGCGAACCCTGTGGTGAATACGCGATCGCATTCTCCACCAGATTCGACAGCGCGGTCACCAGCAACGTTTCGTCGCCGAGCACTTCCAGCCCGCTGGGCCGGTCGGTGCTGACGGTGATGCCCGCGGCCTCGGCGGCGGTGCGCGAGCGGTCGACCGCCTGCTGCACCACCGTGTCGACGTCGACCACGGCCAGGTCGGGCAGTTTCTCGGCGCCCTGCAATCGCGACAGGGCGATCAGCTCGGTCACCATCTTGCCCAGGCGCCGCGATTCGCCCAGCACGCGCGAACCGAAATGGCGCACGGCCTCGGGGTCGTCGGCCGATTCCAGCATGGCCTCGGCCAGCAGGCTCATCGCGCCGACGGGGGTCTTGAGTTCGTGGCTGACGTTGGCGACGAAATCGCGCCGCGTCGCCTCCATGCGGGCCTGCTCGGAATCGTCGTCGGCGAACAGCACGACGAAGCTGGTTTCCTCGCGGGAGAGTTTGCGGGCCACACCACGCACGGCGATCCGGCCGCGGCCGGGTAGCGGGTTCTTGGCGGTGAGGTCGTATTCGGCGGATTCGCCGGTCGCGAGGACCTTCTCCACGGCGGCCCACGCGCGTTCGTCGAGCAACCGGTTACGGACCAGCCCGAGTTCCTCGGCGCGCGGATTCACCAGCACCACATCGCGGTATTCGTCGACTACCGCGATGCCGGACTCGGAGGCGAGCACGATCAGGTCGAGCACCTGCGACATCGTCAGCCCGGTGTCTTCCTGGGTGCGGGCGGCCTGCCTGGCATTGACGAACGGGATCAGCAGGCCACCGACTGCCAGCCCGACGACAGCCGCGAGGACTGCCAACAGCACGGCCTGCGGAACACTCACAAGATTGATCGTACGAGTGCGGACCGACATAACGTCGGCGGGTCGACGAAGTTTCGCGCAGGTCACAGGCACTTGGCATGGCGTTCTTTTGCCGTTCACCCAGCGGGCACCTGGACCTTCGCCGGGCGTGTCAGCCGGGCGGTTCGCCGTACATCGCGGTGGTCACCGCGGGCCCGTGTCGGTCGACCCATGCGCCGAGCGCATAAATCGGAACCAGCAGATCGCGGCCCGCTTCGGTGAGTTCGTACTCCACTCGCGGCGGCGCTTCGGCATACCGCCGCCTGCGTACGAGCGTCATCCGCTCCATCCGCCGCAACGTCTGGGTCAACATCTTCTGACTGATCCCACCGGCCCCCGTCAGAAGTTCGCTGTGACGTTGCGGACCATCGCGCAACAGGTACACCACCACCGGCAGCCACGAGTTCGCGAACAGGTCCACCGCCATTCGCGCGGGGCAGTCGGCCTCGTAGTCACCGTAGGGCGGGTATTGCACCGGTTCGGCGGCGGTCATGGGTACCAGCGTGCCACCGCCGAAAGGCACCCGCGGGTGCCTTTCGGCCTTTCTAGCGTCGGTGTGGTCGATGCCACCGGGCTCGGCACGAATCACGGGAGTTCTCATGCGTATCGGAATCATCGGCGCGGGCGCGATGGCGTCCGCTTTGGGTGGCGGCTGGGCCACGGCGGGCCACGAGGTACGGATCGGCGCCCGCTCGGCCGACTCGGCGCAGGCACTCGCGTCCGAGATCAGCGCGATCAGCGGACCGGATGCCGACCGGGCGAGCAGATCTCCGGTCGACGTGCGACCGGCGACGATCAGCGCGGCGATCGCCTTCGCCGAGGTAGTGCTGTTCGCGGTACCCGTGAGCGCGCTCACCGAACTGCTCACCACACACGGCGCCGAGCTGGCCGGAAAGATCGTCATCGACTGCACCAACGCGTTCCTGCCCGACGAATCGGCACCCGACGGCGTCACCGCGTTCGTCCTGAGCGAGGACGCGGTGGCCGAACGCATCGCCGCGGCCGCACCGAAAGCCCACGTGGTCAAGGCCTTCAACCTCCTCGCCGCCGAGGTGTGGGCGGGCGCCGACCGAGTCTTCGACGGTGTGCGGTTGGCCGTCCCGATCTGCGGCGACGACGCGGCGGCGGTACAGACGGTGGCCCGGCTCGCCGAAGAACTGGCCCTGCAACCGTTTACCGCGGGCGGTCTGCACCGCGCCAGATATCTGGAGGCGACCTCGGTCTTCACCGTCGGCCTCTGGTTCGCCGGCCTCGATGCCCGCGCGATGTTGCCTCCACTGTCGGCGGCCTTCGCGGTCGCCGACGTCTGACACACGGTCGGGCCGGCGCAATCGTGGGATGCGTAGTCATCCACACGATCACGCCGGCCTCGGCCGTGCCGGAACGTTCAGGCGGCGATCCCCAAACCCAGCGCCACCGCGACCGGCACCAGGTACAACACCGGGAACGCCACGGTCTTGTACGACCGCGCTCGCAGCACCGTCACCACCGCACCCGCGAAGTACAGGATCAGCCCGACAGCCGCGAGAACCCCGATCACCGGCACGAACAGGCCGACCAGCAGCCCGATCGACCCGAGGGCCTTGGCGATGCCCAGCGGTGTCCACCAGGTCTGCGGCACACCGTATTCCACCAGCGGATCGACCACGAACGGCGCCTTGCGCAGCAGGGAGAACGCCGAGAACCCCACCCACAGTGCGGCGACGACAGTGACGATGACGTAGGCGGTGTACATGGCGTAACTCCTTCGGCAGCCGCGTGTTTCGCGGTATCTACCGAGGTGACGACACAGCCCCCGCGAGTGTGACATCGCCCGGAAAACCACGACGGCCCCACACCGTTGGACGGTGTGGGGCCGAAACGCTGGGAGTTACTTGCCGCCCTGGTTGGCGACAGCGGCGGCACCGGCGGCGGCAGCGGCCGGGTCCAGGTATTCGGCGGCCTTCACCGGGCGCATGTTCTCGTCCAGTTCGTAGACCAGCGGAATGCCGGTGGGGATGTTCAAGCCGGAGATGTCCTCATCGGAGATGCCGTCGAGGTGCTTGACCAGCGCGCGCAGCGAGTTGCCGTGCGCTGCGACCAGCACGGTCTTGCCGGTCAGCAGTTCCTTGGAGATGGTGTCTTCCCAGTACGGGACCATCCGCTTGACGACATCGAGCAGGCACTCGGTCTCGGGGACCTCGATGCCCGCGTAGCGCGGGTCGCCTTCCTGGCTGTACTCGTTGTCGGGCTGGATCGGCGGCGGCGGGGTGTCGTAGCTGCGGCGCCACAGCATGAACTGCTCCTGGCCGTACTGCTCGCGGACCTGCTCCTTGTTCTTGCCCTGCAGATCGCCGTAGTGGCGCTCGTTGAGGCGCCAGTCGCGCACGACCGGGATCCACAGCCGGTCGGCGGTGCCGAGCGCGTTGTCCGCGGTGCTGATCGCGCGGCGCAGCAGCGAGGTGTAGACGACATCGGGCAGGATGCCTGCTTCTTTGAGCAGCTCTCCGGCCCGCTTGCCCTCGGCGATGCCCTTGTCGGTGAGTTGGACGTCCACCCAGCCGGTGAAGAGGTTGAGGGCATTCCATTCGCTCTCGCCGTGGCGCAGCAGCACGAGGGTGTAGGTCATAGGGGTCATTCTGACATTGCGGTGATGTCAGGCCCACTCCACCTCGTCGAAGCCGATGACGATCTCGTACGGCCCGCCCTTGACCAGCGCGTCGACCTGTAATCGTGACGCCACCGAGTCGACTTCGCGCACTACGGCGCACACTCCTTGGAACGGACCCTCCGGTATATGGACGACATCGCCCGGCACGTAGTCGGCAGCCACCTCATGGAGGCTACGCCCGCCGGTGACCAGGCCGAACGAACGCGCCGAGCACACTGCCGGCCGGACCGAAGAGTCCTCACAGCGCCTCAATCCGCGGCGGCCTCGACCGCTAGCACCCCCGCACCGACCAGTGTGGCGCCTTCGCTCAACGTCGACAGTTCCACCGACAGTTCCTCGACGAACTCGAGCCGCGCATGCCGGGCGACGGCGGCGCGCAACGGTCCCCACAGCGGCTCCCCCGAATGCGCGAACCCGCCGCTGATCACCACCCGATCCACATCCAGTAGCGCGGCGGCCGACGAGATTCCCGCACCGAGGCCGGTTCCCGCACGCGCCATGGCGGCGAGCGCGATCGGATCGCCACGATGCGCGGCCTCGGCGAGCTCCATCCCGCTCGCCCCGGCCCAGCCACGTGCCCGCGCCCAGCGCACCGACGACATTCCGCTCGCCACCGCTTCGACGCACCCGAATCCCCCACAGGGACAGGCGGTGTCATCCCCGGGCACCACGATGTGCCCGATGTGACCGGCGTTTCCCGTGCGCCCCAACACAACCCGACCGTCGGCGACGATCCCCCCACCGACTCCCGAGGACACCGTCATGGCCAGGCCGTTGTCCACCCCGCGCAACCCGCCCACCCGATGCTCGGCCAGCACCAGACAGGCGCCGTCGATGGCCAACCGCACCACCGCGTTCGGGAACAGCGCGCGCACGTGGTCGACGATCGCGAACCCGCCGCGCCACGCCGCCAGGTTCAACGGCCTGATCGTTCCCGCGGGCACATCGACCGGCCCCGCCGCTCCGATCCCGACCGCGCTCACCTCGTTGTCACCTGCCACAGCGACCAGAAGGTCTCGACACGCCGCCCACGGATCGTCCGAGGCGGCGGGGGCCCGGCGCACCCCGTGCAGCCGGTAGTGCGGGTCCACAAGTCCCGCAGCGAATTTCGTTGCCCCGATATCGAGCGCAAGCACCGCCATCACCACTCCTACCTCCCGTGCCGGGCCGCGTCGCCGCACACCTCGCCCGCACCTGATGTGAGTCATCACAACATGTGGCACGCGACACTTTGACTACTGGTCGGTACAAATCACAGGTTTTCGTTAGATACTTCGACACGGGTCGGGTCGTCTCGTTGGGCAGCACTACTGTTGATGAAGGAAAGCTGTGTCGAAAATCGCTGTACTGGTGTTGAGTCTGCTATCTGTGGGCTTGTTCGCCGCGCCCGCGGGCGCGAACCCGCTGTATCCGACGCCTGATCCGGATCCGTTCTTCACCGCACCCGCCGACATCGCCGCGCTGGCACCCGGCGACGTTGTGCGGACCCGCCACATCGACACCTGGATGTACCCGGGCACCGAAGGCCACCAGGTCGCGTTCCGTTCCACCAATTCGGCGGGCAACGCGATCATGGGCATCACCACCGTGCTCATGCCGATCGGCGTGAAGAACCCGCCCCTGGTGTCGTACCAGGCGCTGATCAACTCCATCGGCACCCGCTGCAATCCGTCGCAGTCGCTGTTCAACGGCGAGCTGCAGGACGCGCCGGGCGCCATGCTGCCGCTGGCGCGCGGCTGGGCGATCTCGGTGCCCGACTACCTCGGCCCGACGGTGGCCTATGGTGCAGCCAAGCTCAGCGGCATGGTCACCCTCGACAGCGTGCGCGCGGTGCAGAAGGTCGCCGAGCTCGGCGTCGGCAACTCGCCGGTGGCGATCGCCGGCTACTCCGGCGGCGGCATGGCCACCGCGTGGGCGGGTGCGCTGCAGCCCACCTACGCACCGGAACTGAAGCTCGCGGCCGTGGTGTCCGGCGGCATCCCCGCCGACCTCGAATTGATGGCCGACGCACTGGGTTTCGCGCCGCACCCCGGCTTCGGTCTCGCCTTCGCCGCCGCGATGGGCATCGAGCGCGAGTACCCCGAGCAGGTGCCGGTGTCGGACCAGCTCAACGAGAACGGCCTGTGGTTCCGTGAATTCACCAAGGACGCGTGCCGTCGCTTCCTGCTGTTCCACGGTGCCCTGCGCAACGCCGAGCAGATGGCGGCGTCCAAGGAGCTGATGGGCAGCCAGGTGGCTCGTGGGGTGCTGCGCGAGAACAGCCTCGTGCACTTCCAGGGCGCGCCGACCGCACCCACCTACATCTGGCAGGGCAAGTACGACATCCTCACCCCGTACGCTCCGGTCGCCGAGACCATCGCCCGCTGGTGTGGTCAGGGTGCCCCGGTCCAGCTGAACACGGTCGAGATCTCCGAGCACATGACCGCCGCCGTGGCAGGTTTCCCGGACGCGTGGAACTACGTCGAGGCCCGCTTCCGCAACGAACCGGTCCCGACGAACTGCTGAGCTGAAAAACGATGCCGGACAGGAACTTTCCTGTCCGGCATCGTTGTGTTCTCAGACCTTGTCGGCGTCGTCGATGAGGTGCTCGAAGGCGCGCAGGTTCTTCAGTGACTCACCGCGCGAGACCCGCCACTTCCATTCCTTGCGAATGGATTCGGCGAACCCGAGCTCGAGCAGGATGTTGAAGTCGTTGTCGACCGCTTCGAGGATCTGCCCGAAGATGCGGTCGAGTTCGTCGGCGGTGACCGACTCGGCGGACATCCGGCCCACCAGGTAGATGTCGCCGACATTGTCGAGGGTGTAGGCCACGCCGTAGAGGCGGCGGTTGCGGCGCAGCAGGTATTTGTAGACGCCTTCGAAGTTCTCGTCCGGCTTGCGGCACACGAACGATTCGATGCGGACACCGTGCTTGCCGACGGTCAGCATCACCGTGGTCTTCAGCTTGCGCTCGCCGGGCAGCACCACGATGAAGGTGTCGTCATCGTGGCGGGTGTACTCGATCTCGCGATCGCGCAGCGTGTCGTCCACTACCTGCGAAACGGCGCTCACCTGCGCACTCCCGTCCGGCGCCGCAACAGCGCCCGCGATCTGGCCTGCCTGGTCTCGCCCGCGTGCAGAGCGATGGGACCGCGTTCGGTGCGGAATCCGGCCATCGCGGCAGCGTAGCTGTCGAGCAGGCCGTCGGCGGTGTGCGCCCAGGAGAACCGGCTGGCGTGCTCCACGGCGGTGGCGCCCATGCGGGTGAGCCGGTCGGGATCGTCGAGCAGGGCGGCCAGCGCGTCGGCCCAGTCGGGGGTGCGATGCCCCGGCACGAGCAGACCGGATTCGTGGTTGCGGACCGCAGTGCCGAGACCGCCGACGTCGGCGGCGAGAACGGGGGTACCGCTGGCCTGCGCCTCGATGGCGACCAGGCCGAAGGATTCGTTGTAGCTGGGCACGGCCACCACATCGGCCGCGCGATACACCTGCACGAGCTTGTCGGCGGGCTGCGGCGGCAGGAACGTGACCCGTTCGGCGATGCCGAGGTCGGCGGCCAGTTCGATCAGCGCGTCGGGTCTGGCCAGTCCGGTGCCGGACGGCCCGCCCACGATCAGCACGCGCAGCTTGCGGCTCGGATCACGGCCGAGGAGCTCGGCGGCCGCGCGCACGAGGACATCGGGGGCCTTGAGCGGCTGGATCCGGCCGATGAACGCGACGATCTGCTCGTCGGCGCGCAACCCGAGCTCGGTGCGCGCGGCGAGCTTGTCACCGGGCCGGTAACGGGTCAGGTCGGCGCCGGGCGGCACCACGTCGATGCGGTCGGGCGAGGCGCCGTAGAGCTCGACGAGCTGACGGGCTTCGTCACCGGTGTTGGCCACCAGCCGGTCGGACTCGGCGATCACCTGCTTCTCGCCGATCACCCGGGTCTCGGGTTCGGGAGTATCGCCCTCGGCCAGCGCGGCGTTCTTCACCGCGGCCAGGGTGTGCGCGGTGTGCACCAGCGGCACCCGCCAGCGGTCGCGTGCCAGCCACCCGACCTGGCCCGACAGCCAGTAGTGCGAATGCACGAGGTCGTAGTGGCCCGGCAGATGCCGCGCTTCCTGGCGCAGCACCTCGGCGGTGAACGGACACAGCTGGGTGGGCAGCTCGTGCTTGTCGAGTCCCTCGAACGGGCCCGCGACCACGTGGCGCACGATCACGCCGGGTGCGGCTTCGGCCACCGGCGGCAGCTCCGAGGAGGTCGCCCGGGTGAAGATCTCCACCTCGGTGCCCCGTTTGGCCAGCTCGAGCGCGGTTTGCAGCACGTAGACATTCATCCCGCCCGCGTCCCCCGTACCGGGCTGCGCCAGCGGCGAGGTATGCACCGATAGCACCGCGATGCGATGGGGCAAAAGATCGGGACGACGCTGGCTCACACCCTCCAGTGTGCACGCCGCGACGCCGCCACCGTTGCCCCTACCGGGTTCGGTGACGGCTGTCACAGCGTGTTCGTGAGTGAGTTCACGTCCTCGTCGTGGTCGAGCCTGCCCGATCCGCGGTCCGCGCGCGAGCGGATTTCGGCCCTCGCGTTCGGCCGTCACGCGCGGTGCAGCGCCGCCTCGAACACGGGCCACGATTTGTGCATGTCCTGCTCCCAGTAGCCCCACGAGTGAGTGCCGTTGGGGCGCATGTCCACGGTCGCGGGGATGCCGAGTGTTTGCAGTCGATCGCGCAGCTGCTGGGTGCACAGATTCGTGACGGCTTCGAGCCCGGCGCCGAACAGCAACTGCATGGTCAGCTGCGCCGGGTCGCCCTGGGCGGCGGTGATGGTGTCGTACGGCCCGGGAATGCCGGTGCCCGAGGAGATGTAGACGTCGGTGCCGCGCAACGCTTCCGCGTGCAGGTAGGGGTCGTTGGCCGACCACGCGGGATCGGTGGGTGGGCCCCACATATTGGCCGCGTTGCCGAGCCTGCTGCCCACCACCGTCCGCACGATCGCCTGTCCGCGTGGATCACTCGTTCGCACGCACCCGCTGTAGGACCCGATCGCCCGGTACAGGCCCGGCTCGGCGAGCGCGAGCTGGAACACCGAGGTGCCCGCCATCGACAGTCCCGCGATGGCATTGGCGCCGGTGCCGCCGAACTCCGCGTCGATCACGGGCGGTAGTTCCCTGGTGAGAAAGGTGGTCCAGCGCTGCTTGCCCAGCACCGGGTCGTCGGTTCGCCAGTCGGCGAAATAGCTTCCGGCCCCGCCGAACGGGATCACCACATTGACCTGTTTGTCCTTGAAGAACTCGACGACATCGGTGCGATCGAGCCAGTTGCCGTCGGCACCTCCGCCGACCCCGTTGAGTAGATACAGCGTCGGCGCGGGCGCTTTCGGATCCGCGGCCCGCAACACCCGCACCCGGGTGACGATGTCCATCGCCGGTGAGTACACGCCCACATCGATGGTGCGATCCGGTTCGACCCGCTGATCCTCGATGTGCGCCGCCCCCGGTTCAGCGGCTGCGGGCACCCCGGCCACGACACCGGCCAACAAGCCCAGCACGGCCACTGCGACCCGTACGCCCACTGCCCGACCAAACATCATCGAACTCCGTTCTCGACGCCGAATCCTCTTCTCCACATACGATCCAACGACATTCCAGAACGCTACACACGAATTCAGCGGAAGTCTGTGACGATTCCCAGAAGATTTTCCTGAACTCTGGACGCTCGATCCGATTGGTTAGCGAGAACAATCACAGGCCGATCACATCAGCACGGCAGACCAATCACACCGATCACCCTACCTGCGCAGACACCTGGTCTGCTCGTCACGACCCGCGCACCCGCCGACAGATATCGTCTCCGCGAATAGACCGACCGGACCTTTTCATCGGATACCGAGAATTGCGAAACATGACACAACATGTCTGCGAACTTATTCGCATCACCGGAATCGGCGGTGAAGTCCGCACCGAAAACCGCAGGCAGGTCACGTCGGTACCGGCCGTCGGCGCGACCTGCGGGAACGTTCAGCCGACGCGCAGGGCCGCGGCGAACAGCGGCCAGGAGTGACGGAGATCCTCGCGCCAGTAGCCCCAGGAGTGAGTTCCATTGGGGCGCAGGTCGACCGTGGCGGGGATGGCCAGGTCGTGGAAGCGGGTGGCGAGCTGCTGGGTGCACAGCGCGGTGACCGCGTCGAGCGCGCCGCCGATGATCAGCTGGTCGACGAGTTTGATCGAATCACCGTGTAGCCCTGGCCCGTCGACGGTGTCGAGTACACCGGGAAGACCGGTACCGGAGGAGACGTAGATCGCCAGGCCGCGCAGGCGCTCGGCGTGCAGGAAGGGATCGTTGGCGGCCCAGAGCGGGTCGCCGGGTTGTCCCCACATGTTCACAGGGTCACCGTTCTGGCCGGAGACGACGGTGTTGACGATGGCATGACCCTGCGGACCGCTGGTGGAGACGCAGCCGCTGTAGGACCCGACCGCCTTGTACAGCGCGGGCGCGGCGAGCGCCAGCTGGAAGGCGGCGGTGCCCGCCATCGACACGCCCGCAACAGCATTGGCCCCGGTGCCGTGGAACTCACGGTCGATGACGCGGGGCAGCTCGCGGGTGAGGAAGGTGGTCCAGCGCTGACGGCCCAGAACGGGGTCGTCGGCCTGCCAGTCGGCGTAGTAACTGCCCGCGCCGCCGATCGGCATCACGACAGTGACCTGTTTGTCGGCGAAGAAGGTGCCGGCGTCGGTGCGGGTGAGCCAGTTGCCGCCGTCGCGCCAGTCACCGGACGGGCCGACGCCGCCGTCGACGCCGTTGAGCAGATACAGGACGGGCGCGGTCGCCGAACGGTCGGCCGCGGGCAGCACCGCGACGGTCACCGGTTTCGCCATGGCGGCGGAGTGCACCACGAGCTCGACGACGCGGCCGGGACCGGGCTCGACGGAAATCAGCCGCGCGGCGTCGGTGGCCGGACTCGCTCCGGCGACCGGGGCGGCGCACACCAGGCCTGCCACGAGGGCCAGCACACATCGCGTCAAGACGCTCATGCGCCACCTCCATGCCCGGCCGCCAGAAATGGCCGTCGAGCTCAGAGTAGGTCGGCCTCACCTGCCCCGGATATGTTTCTGAAACATTGTCGATTCAGAGCAGGTATGGCCCGCCGAGCTCACTCCAGCGCGTCGACAAACTCGCTGACCTCGGCGAGGAAGCGTGGCCGGTCCTCGATGAACAGCCCGTGCAGAGCCCCTTCCCAGAAGGAACCGCGAGCGTCAGGGGCATTGTCGAGGATGTACTGACCATTGGCCGCCGGGACCACCGGGTCATCGGTGCCGTGCAGCACCAGAACCGGAACATCCAGGGCGCGCAGAGTTTCGGTGTTGTCGATCGTGCGGTAGAACAACGCCTTGCGCACCGAGGGCGGGGTCGCCAGACTGCCGCCGAACAGCCGCTGCGCGTCGACGCCCTTGTCCGCGCCGGGCCCGGTATTGGCATTGCCGAACACCGAGAACGCCCGCACCGCCCGCCCAGCGGCCTCGTCGAACACGCCCGGAATCGCCTTCTCCATCGACGGCCCCGGTGCCGCACCGGGCACATCGCGTCCGATATGGGCGGGCGCCCCGCAGTAGACGACACCGGCGACAGCCGAGGTGCCGTAGGTGGCGAGGTAGTCGGTGGCGACAATCCCACCGTAGGACCAGCCCAGCAGCACCGCACCGGCGTCGACACCCTCGGCGGCCAGCACCGCGGCCACATCGCCCGCCCACGCCTTGGGGTCGTCGTAACCGGCGCCGGGGTCGTCGGAGTACCCGTGTCCGCGCAGGTCGAGCGCGATCACTCGATAGCGCTCGGCCAGCTCGTCCGCGGCCGCCCCCCAGCACCGCAGATTCCCGGCCCACCCGTGCAACAGCACCAGTGGCCTACCGGTACCGATCACCCGGTAGACGATCCTCGTTCCATCGGCACTGACAGCATCGCGAATAGCCATACCGACAGGTTAATCGGCGCAGTCGCGAAGGATTCCCCAGCTGCGCGGCCGCGGCGAACGCCTGACATCACCGTGATCGGAGCCATGGCGGCCGGGAATCGCGGGCGAATAAGATCGGCAAACATGAGCATTCGCACCGCTGTCGTCACCGGGGCCAGCTCGGGAATCGGTGAAGCCACCGCCCGGGAACTGGCGAAGCAGGGTTATCACGTCTACGTCGGTGCCCGCCGGCTCGACCGCGTGCAGCGCCTCGCCGAGGAGATCGGCGGCACCGCCATCGAACTCGACGTCACCTCCGAGGAATCGGTGCGTGCGTTCACCGACGCCATCGACCACGTCGACGTGCTGGTCAACAACGCGGGCGGCGCGAAAGGCATGGCCGCGGTCATCGACGCCGACCTCGACGACTGGCGCTGGATGTGGGAGACCAACGTCGTGGGCACCCTGCGCGTCACCAAGGCGCTGCTCCCCAAGCTGATCGCCTCCGGCGACGGCCTGATCGTCACCATCACCTCCATCGCCGCCCTGCACACCTACGACAACGGCTCCGGTTACACCTCCGCCAAACACGCCCAGGCCGTCGCCCACCGCACCCTGCGCGGTGAGCTGCTCGGCAAGCCGGTCCGCCTCACCGAGATCGCCCCCGGCGCCGTGGAAACCGAGTTCTCCCTGGTCCGCTTCGACGGCGACGCCGACCGCGCCGCCAAGGTCTACGAGGGCATCGATCCCCTGCACGCCCAGGACATCGCCGAAATCGTCGGCTTCGTGGCCACCCGCCCTCCCCACGTCAACCTCGACACCATCGTCGTCAAACCCCGAGACCAGGCGGGCCCCGGCTCCTTCGCCCGCCGCACCTGAGTACGTTTCCCCAGTTCCGCACCACTTACTCCCCGCAAACGTGAGACTCGACACCTGGCCTCGCCGGGTCCGCCGCCCAGCCCATCGCACGACGCGACGAGCCGGGCGGTCAATCCGCGCGCGGGACAGGCGAATCCGGCGCGACAGCCGTTCGAGTGGCGAGAGCGGGCGTGGGAATTGATACTGGGGGCGGGCGGTTCGATCGTTGCTGTGAATTCGCCGCAATACTCGAACTGGCATTAACATCGCCGTTTGCCGTTAGCCAGCCCTAGGAGTAGAAGTTCGATGCTCGGTATGAAGTCTGTTTTCAGTGGGTTCAAAGATTTCCTGATGCGCGGGAACGTCATCGACCTCGCGGTCGCGGTCGTGATGGGTACCGCGTTCACCGCGGTGGTCACCTCGTTCAGCAAGGGACTCATCAATCCGCTGCTCGCGGTGTTCGGCTCGACCAACGAACTGGGCCTCGGCGTCCAGCTGATCGCCGACAAGCCGGCGACGTTCATCGCGCTCGGCCCGATCATCACCGCGTTCATCGACTTCTTCATGGTCGCCGCGGTCCTGTACTTCGTGCTGATGCTCCCGATGAAGTCGCTGAAGAACAAGTTCGGCACCACCAAGGACGCCGAGCCCACCGAGACCGAACTGCTCATCGAGATCCGCGATCTGCTCGCCAAGCAGCAGGGCCTGAGCACCGACCAGGCCGTCGCGCTGAGCAAGGAACGCGCCAGCGAGTCCGTCGAGGCGTAGTCGCTTCCGACCGTCGGGCCCACCGGACGCGAACGACCCCCCGACCGTCGAGTCGGGGGGTCGTTCGCTTTCCGGGTCGGGTTCAGGCGTAAGCCAGGGTCTTGGCAGGCCAGCGCGGGTGGTCGGAGTCGATCACGTAGGGGTGGGTGTGCTGGAAGTGCCGGGGGCCGACCTGGATCGCGTCGGCCAGGATCGCCGGGTCGACCGCGCCGAGTTCGTGGATATGGGTGATCTCGGCCGGGTCGTGGCGGGGCCACAGCCGGATCGCCGCGACGGTGCCGATGCCGGCGATGACGGCCAGGGTCGCCCAGGTAGTCGTGAAGCCGGCAGTGGTGGCCAGCCAGCCGGTGATCGGGTAGGTGATCAGCCAGGCGAGGTGGGACAGGGAGAACTGGCCGGCGAAGAGGGCGGGACGGTCTTCCGGTCGGGCGGAGCGGCGTAGGACGCGGCCCGTGGGGGTGAGGATCAGGGCGGTACCGGCACCGATGGTGGCCCAGGTGGTGAGGGCGGCGGGCCAGTGCCACTCGCCCGTCGGCAGGGTGGAGAGAACGAGCGCCGCGGTCAGGCCGGTGAGCAGCACCGCCGCCCCGGTGAGCATGACCGGGCGTTCGCCGCGGCGGTCCAGGATCTTGGGCAGGGTGAGCGCGATGAACATCGTGCCGAGACCGTTCGCCGCGAGCAGCAGCGCGACGCCGGACTGGCTGCCGCCCAGTACATCCCGCGCGTAGTTCACGGTGTTGACCATCACCACCGAGCCCGCCGCGGCGACCACCAGGTTCAATCCGAGCAGTCCACGCAGTCGCGGCGTCGCCGCGAACAGCCGCAGCCCGGCGGCGAGCCGTTCGGTGATCGCGCCGTCACCGACCGCCGCGTTCGGGATGCGGGCGGCCGTCACCAGGGCGACCGACACCGCGAAACCGAGGCCGGTGCCGACGAACAGCCAGTGGAAGCTGATCAGGCTCAGGGCCAGCGCCGCCAGCATCGGGCTGAGCAGCGTTTCCATGGTCGCCGCGAGCTGGGCGGCCGACAGCGCCTTCGTGTAGTCGCGTTCGTCGGGCAGGATGTCGGGCAGAACCGCCTGGTAGGTGGGGGTGTAGGCGGCCGAGGCGATCTGCAGCAGCGCGATGAGCACGTAGATCTGCCAGATCTGGTCGACGAAGGGCAGGGCGAGCACGATCGCGCCGCGCACACCGTTGAGCGCCATCAGGAATTGCCTGCGCGGCAGCCTGCCCGCGTAGGCGCCCGCGATCGGCGCGACGGTGACGTAGGCGACCATCTTCAGCGTCAGCGCGGTGCTGAGCACGATGGCCGCGTTGCCGCCTGCCAGTTCGTAGGCGAGCAGACCGAGGGCGACGGTGGTGAGCCCGGTCCCGAACAGGGCCGCGACCTGGGCGGTGAACAGCAGTCGGTAGTCGCGGTGCGCGAACAGTGAGGTGCTCATGATGCCTGCCCTTTCAAAACTGCTTATCTGCGTATGAACGCAATAAGCAGCATAAGCCGAGAAGTATTCCCGGACCACCCAAATCTTTGCCGACTTGACCTCAACGACCGTTGAGGTAGGACGGTAGAGCGCAGCGGCGGCCGAGGGCCGTCACCGACGAAGAGGAACGTCATGAGCGCCACGGTTGACCACGTCCGAACCGCCATCAGCCCGCTGCGGCTCGCGGTCGTCATCGGCAGTACCAGGGAGGGGCGCTTCGGTCCGACGATCGCGAGCTGGTTCGTCCGGCAAGCGGCCCTGCGCGACACCGTCACCGTCGACATCGTCGACACCGCGAGTATCGAACTGCCGCACGCGTTCGGCGCCGCCACCGACCACCCCTCTGTCGCCGAAGCCACCGAAAAGCTCTCGCGCGCCGACGCGTTCGTCGTGGTGACACCCGAGTACAACCACAGCTACCCGGGCACGCTGAAGAACCTGATCGACACCCACCACGCCGAATGGCAGGCCAAGCCGGTCGGTTTCGTCTCCTACGGCGGCATCTCCGGCGGACTGCGCGCCGTGGAACACCTGCGCCCGGTCTTCGCCGAACTCCACGCCGTCACCGTGCGCGACTCGGTCTGCTTCCCGAATCCGTGGGGCCGCTTCGACGACGCGGGCGAGCTGTCCGCGCCCAACGATGCCGACGCCGCCGCGGCGACCATGCTCGATCAGCTCACCTGGTGGGGCGAAGCGCTGCGCGCCGCCCGCCTGGCCCAGCCGTACGGGAAGTGACCGCCGTGATCACCACCGTCGAACCGGCCACCAGTCGCACTCCGATGCGGATCGCCCTGGTCCTGGTGGTCGGCATGATCATGGCGACGCTCGATCAGACCATCGTGAACGTCGCCATCAACAAGCTGTCGATGGAGTTCCACGCCGGCCTGAGCACCATCCAGTGGGTCGCCACCGGCTACTCGCTGGCCCTCGGCGCCGTGGTGCCGACCTCGGCCTGGCTGGTCGGCCGATTCGGCGCCAAGCGGCTGTATCTGACGGCGATCACGGCCTTCGCGGTCGGCTCGGTACTGGCCGGACTGTCGTGGAACATCGAGTCACTCATCGCTTTTCGATTGGTTCAGGGTGCCAGCGGCGGACTGCTGATGCCGGTCGGCATGACGATCCTGCTGCGCGCGGCCGGGCCGGAGCGCCTGGGACAGTTGATGAGCACGCTCGGGTTGGCCATTCTGGTCGGCCCGCTGCTGGGCCCGGTGATCGGCGGATACCTGATCGACGAGGTGTCGTGGCGGTGGATGTTCTTCATCAATCTGCCACTGGGCGCGCTGGTGCTGCTGCTGGCGGTGCGGGTGGTGCCCGACGACGCCCCGGAACCGCCGCGTGCGCTCGATATCCGTGGGCTGCTGCTGATGTCGCCCGGGTTGGCGCTGGTCATCTATGGCGTCACCGCCGCGGGCGAGAGTGCCGGATTCGCCACGCCCGCGGTACTGGTGCCGCTGCTGGTGGGGGTCGGCCTGATCGCCGCGTTCGTGCGCCGATCGCTGACCACCTCGGTGCCACTGCTGGATCTGCGCGTGCTCGGCAACCGGATCACCGGCGCCTCCGCGGTGCTGCTGGCGGTGTTCGCCGGCGGCTACTTCGGTTCGATGCTGCTGCTGCCGTTGTACTTCCAGGTGGTGCGCGGTGAGTCAGCGCTGGTGGCAGGCGCTTTGGGGATTCCGTTCGCCCTGGCATCGGGTGCGACCATGCAGGTGGCGGGCAGGCTGATCGACCGGATTCCGCCCGGCCGGTACCTGCCCGCGTCGATCACGGTGGCGCTCACCGGCTTCGTGCTGTTCGTGATCCAGCTCGACGCGGACGCACCGTACTGGGCGCTGTGCCTGACGATGGTGCTGATGGGCGCGGGTGGCGGCGGGACCCTGATGCCGGTGATGACCACGGCGACCCGGCCGCTGAGCCGCGAGCAGCAGCCCGCCGGTTCGACGGTGCTGAACATGATCAGCACCACGTCGATGGCGATCGGGACCGCGGTGGCCTCGGTGACATTGGGCGCACTGCTCCCGGTGACGGGTGGCCTCCAGGCGCTGCACGCCATGACGGCGGACCAGCGGGCCGAACTCGCTCCCGCCCTGGCCGACGCGTTCCAGCACACCTATCTGATCGCGCCCGTCATGATCGCGCTGGCGCTCGTCCCGGCGCTGTTCCTGCCCCGACGTTAGGGACGGCCGAGCCGTCGTGCCGTGGTGTCGAACCACCGCGGCACGACGGCACAGGTGCGCGCTATTCGGCAGGCAAGGCGGACATCGACTTCCATGTCGGCCAATCGAGGGCCCAGTCGTAGACGTCGCCGTCGGCCTGGGACAACTCGATCGAGGTGCCGGTCACCTCCACCGGATCGCCGTAGAGGGCGGTCGGGAAGTAGGCCTGGGCGTCGGCGGGTGAGAGGTTGATGCAGCCGTTGGTGACGTTCGAGGAACCCTGCGCCGAGAGGGATTCGGGGTTGGCGTGGATGAATTCGCCATTGTTGGAGATACGGACGGCCCAGCGTTCACGGACGTTGGTGTAGTACGGCGGATTCGACATCATGAAGTCCTCGTACTTCTCGGTGACGATGTGCACGCCCGAGCGAGTCACGTTGCGCGGCTCGTTGCCTTCGCCGTAGGACACCGCGAAGTCGAAGATCGTGGCGCCGTCGCGCACCACCCGCATGCGGTGACTCGGCGCGTTCGCGATGACGATCTGACTGCGGCCGATGGTGAAATCGGAGGTGACATCGGAGTCGCCGTAGGCGCCGCCGCCGAGGTCGACGCCGTAGAGCTTCGCGGCGACGTGCACGGTGGTGCCAGGGGTCCAATAGTCCTTCGGCCGCCAGTGCACCCGCGAGCCTCCGTCGTCGGGCAGCCAGGCCCACGATCCTTCGGTGCCCTGGTCGGTGGTGACGGTGAGGGCTTTCTCCACGGCTGCTTTGTTCGTGACCGGCCCCGCGAACTTCAGGATGATCGGCGCCGCGATCCCGACCTCCTGGCCGTCGCCGATGTTGATCGTGGCCGGGATGGTCGACTGGGGGCTGATCGTGGTGAAGGTGGCGTCGATCGGGATCGGTTTCGCGTCGGCGCCGATGGCCGTACCTGCCCAGGTGTACTCGACGCCGTAGCCGAGCGGTTCGGAGACCTTGTAGGTGGTGCGGTCGGGGCTGAGCTGACCGGTGATCTGCTTGCCGCCGGCGTTGGTGAGGGCGATCTGGTCGATCGTGCCGTGCGCGACCGTCACCGACACGGGCGCGACCGGATCCACCTCGGTGGCTCCGGGCGTGGGCGCGATGGTGACCTGCGCCACCGGCGCCGCCTCGGCGGCCTCGCCCTGTCGGTCGATGGTGCACCCGGTGAGCACGACGAGCACCGCCAGCACCATCACCGCAACCACGGATCGCCCGCCCCGAACGCCCACTTCACGCCTGTGCGCCGACGAATCACGCCGCGCGGTGGCCCGCGCGCGCAACAGTTCGGTTACCGAATGTTTGCTCACGCATCGAATGTACGCCGAGCTACCGACCCATACCCCGTGAGCGCGGTCTCACCGAGACCGCTACTACCGGTTGAGCCATTCCTCGGTGAAGGTGGCCTCGTTGCCGAGGAGTTCGATCAGGCGCTCGGAGATGGCCGCCTCGATCTTGCCGCCGAACAGCGGGATCTTCACCTCGATGGTGCCGTTGATGGCGGTGGTGGAGCCGGTGCCGCCGTCGGGTGCCATGGTCACCGTGCCGCGGACCACCGCGGGGGCACCGTCGACGTGGGCCTCGAAGATACCGCCGGTGCCGGTGTAGGTCTCGGTGCGCGGAATGATCAGGTCGCCGGGGCGCACCGCGGTGATGGCGGGCGGGAGCTGGTCGGCGGGGATGGACTGCACCATCTGGACGCGGACCTGGTCGCCGTCGACGGCGAAGGCGTCGAGCCGGGCACCGGGCCCGCCGACCTCGGCGATCCGGGCCTTCCAGTACTGCTCGTCGGAGTACGCGGCGCGCACCGCATCGACGGAATGCGTGTAGCCGGCAGTGAACGCCAGAGGTGTAGCCATGCTCGACACGGTACCGTCTGCGGACGTGCGTACAACACGGGTGGTGTCCTCCGATCAGCTGCGTGACCTGCTTGCCGATACCGGCGCGACGGTCCGCGATTCGGTGCGTTTGTCCGAATTGACGACCTTGCGGGTCGGCGGGCCCGCGCTGCTCGCCGAATGCGCGAGCACCGAGGCCCTGGTGGCCACGGTGAAGACCCTGGACGCGGCCGGTATCGCGGTGCTGCTGGTGGCGGGCGGGTCGAACCTGCTCATCGACGACGCGGGCTTCGACGGCGTGGTCGTGCTGGTCGGCACCACCGGCGTCGAGCTGGGCACCGACGGCGTGGTGGCCGAGGCGGGCGCGAACTGGGACGAGGTCGTCGCGGCGACCGTCGCGGCCGGGTTGGGTGGGCTGGAGTGCCTGTCCGGCATTCCGGGTTCGGCCGGTGCGACACCGGTGCAGAACGTCGGCGCGTACGGCGTGGAGGTGGCGTCGCTGCTGCGCCGGGTACGCCTGCTCGATCGCAGGACCGGGGACGTGCGCTGGACCGAACCCGCCGAACTCGGCTTCGGTTACCGGACCAGCGTGCTCAAGCACAGCGACGACGCGGTGGTCCTCGCGGTGGAGTTCGCCCTCGATCCGAGCGGGATGAGCGCGCCGCTGCGCTACGGCGAGCTGGCGAAGGTGCTCGGGGCGGGCGACGGCGAGACTCGCCCGGTCGAGCAGGTGCGCGCCGAAGTGCTTCGCCTGCGGGCGGGCAAGGGCATGGTCCTCGACCCGGCCGACCACGACACCTGGAGCGCCGGTTCGTTCTTCACCAACCCGGTCGTCACCGAGGAGCAGTTGCCACGGGTACTGGCCGCGATCGCCGCGCACGTCGGCGACGACGTCAAGGTGCCCACCTATCCCGCACCCGACGGCACCAAACTCTCGGCGGGCTGGCTCATCGAACGCGCCGGTTTCGCGAAGGGCTTCCCCGGCGACAGCGCCGCCGCGCGCCTGTCGACCAAGCACACCCTGGCCCTGACCAACCGTGGCACCGCGACCGCGTCCGACATCGTCGCCCTGGCCCGCACCGTCCGCGCGGGCGTCCAGGAAAGGTTCGGCGTGGCGCTGGAGCCGGAACCGGTAACCGTCGGCATCGATTTATAGGACCGAGCACAGACAACCCACCTCTTCCCTCCGCCCGCACCCCAACCACGTAACGTGTGCTGCCATGGCACGCAGACTGGACTACTCGGCTCGCTACCCCCTGCACACCACCGAAGAGCTGTACGCAGCCCTCCAGAGCAGGGACTACTGGGAAGCCCGCGTCGCCGAAATGCGCAAGTACGCGCCCAACAACGAAGTGGTGAGCCTCGACGTCACCGACGACGGCATCGACGTGGTCCTGCACCACACCCTGCCCCGCGAGATGCTCCCCGAGATCGCCCAGACCGTGATGCGCAAAGACATGGTGATCACCCGCAAGGAGAGCTGGGGCCCGTTCGACCACGACGAGACCGAGGGCAAGTTCTCCGCCTCGATTCCGGCCGGCCCCGGCAGCCTGACCGGCACCATCCGCCTGTTTCCCACCGAGACCGGCGCCACCATGCGCTTCTCCCCCACCGCCAAGGTCTTCATCCCCATGGTCGGCCCGCGCCTGGAGCAGTTGATGCTGGTGAACCTGGTCGACCTGTTCCGCGCCGAGCAGGAAGAAACCCTGCGCTACCTGGACAATCAGACCGCCGACAAGTCGGTCTGACGCACCGGAGAACTTCGACGCCCGTGGCCCCCAGCCGCAAGGCCCTCCCCCCGGTCGGCACGATCACCCGTGGCACCACCGGCGTCAACCGTTTGCGCCGCAGTGACCGCTGGCTCGTCAACGACGAACTCGTCAGCGCGACACTGCGTGAATCGCCCGATCCCCTGGTCGTCGACCTCGGCTACGGCGCCGCACCGTGGACCACCTTCGAACTGGCCGCCCGGCTGCGCACCGTGCGCCCCGACCTCGAGGTGGTGGGCCTGGAAATCGACCCGGCCCGCGTCGTGGCACCCCGCGACGGCGTCCGCTTCGCCCGCGGCGGCTTCGAACTGGCGGGCCTGCGACCGACCCTGGTCCGCGCGTTCAACGTCCTGCGCCAATATCCCGAGGACGCCGTGCCCGACGCGTGGTCACGCATCCAGTCGAATCTGGCACCCGACGGCCTGCTCGTCGACGGCACCTGCGATGAACTCGGCCGCCGCTGCGCCTGGGTGCTGCTCGACCGGCACCGTCCCCTCTCCCTGACGCTGGCCTGGGATCCGTTCACCGTGGACCGGCCCTCCGACATCGCCGAGCGCCTGCCGAAAGCGTTGATCCACCGCAACATTCCCGGCGAACGCGTCCACACGCTGCTCACCGCCGCCGACCGGGCCTGGGAGCGTACCGCGGCCATGGCGCCGTACGGCCCCCGCATCCGCTGGCGTGCAGCGGCGGAGATGCTGCGCGCCAACGGTTTCCCGGTCCACCCCTACAACCGGCGAATGCGCGACTGCGTGCTGTCGGTGCCCTGGGACGTGGTCGCCCCGTCAGACCCGGCTTAACGCCCGTCGCACCCGCGCCGACGCTCGCGGCGCCAATTGCTGCCCACCCCACCAGATCTCGTCGGTATCGCATCGGTGGATCGCCACCGCGTCGGCCACCACCTCGTCCAGCGCCGACTGCGAGATCTCGGTCTCGGCCAGATCCAGGACCGTCCGCACCGGCGTGGTCACCAGAAACGGCCCAGCCGACTCGACATCCGCCGCGCAGAGCTTGCGTCGGGTCAGCACCAACCGTGGGGTCACCGGCGGGCGACCCGCCGACACCGACAGGTGCAGAAACCGCGGCTGCAACCTGCCGATCCCGTGCAGTTCCGCCGCACTCTGATACGACACCGCCGCCGCGCCGTCGAACCACGCCGCCCACATCGCGTACTCGTCGAGCGGCCCCACCCGCCACTGGCCCAGCCGCATCATCCCGACCCCGGCCCTGGTCACCGACCCGTCCCCCAGGGCGGCTCTGACCTGCGATTCGCAGCCGGTACGCAACACCTGACGCGTGGTGAAGAAGCCCGCGTGCCGCCCGGCGAGGCGCCGCAGCACCCGCCATCGATGATCCGCTGTCCCCGCCACCCGGCGCGCGCCCTCGCCAGTCATGCAACCCAGATTACGCCCGGTTGCGTGCGCCAGGTCACATTTTGCTGTGAAGGCTTTCACTACGTCCTCAGAGCGGACACAGAAAGATCGGGAAGAATCCGATGCCATGACCACACAAAAGCCCCCTCGCCCCAGGATCGGTCGGCGCTCGCTGGTGATCGCGTTGGCCGTGGTCGCAGCCCTACTCGTCGCGGCCATCGGCGGAACCGAAGCCTATGCCAGGCACAAGATCTCGAGCTGCATCAGCGGCGCGTTCGAGCAACAGATGGGCTCGAGCATCGACGTGGGCTTCGGCCCGCGCCCGATCCTGCTGTCCTATGTGGACGGCAAGGTCGGCACGATCACCGTCGACAGCGAGGACAACAAGTTCGGCCCCGCTGTCGGGATGGTGGTGCACGCGAAATTCAACGACATCGAACTCGTCGACCGCGGCCGAGGCGGCGGCACCATCGACAGCTCGACCGCCGACGTGACCTGGAACAACGACGGCATCCGCGAGACCCTCGGCACCATGGTCAGCGGCGTGAGCTCCTCGGCGAGCACCGGAGTGATCACTCTCGATGTGCTCGGCGGCCTCGCCCAGCTGGAGGTGCAGCCGATGGTCCGCGACGGCAACGTCACGGTGGAGACGAAGTCAGCGCAGATACTCGGCATCGGCCTGCCCACCGACCTCGTGCAGGACATCGTCGAGACCTTCACCCAGAGCTTGCAGAGCTATCCGCTCGGCCTGCGCGCGCAGGAGGTCAAGGTCACCGATGACGGTGTGAGCGTGCACCTTTCGGGTGGCAAGACCGCACTCGAGAGCGACCCGGCCGCTCAGCAGTCCGGGTTCACCTGCTGATCGCGCGCGGCGGTGACGACTCGGGGAAACCTCGGCTAGTCGGGAAATCCGTCGAGGACCGCAGCCGATTTCGACAACCCGAGCCGCGTAGCACCGGCCTCGATCAGCGCGGCGGCATCCGCGGCGGTGCGGATGCCGCCGCTGGCCTTCACCCCGAGTCGTCCGCCGACGGTCTCGGCCATCAACCGCACCGCGTGCACGCTCGCACCGCCCGCGGGATGGAAACCGGTGGAGGTCTTCACGAAATCTGCGCCCGCCTGTTCGGCCGCCCGGCACGCGCCGACGATCGCCGCATCGGTGAGCGCCGCCGATTCGATGATCACCTTGAGCACGGCCCGATCCCTGGTCGCCTCGCGCACGGTGATGATGTCGGCGAGCACGGCGTTGAAATCACCGGCCAGCGCGGCGCCCACGTCGATCACCATGTCCACCTCGGCGGCGCCCTGATCCACGGCCAGCCGCGCCTCGGCACCCTTCACCAGCGAATGGTGTTTGCCGGACGGGAAACCCGCCACGGTGGCCACCACCAGCCCCGGCGCACGCACCGGCAGCATCGAGGGCGACAGGCAGATCGCGTACACCCCCAGCTTGCGCGCCTCGACGACCAGCGAGTCGACCTCGGCCGGAGTGGCTTCCGGCGCGAGCAGGGTGTGGTCGATCATGTCGGCCACGGCGGCCCGGGTCAGCGGCGCGGAAGTCATTTCCCGAGCATCGCACACGCGCGGCCGAGTCCGGAACATCGGGCACGGCACATCATTGCGCTCCCGTACCCAAATCCTGGAGACTTAAGCCTGTGCTGATCCGTCGCGAGACCCCAGCGGACGCCCCGGCGATCGCCGCGATCCACCGCGCCGCTTTCGCCCCGCACTACGCGGGCGATCCGGCCGTCACCGAACCACCCGAACCCGCCCTCGTCGAGACGCTACGGACCGACGAGTCGTGGATGCCCACGCTGTCGCTGGTCGCCCTCGAATACGACACCGTCGTGGGGCACATCTGTCTCACCAGAGCCGGAATCGGCCCGTTCCCGGTGCTCGCGCTGGGTCCGCTCGGCGTCGATCCGGAGCATCAGAAGTCCGGCGTCGGCTCGGCATTGGTCCACGCCGCCCTCGGCGCCGCCGACGCCCTCGACGAATCGGTTGTCGGCCTGGTCGGCGATCCCGACTACTACGCCCGCTTCGGCTTCGTCCCCGGCGCGCGCCTGGGCGTCGTGCCCGACGAAGCCGAATGGGCGCCGTATTTCCAGGTCCGCCCGCTCACGGCCTACGATTCCGCCGTGACCGGCGAATTCCGTTATCCGGCACCGTTTTACGACCTGTAGGTCACTCGAAGACGACCGTGCGCCGACCGTGCACGAGCACCCGGCCCTCCAGGTGCCAGCGCAGTCCACGCGCGAGCACGACCCGCTCGATGTCGCGTCCCTGCCTGACCATGTCGCGCGCGTCGTCGGCGTGATCGACGCGGATCACGTCCTGCTCGATGATGGGCCCCGCGTCCAGCTCGGCGGTGACGTAGTGGCAGGTCGCCCCGATCAGCTTCACCCCGCGCGCGTACGCCTGGTGATAGGGCCGCGCGCCGACGAACGAGGGCAGGAAGCTGTGGTGGATATTGAGCGCGCGCCCGGCCCAGTGCTCGCACAGCTCGGCGGGCAGCACCTGCATGAAACGGGCGAGCACCACGGCATGCGGATCGTGGGAGTCGACGAGGTCGCGCACCTGCTCGAAGGCCGGACCGCGCTCGGCCGGGTCCTTCGGGAACGGCACGTGGTGGAACTTCACCCCGTGGGCCTCGGTCATGCCCGCGAGGTCGGGGTGGTTGCCGATCACGGCCTCGATGGTCGCGGGCAGCTCACCGGCCTGTGCGCGGCCGAGCAGGTCGTGCAGGCAGTGCCCGTCCTTGCTGACCAGCAGCACCGCGCGCCGCGGCGCACCGGAATCGTGCAGCTGCCAGTCGGTCTCGGGACCGAACTCGGCGGCCACCTCGGCGAAGCGCACCCGCAGCTCGTCGATGGAGAACGGCACCGTCGAGGCCTTCACGGCCTGGCGGGTGAAGAACCAGCCGATGTCACCGTCGGAGTGATACCCGGCCTCCACGATCGAGCCGCCGAATTCGGCGATGAACGAGGAGATCCGGGCGATGACGCCCGGCCGGTCCGGGCACCCGAGGGTCAGCACGAACCGACGGTCGTCCGAGGTCACAGCGGTAGAGCTCATCCGCCGATTCTCGCAGGCGGTCAGGCCAGGGCGCGCACGGGCTCGCTGACGGCGGCCAGCACTCGGGCCACCTCGGCATTGAACAGGTCGTAGCGTTCGACATTGCCGAGGTGTCCGGTCGGCAGCACCTTGAACCCGGCGAGCGTGCCTGCTTCCTGGAGCAGCGCGGCCAGGCGCTCGGCGTGGATCGCGGGGGTCATGTCGTCACGATCGCCCGCGAGCACGGTGGTCGGGACCGAGAAGTTCTTCGCGTCATCGCCGAGGTGCAGCTCGGTGAGCAGGAAGCCGTAGCGCGAACGCGTCATCATCGGGCAGCCACGCACCACCGAGAGCGCGTAATTCAGCTTCTCGCGCGAGGTATCGAGGGTCATCACCTGCCGGGCGAAGATCCAGCGCACCGGCTTGATCGGCGGGAACACCACCGGGGTGCCGAGGATGAGCTTGCCGAGCCAGTCCGGCGTCGGCATCGAACGGCCGCCGAGCATCCGCAGCGGGATGTTCAGGCCGGGAACCATGGTCGACACCTCGACCAGTGAGTGCGCGCCGGTGTTGGTGAGGATCACCGCGGCGGCCTGTTCGGCGACCCGCTCGGGGTACCGGCCCGCCCAGGCGATGAGCGTCATCCCGCCCATGCTGTGCCCGGCCAGTACCGCGCGCTGCCCCGGCAGCAGTACGGCGTCGAGCACGTCGCACAGGTCGTCGGCGAGCAGATCGGTGCTGGGGCGGGCGTAGCCGTTGGTGCTCTCACCGTGGCCGCGCTGGTCGTAGGCGACCACGCGGTACTCGCCGGCGAAGGCGTTGATCTGGGCGTTCCAGTATTCGATCGAACACGTCCAGCCGTGGGCGAACACGATGACGGGCGCGTCGACGGGGCCGTAGGCGTGCACCCGCAGGCGGGCGCCGTCGGCGGTGACCACGGGGATCACGTCGTGCGGTATCCGCGGCGGATCGAAGGCCGCGATCCCGTGCGTCCGTGTCCGCAGGTCCGCCCGGTGGGCCGCGAGGGTGGTCTCGACCACGGTGGACACCCGGTCGACCAGGTTCACCAGAGCCGTCGGCAACTTTGCGCGCATCGGCACACTCCTTTGTGTTACTGATAGATACAGTAACACCGCGTACCACTCACCCGCGAGCCCTTCGAGGGGCTGTTTACCAGCGCGGGCCGCGCTGCACCTCGTCCACCTTCGGGCGCACATCGGCCAGGTACACCCCGGTCGCGATGATCGCGATGAACGACAGCATCCCCAGCCCCCCGATGCCGATCAGCAGAAACACCAGCGCACCACCGAGAATGGCCAGCCAGATCGGCTTGGTCATCTTGTCGACGGCGGTGAAGGCATCCGAACGCTGGCGCACAGCGTGAATGAGCGCGAACACCGTCGCGCCGAAGGCGCCGATCCACAGGATCAGCAGAATCAGCGAGGTCATCCCATTCACCAGGTTCACACCCCCATCATACGAACAGCGGCCCCGCACACACCTGGTGTACGGGGCCGCTGTCAGCGGTGCTGCGCGAAGGCTAGACCTTCTTGGGCGCGGCGGCCTTCTTCGCCGGAGCGGCCTTCTTGGCCGGAGCCTTCTTGGCGACGGGAGCCTTGGCCGGAGCCGGCTCGGTGGTGACGGCGACGACCTCGGCCTCGACCACGGCGTCGACCTTGTCGGCCACGGCCTCGGCCTCGGCCTTGGTGCGACCCAGCAGGTCGTTGACCTTGGTCAGGGCATCCTCGGCGCGAGCGGAGGCATCCTTGTAGAGGTTCTCGACGCGCCCGATCTGCTCGTCGACGGCCTGGTTGGCACGCAGCCGGTCGACGGTCTCCTCGCCGCGAACGGCGAGATCGGCGTAGATGTCGAGCGCCTGGCGGTAGTACTGCTCGGCCAGCTTGCGCAGCTCTTCGGGGGTGAACTTCTCGCGCAGCTCGGCGAGGTCCTCCGGCAGCTCCGACGGCAGGCCGGAGATACGGTCACGCAGGGTGTCGAACTGGGCCTGCACGTCGGCGGGCACGTTCGCGATGCGCTCGCGGGCCTCTTCGACGCGGGCCTTCGGGTCGGCGGTGGCAACGCGGCCACGCACGTCGGCGACGACGTCGTTCACGGCGGCGTAGATGGCGTCACCGGCGCCGACGGTGGCGAACAGCGGCTTGGTCACAGTGGCGGTCTTCTCGGTCATCAGTCTTCAGTCTCCTGGTGTGGCGGAGTGTCAGTTGTCGTGAACGAAACGTCAGTGTCTCGTTCGTTCCCCCCTGAGCCGGCTTCTTCCCCGTTTTCCCGGCGAAACGACTCATAGATTTCCAGCAACACCTGTTTCTGCCGCTCGGACACCGAAGTGTCGGCCAGCAGGGCGTCACGGACCGGGCTGTGCGGACGCTGTTCCAGAAATCCTGCCCGCACATACAACACCTCCGAGGAAACCCGCAGTGCCTTGGCGATCTGCGCGAGTACTTCGGCGGAGGGATTACGTAATCCGCGTTCGATTTGGCTCAGGTACGGATTACTTACCCCCGCCAGAGCGGCGAGCTGACGCAGGGACACCTGCGCACCTTCGCGCTGTGCCCTGATGAAACCTCCGATGTCTTGAGCCGCGTGCGCTACACGACTCTCGGGTTGGTCTGTCATCGCTCACCTTCTGGCGTTGTAAGGCCAATAGTAGAACAGGGTGCTAGCTATTGCAAGCACTACAGTTAGCACCCGGTCGGCTAACACGTACGCAGCCCCGGTTACCAGGTCGTTCAGTGGAACAGCAGCTGCGAGATCGTGTAGATGGCCAGGCCGGCGAGCGAGCCGACGACCGTGCCGTTGATCCGGATGAATTGCAGATCCCGACCGACCTGCAATTCGATCTTCCTGCTCGCCTCGTCGGCGTCCCAGCGCGCAACCGTATCGGTCACCAATGTCGTGATCTCCGCGGAGTAGTTACCGACCAGATAGCGAGCACCGCGATCGATCCACCCGTCCACTTTGCCACGCATCTCCGGGTCGTCGCGGAGGCGCTCGCCGAGCTGCTGCACATTCTCGGCCACCTTGCGGCGAAGGGTGGAATCCGGGTCTTCGGCCGATTCCAAGATCAACCGCTTCGCCGCCCGCCAGGTGGCCTCGGCCATTCCGGTGATCTGCTCGCGGCCCATGATCTCGGCCTTGACCTTCTCCGCCTTGGCGATCATCGCGTCGTCGTGTTGCAGGTCCTCGGCGAAATCCTGGAGAAAGCGATCGGCGGCCCGCCGCAATTCGTGTTCAGGATCGGAGCGCACCTTCCAGGTGAACTCGACGAGTTCCCGATAAATTCGCTCCGACAGCAATGTATTGACAAATTTCGGCGCCCATTGCGGCGCATCGCGCACCACGATCCGGTCGATCGTGTCCTGGGAACCCAGCGCCCACTGATGCGCGCGCTCGGCCAGCAGGTCGATCAGCGGCCGCTGCCGGTTGTCGGCGATCATCTCCGAGAGCACCCGGCCCAGCGGCGGCCCCCACAGCGGTTCGGCGATCCGCTTGACGATGGTGTTGTCGATGATCTGCTCGACGTCCTCGTCGCGCAGGGTGTTGACCACCGCGGTCAGGATCGTCGCGCTTTCCTGCGCCACCCGCGCCGCGTGCGCCGGATCGGCCATCCACCGGCCCACGCGCAGCGAGATCTGCGCCGAGTCCAGGCGCGCCGAGACCACGTCGGGGGCGAGGAAGTTGGTGCCGACGAAGGCGCCCAGGCTCTCGCCGAGCTGGTCCTTCTTCTTACGGATGATCGCGGTGTGCGGGATCGGCAGACCCAGCGGGTGCTTGAACAGCGCGGTGACCGCGAACCAGTCGGCCAGCGCGCCGACCATGCCCGCCTCCGAGGCCGCGCGGACATAGCCCACCCACTCGCCACCGCCGCCACGCGATTCGAGCCAGCGGCACAGCAGGTAGATCACACTGGCCACCAGCAGGAAGCTGGTCGCGAGCGCCTTCATCTTGAACAGGTCACGTTTTTTGCCCGCCTCGTCGGTCATCACCGCGAAGCCGGCGGGCTGTGCGGCGGGCTCGGTGCGCGGCGTGAGAACCGCCGTGTTGCCGGGAGATTTCTCCATAGCACCCATTCTGCTGTGCGCACGGCGAGTGCGCCGCCGCCAACCCCGCGTGGCGTCGCCCACGACACGGCGAACCGCGCGGTTTGTCGTACGCGCGCGTAAGCACTCGAGTGTGGTAAATGCCGCAACGTGGGCCAAAGGAGCGCCACCCCACACCGGCGCGCCTAAGCTGTTGACTAAAGACGCCAACATCGATACGAGGGGGCTGTTCTGTCCACCGAAGACCTTGTCGAGATCGGCGAGCAGTCGAGCCGAGCAGGAGTGCGCGGCGGCGGCCAGGCTGACGGCCGCAAACGTCGGTGGCGACAGCACAAGATCGACCGCCGCGAGGAACTGGTCGACGGCACGCTCAACGCCATCCGCGCGCGGGGCAGCCAGGCGGGCATGGACGAGATCGCCACCGAGATCGGCGTGTCCAAAACCGTGCTGTACCGCTACTTCGCGGACAAGAACGACCTGGTCCACGCCACCATGCAGCGGTTCATCGAAACCACGCTGCTACCCCGGGTGTACGGCGCGATCAGTCTCGACGCCGACGAATACCAACTCGTGCGCGCCGCGATGACCGAATACGTCGGCACCGTCGACGACGACCCCGAGGTCTACCGGTTCATCATGAGCAATGCCGCGGGCGACAAGTCCTCGCTCGCGGAGTTCGAGCGCCTCTTCGCCGATGTGGTCACCACGGTGCTGGTCGACCGGGCGGGCGCCAAGGGCATCCGCACCGAGGGCGCGATGCTGTGGTCGTACGTGCTGGTCGGCGGCATCCAGCTGGCCACCCACTGGTGGACCACCACCGACAAGGCCATGCCGCGTCAGGACGTCATCGACTACCTCACGATGATGGCCTGGAGTGCGATCGAGGGCATGGCCCGCGCGGGTGGCTCACCCGAGATCTTCACCGCGCAGCCGCATCCGCTGCCCGAAATGCCGCAACAGTCGCCCTGAGCTGGGATTTCCCGCGTTCGAGGGAGCCGGGCTCGACAACGGCGCACGGTTGGCTACGCTGAACCCGGGCGGGACGCTGTGGCTTGTGTCACCGCCGTGCGCGTCGGCACCAACGGAGGTATCTCGATGGCGAAGAACGTGCCGACTTCCCGGCTTGCCCGCGGGACGAAGCTGGGGGCAGTCGCGGCGGGGTCGGTCATCCGCTCGAAGAAGACCAGATTATCGATGCGCGGCCGCTCGGAGGCCGTGCGCGCGCGGATGGCCGAGGAGTCGATGATCCGCACCACCGAACAGGTGGTCATGGTGCTGGGCACCATGAAGGGCGTCGCCATGAAGCTGGGCCAGATGATGTCGGTGCTCGACCTGGATCTGGTGCCGGAGAACCATCGCGAGCGGTTCCAGCAGCGCCTGGCCGTGCTGCGCAACGCCGCACCCACGGTGTCGTTCGAGTCCATGCGCACGGTGATCGAGCAGGATTTCAATGCCCCGCTGGCGGAGATCTTCGCCGAATTCGATCCGGAGCCGATCGCCGCCGCCTCGATCGGCCAGGTGTACCGGGCCACGCTGAACGACGGCCGTGCTGTCGCGGTGAAGGTCCAGTACCCCGGGGTCGACGCCGCCGTGCGCGCGGATCTGAAGAACCTCACCATGTTCCGCCGGGTGCTCGCCTCGGCGATGCCGTGGATCACCCCCGCGGTGCTCGACGAGCTGAAACTGAACATGGAGAGCGAGCTCGACTACCAGGCCGAAGCCGCCACGCAGGCCGAGATCGCGCACCTGTACCGCGACCACCCGTTCATCGTGGTGCCGTCCTCGGTGCCGGAGCTGTCGACCACCCGCGTGCTGGTCAGCGAGTTCATCGATGGCGACGGCTTCGACGAGGTGCGGAAAATGCCCGCCGCGGTACGTAACCGGGTCGGCGAGATCATCTACCGCTTCTACGTCGGCTCGCTGTTCAGCTTCAACGAGTTCTGTGGCGATCCGCACCCGGGCAATGTGCTGCTCGCCAGGGACGGCCGGGTCGCCTTCCTCGATTTCGGGTTGTTCAACCGGATGGACCCCAAGCTGGTCGGATTCGAGATCCAGTGCCTGCGCGCGGCCGCCGAGGATCGCGCGGAAGACCTGCGGCAGCTGATGATCGATCGCGGCGTGATCGATTCGCCCGAGGAGATCGGCGCCGAGGAATGCCTCGAATACGTGCTCGCCGCCTCGGAATGGTGTCTGGTGGACGAGGAACTCACCATCACCCCGGAACTGGCCAGTGGCGCGTTCCTGCTCGCCGTCGACCCGAGGGCCAGCGAGTTCACCGGCATGAAGCAGCAGAATCTGCCGCCCGAACACCTGTTCTCGCGCCGCGCCGACTTCCTCACCTTCGGCATGCTCGGCCAGCTCGACAGCACCAACAACTGGCATCTGGTCGCCAGGGAATGGCTCTACGGCGATCAGCCGGTCACCGAACTCGGGCTGGCCCATCGTGATTGGCTCGCCACTCATCCACCGAAACCGGTGAAGAAGACTCGTGCCCCCCGCAAGGCGAGCGCACCGGCCACCAAGCCCTGAATCATCTTTCGAAAGGCGCGTCATGCCGCAGCACCGTGAGTTCGACCTGATCCTGTTCGGCGCAACAGGTTTCGTCGGCAAACTCACCGCCGAATACCTGCTCACCGCGGCCCCGGCCGACGCCAGGATCGCCCTGGCCGGCCGTTCGGCGAGCAAGCTCGCCGCCACTCGCGACGAGCTCGGGCCCGCCGCCGCGACATGGGAACTCGTCGTCGCCGATTCCAGCGACCCCGCCTCGCTGGCCTCGATGGCCGAGCGCACCAAGGTCGTGGTCACCACGGTCGGACCGTACCTGCGCTACGGCATGCCCCTGCTGGGCGCGTGTGCCGTGGCGGGCACCCACTACGCCGACCTCACCGGTGAGCCGCTGTTCATCCACGACGCCATCGAGAAGTACGAGCAGACCGCGGTCGACTCGGGCGCCAAAATCGTGAATTCCTGTGGCTACGACTCGATTCCGTCCGACCTGAGCGTGTACGAGATCTACCGGGCCACGATCGCCGACGACACCGGCGAGCTCGAGGACACCACCCTGGTCGCCTATCTCAAGGGCGGCGCGAGCGGCGGCACCATCGATTCCGGGCGTGCCATGTGGGAGGACGTGGCGGCCGACTCCGCGCGCGGCAAGATCCTGGCCCACCCGTATTCGCTGAGCCCGGATCGCAGCATGGAACCCGATGTCGGCCGCCAGTCCGATCTGGCGCTGGCCCGCGCCGACAGCATCGACCCCGGCCTGGACGGCTGGGTCACCACGTTCGTGATGGCCTCGCACAACACCAAGGTCGTGCGCCGCACCAACGGCCTGCTCGGCTGGGTCTACGGTAAGCAGTTCCGCTACCGCGAGGTGATGAACGCGGGCACCTCGGCCGCCGCGCCGCTGGTCGCCGCGGGTATCGCGGGCGGCATCGTGGCGGGCATGGCCTCGGGCGCGGTCCTGTCGAGAGTTTCGCTCGGCCGTAAGCTGCTCGACCGGATTCTGCCCAAGCCCGGCACCGGCCCCAGCGAAAAGGCGCGCCGCAGTGGGTGGTTCACCATGAAGACCTTCGCCCGCACCAGCTCCGGCGCCAAGTATCAGGCCACCTTCTCCGGCACGGGCGACCCCGGCTACCAGGCCACCGCCGTACTGCTCGGCCAGAGCGGCCTGAGCCTGGCCTTCGACACCCTGCCCGAGCGCGCGGGTGTGCTCACCCCCGCGTCGGCGATGGGCGAGGCGCTCACCACGCGGCTGCGCGAGGCCGGGATGACCATCGAGGTCGCGCGCCGGTGAATCTCGCGCGCAGGACGATGAACGCCCCGGCGCTGGCCGCGGTGTACGAGCACGCGTGGCGACCCACGCTGTTCTACCTCGCCAGCGGCCGGACCACCGGCACCGACCGCCACGAAGCGGTCGGTGCCCTACGGCTGAGCGGCCCCATGAAGGTGCTCGATGTGGCGTGCGGCCCAGGCAATTTCACCGGCTACCTCAGCGAATATCTGACGAAGGGCGGTTTCGTCACCGGCCTGGACTACTCGGCGCCGATGCTGGCCAAGGCCGCCACCGACAACGCGAGCCCGCGCGTCGGTTATGTCCGCGGCGACGCGCGCATGCTGCCGTTCGCCGACGGAACCTTCGACGCCGTCTGCTGTTTCGGCGCCCTCTACCTGATCCCCGATCCGCTGGTCGCCACCCGCGAGATGATCCGTGTCCTCGCCCCGGGCGGCCGTATCGCGATCAGCACCAGCTATGCCGAGGACAACCTCTTCGGCTCGGCGAGCAGCCTGGCCGCGAGCCTGAGCGGCCTTCGCCTGTTCGACCGCGATACCTTCCCGAAGCTGTTCGACCGCGCGGGCCTGACCGAAATCGACCAGCGCGTCCACCGTTTCATGCAATACGTGGACGCCACCAAGCCGGTGTCAGACCAGGCTTAGCCAGTAGTCCTGGAACTTCAGGAACACCAGCAGCAGCACCACCGCGTAGAACACCACAACCAGGGTCCAGCGCCATTCGGCGAGGATTCCCATCGCACCGCGCGACCGGCCCCACAGTTCCTGCGTGGTCACCGCGAACAGCACCGGCACCGCCACCCACACCACCATGCAGTACGGGCACAGCGCGTTGATCCGGTACAGGCTCTGGAAGATCAGCCAGCACAGTCCGGCGATGCCGAGCACGGTGCCGAGCCACAGCCCGCCCCAGATCCAGCGCGGGAAGCCCACGCCGACCACCGACAGCACGGCGAGGGTCACCACCACCGAGAACCCGACGACGCCGATGAGCGGGTTGGGGAAACCGAAGACCGCGGCCTGGTCGGTCTTCATGATCGACCCGCACGACAGCACCGAGTTGATGCTGCACGAGGTCACGTAATCCGGGTCGACGAACAGCTTGAACCGTTCGACGGTGAGCGTGAACGACGCCAGCCAGCCCGCCAGCCCGGCGATCAGCAGCAGCCAGGCCGAGCGGGCGGGGGCGGTGATCACTTCGCCGCGTCAGCGATCACGGGGGCCAGGCCGTTCTCGGTGAAGATCGCGTCGGTCTGGTTCAGCTGGCCGTTGATGTACACCGACGGCGTGGACTTCACGCCACTCTGCAGCGTGGTCTGGGTGACCTGCTGGATGTAGTCGTTGTACGGCTTGTCGTTGATGCAGGTCGCCACGGCCGGATCGGTGTACCCCGCGTCGGTGGCGATCTTGATGAGCTCGTCGTTGCTCAGGCCCGCACCGCCCTCGGCGGGCTGCTTCTCGAACATCGTCTGCAACCAGGCCTGGTACTTGGTGGTGTCCGACTTCGCCACGCAGAACGACGCGTTGGCCGCACGCGAGGAGTACTGGTTGGTCGAGGCCTTGTCGAGGAACGAGATGATCTGGTACTCGACGGAGGCGGTGCCGTCGGCGGCGGCCTTGGCGAGTGTCGCACCGTTGGCTGCCTCGAATTGCTTGCAGGCCGGGCACTGGAGGTCGGCGACCACGCGCACCTTGACCTTGGCATCGGGATTGCCGATCACGACCGTGCCGGTCTCGGTGACCGCCCCGCCCGTCGCGGGCAGCTGCGCCGCCGAGGTCGTCGACGATTCCTTGTCGGAATCGGACTTGTTCACCGCGATGCCGATGCCGATGGCCGCGACCAGCGCGACCAGGACGGCGGCGACGCCGGCCTGGATCGCGATCTTGCGCTTCTTGTCGGCCGCCTCGGCCGCCGCCAGCGGATTCCTGCCCGAGGGACTCTTGCCCGTGCTCACCGTCGTCACACGCCTTTCGCTCGTTGGCTCCCCACCGGGAACATCATGCGGGCCGAACCTGAGAGTTTCCGCAATGCGCGTCTTGCCCGTATTCAGGACTCGTCGAGTCGACGCAACTGCTCGGCGATATCGAAGTCGGCGGGCGGCCAGTCGAGTTCCATCTGCGCCAACGCGGCGATCAGTAATTCGGTGACCGCGAGGCGCGCGTACCACTTGTGGTCCGACGGCAGCACGTGCCAGGGCGCGTAATCGGTGTTGGTGCGGTCGAGAACGGCCTGGTACGCCTTCTGATATTCGGGCCAGTAGGCGCGTTCGGTGATGTCGGAGGGGTTGAACTTCCAGTATTTGTCCGGGCGTTCCAGCCGTTCACGCAGCCGGCTCTTCTGCTCGTCGAGGGAGACGAACATCGCGACCTTCACGATGGTGGTGCCCGCGTCGGCGATCTCCTTCTCGAACGCGTTGATCTGGTCGTAGCGCTGTTCCCACTCCGCCTGCGGCACGAGGTCGTGCACCCGCACCACCAGCACGTCCTCGTAGTGGGAGCGGTCGAAGACGCCGATCTGGCCGTGGGCGGGCAGCTTGTTGCGGATGCGCCACAGGAAATCGTGCTGCTTCTCCAGCTCGGTAGGCACGCCGAACGACGCGTGGTCGACGCCCTGCGGGTCGACCGACCCGATGACGTGGCGCACGATGCCGCCCTTACCCGCGGTGTCCATGCCCTGCAAGATCAGCAGCACGCTGCGCTGTCCACCGGTGCGACCGTGCGCGAACAGCTTCTCCTGCAAGACCGAGAGCACCGTCGCCCGTTCGGCGAGCAGTTCCTTGCCGAGGCGCTTGCCGCCGGTGAAGCCCGGCGTGCTCGAGGTGTCCAGATCAGCGACGCGCTGACCGTCGGCGCGCAGCGCGATATCGGCCGTTTCGGTCCACTGTTTCGCCATTTCCCATGCCTACCACTAATGGGCGGGTTTGCCGGGCAAGCTCGACGCAATCGTTGCCTGCCAGCACTGCACGCCCGCCGGGTCGGCGATGTCGGCACGGTGCACATACACGGGGTCCGCACCCGCACCGCGCTGAGCGCGATAGTCGGCGAGCAGGCGGAACGCGACGACGCCGAGCGGGATGATCGCGGCCAGGTTGACCAGCGCCATCACGCCCATGAACACATCGGCCAGGTTCCAGATCAGGCTCACCGAGCCGAGCGCGCCGCCGAAAACCGCCACCAGCACCAGGATTCGGAACGCGGTGAGCACCTGGGGACGGGTGGTGATGAATTCGATATTGGCTCGACCGTAGTAGAAGTTGCCGATCATCGAGCTGAACGCGAGCAGGAACACCACCGCGGTGAGCACGTGCCCGGCCCAGGTGCCCAGCGACGCCTGCAGCGCGCTCTGGGTCAGGTCGGCGCTGCGCCGCTCGGACAGATCAGGGTCGCTGGTCAGGATGATGAACGCGGTGATCGAGCAGATCAGCAGGGTGTCGAAGTAGACGCCGAGCGACTGGACCAATCCCTGCTTCACCGGATGCGAGACATCGGCCGCCGCAGCGGCATTGGGCGAGGACCCGAGTCCGGCCTCGTTGGAGAACATGCCGCGCCGGATGCCCTGCGCGAGCGCGGTCCCGATTCCGCCGCCGACCACCTCACGCAGCCCGAACGCCCCGCCGACGATATCGGCGAGCACCCGCGGCAGGTCGGTGATGTTCAGCGCCACCACCGCGATGCCGAGCAGCAGGTACACCACCGCCATCACCGGAACCAGCACCTCGGTGATGTGGCTGATCCGGCGCACCCCGCCGAAGATCACCACCCCGAGCAACGTGATCAGGCAGAGCCCGACCAGCGGCGCGAACCAGTCACCGTCCAGCGCCGACAGCGACGCCCGCCCGGTGGCCACGATGGTGTTGGACTGCACCGCGTTGAACACGAACCCGAAGGTCACGGTGATGATCACCGCGAAGGTCAGCCCCTGCCACCGACGGCGCAGCCCGTACTCCATGTAGTACGCCGGACCGCCGCGGAAGGTGCCCGGCTCGCTCTCCCGCCGCTTGTAGAGCTGGGCGAGCGTCGATTCCACGAACGCCGACGCGGCCCCGACCGTAGCCATCGCCCACATCCAGAACACCGCCCCCGGCCCACCGACACTGATCGCGGTCGCGACCCCCGCGATGTTGCCCGTGCCCACCCGAGCCGCCGCCGAAATACTGAACGCCCCGAAGGCCGACACCGCCTTCTTCCCATCCGCCGCCGTCGGCCCCTTCTCGGCCACCACCCGGAACATCTCCGGCAGCATCCGCAGCTGTACCACCCCACTGCGCACGGTGAAGTACACCCCCGCCGCCACGACCAGCGGAATCAGCAGCCAGTTCCAGAACACATCATTGACGTCGACGATCACCGAGTTCAGCGTGTCCATCCGCCGAACGCTACCGCCGCCACACCCCACGACCGATCAGGCCGCGCTCATGTTGCTCAGTGGCTGAAGGCGGCGACGGCGAACATGGCGCCTACGCCGAACAGGGTGCACAGCAGGGTCAGCCGGGAGGGGTGGCCCGCGTGGGCCTCGGGAAGGATGTCGGCGGTGGCGAGGTAGAGGAGGAAACCGGCGAAGTAGCCCATGTAGAGGCCGATCCAGTTCTCGGGGACGTGGATCAGGGTGCCCAGGACGGCGCCCACGACGGGCGCGATGGCGTCGAGGGCCAGCAGCGTGAGGGCGCGTTTGCGGGCGTTGCCGTAGACGGTGGGGATGGTGAAAGTGTTGAAACCGTCGGCGAAGTCGTGGCAGATCACGGCGATCGCCACGGACATGCCGACCGCCGCGCCTGCCTGGTAGCCGAGGCCGATGCCGAAACCGTCCAGGGTGCTGTGGAAGATCAAGCCGCCCGCCGCGAGCAGGCCGACCGACTCGAAACCGTGCTTGTGCGTACCGAATTCCTGCTCGTGGCCACGGTGGACGGCGACCGCGCGCTCGATCACGTGCAGGCTGAGGAAGCCGAGGACCGCGGCGATCAACACATACGGAATGCCCCGGAACATGCCGTCGGACTGTTCGAGCGCCTCGGGGATCAGGTCGAACGCGACCACACCGAACATCACCCCGGCGGCCAGCCCGAGAACCAGGTGCTTGCGGTCGCCGATCCGCATGGCGACGAAGCCGCCGAGCAGCGTCGACAACATCGACACCAGGGACAACAGGATCGCCATGAGCTGCCTATTCGTCGGTGGATGCGGCTTCGGTGTCGGCTTTCTTGCGCTTCTTCTTCTTGGCCGGTGGCGCGTCGGCCTCTTCGGTGACTTCGTAGCGCCGCACGTAGGCACCCGCGAAACCTTGCAGCGTGGCGGTGACGGGGATGGCGAGCAGGGCGCCGGTCGGACCGAGTAACGCGGCGCCCGCGATCACCGCCCCGAAGGCCACCGCCGGATGCATGTCCAGGGTGGTCGCGGTGATGCGCGGCTGCAGAACATAGTTCTCGAACTGCTGATAGGCGATGATGAACAGCAGAATCCACAGCGCCGTGATCGGGTCGTGTACCAACGCCACCAGTACCGGTAGCGCGCCGGCCATATAGGTGCCGACGGTCGGAATGAACTGGGAGACAACGCCGACCCACAATGCCAGGGCGAACGCCGACGGCACATCGAGCACCCGCAACGCGACGTAGTGCGCGATCGCCGAGCACAGGGCCAGCAGTGCGCGCGAATAGATGTAGCCCCCGGTCTTCTCGACCGCGATGTCCCAGGCTCGCAGCACATGCTTCTGCTGTTTCGGCGGCAGCAGCGAACACACCCAGGTGCGGAAACGCGGTCCGTCGGCGGCGAAGTAGAACGTGAACAGCAGCACGCCGAGCAGCTGGAACAGCGCGCCGATCGCGACAGTGCCGATGCCCCAGACGTTTCCGGCCAGACCGACCAGGTACTTCTCGATCGTGGAACTCCACTCCGAGGCGTACTTGGTCAGGTCGTCGCCCGAAATATCCTGATGGAAGGTCGAATTGACCCAGTCGACCAGATCCTGGACGTAGTCCGGGGCGTTGGTCACCAGCATGGTCACCTGATTGACCAGCAGCGCGCCCAGCGTCCACACGAACGCGACGATCACCACCAGCACCACCAGGAACACCGCGCCGGTGCCCGCCCCGCGCCGAACACCGCGCGCGGCAAGCCAATTCACCGCGGGTTCGATCGCGAACGCCAAAAAGATCGACACCAGCAGCACCGTGAGCAGGCCCTGCATCTTGCCGAGCACCCAGAACGCCGCGATCAACCCGGCGACCGCGAGCACGGCGTACAGCAGTGCCCGCGGCAGCCAGCGCGGCGGCGTACGCACCGACCAGAAGGCGGGCAGGGCGCTCACGTCGACGGACTGCGCGGCGGGTTCAGCGGATTCGTCCTGGGCAACCACGAATGTCACGGTACCCAGGACGTGCGCCGACAGCCTGTCGGCGCGCTCGCCTCACACGGTGGCTGTGTCGATCACGAACCGGTACTGCACATCGCTGGCGACCACGCGGTCGTACGCGGAGTCGATCTCGTCGGCGGAGATCAGTTCGATCTCCGCGCCGATGCCGTGCGAGGCACAGAAATTCAGCATCTCCTGGGTCTGCGCGACGCCACCGATCATCGAACCGGCCAGCGACCGGCGGAAACCGGCGAGGTTGCGCCCGGTGACACTCATCGGGTGCTCCGGCAGGCCGAGGATGACGAGCGTGCCGTCGAGGGCGAGCAGGCGCAGGTAGCTGTCGATGGGCAGGTCGGCCGACACCGTGTTGATGATCAGGTCGAACTGGCCGCGCAGCTGACGGAAGGTTTCCTTGTCGCTGGTGGCGTAGTAGTGGTGAGCGCCCATACGCAGGCCGTCGTCACGCTTGCGCAGCGACTGGCTGAGCACCGTCACCTCCGCGCCCAGCGCCGCGGCGATCTTCACGCCGACGTGCCCGAGCCCGCCCATCCCGATGATCGCGACCTTCTTACCCGGTCCCGCGTTCCAGTGCTTCAGCGGTGAGAACAGCGTGATGCCCGCGCACAGCAGCGGCGCGGCGACATCGAGGCCGATGCCCTCGGGAATCGCGACGACGAAGCTCTCGTCGACCACGATCTGAGTGGAGTAGCCGCCCATCGTGTAGCCGCCGGGCTGCGCGGACTCGGGCACCCTCGAGTTGTAGGTCCAGGTGGGGCCGTTGGTGCAGTACTGCTCCTCACCCGCCAGGCACGGCACGCACTTGCCGCACGAGTTCACCAGGCAGCCGACGCCGACCCGATCGCCCACCTGGTACTTGTGCACCGACGAGCCGACGGCGGCGACGATGCCCGCGATCTCGTGACCGGGCACGCACGGATACTGCGCGCCACCCCACTCGTCACGCGCGGTGTGGATATCGGAATGGCAGATACCGGCGTATTTGATATCGATCAGCACATCGTCGGGACCGACTTCGCGACGTTCGATCGTGACCTTCTCGAAGGCCCCGTCGGGAGAGGGCTTGGCGTAGGCGGCAGCGGTGCTCATGGCTACATGCCTACAGCCGCATGCGTGTCTTTGCCAACCCACCGCGTCCGTATCGAGACCAGCGGACGCCGAAAACGGGTCACAATGGACTGGTCGGCTCGCGAGAGAGGACATGTGCTGTGAAGCGTGTCGGACGAGTGCTGGTGACGATGATGGCGGCGCTGCTCGGGGTGTGCGCGTTCCTCGGGTATCGCGGGGAGATCGCCGTGGTCGAGCCGGAGTTCGTGGCGCAGGCACAGGCGCCCGTGCTGGTGCCGCTGGATCCCGCGCTGGTCGCCGGGCAGGTGGGATCGGCGCTGGTCAATATCGATGTCGACGCGGCCGGTTTGGGGATCGGAGCGGCCGGGTCGGGGATCGTGCTCACCCCCGACGGGCAGATCCTCACCAGCCATCACGTGATCAAAGGCGCCGAGGCGCTGACCGTCACCGATATCGCCAACGGTCTCGTCTACGAGGCCACCGTCCTGGGCTACGACTCCGGCGCCGATATCGCGCTGCTGTCGCTGGGCGGGGCCACGGACCTGCCGACCGCGCGCCTCGGCACCTCGGCTGATCTGCGGATCAGCCAGGACGTGCTGGCGATCGGTGATGCGGGTGGCGACGGCGGCGAGCCGACGGCGGTCGCCGGTCCGATCACCGATCTGGACGCCACGATCGTCGCCATGAACTCCGCCGACCTCACTCGCAAGGCATTGAACGGGATGGTGGAGGTCGCCGCACCGGTGATGGGCGGGCAGTCCGGCGGCGCGCTGGCCGACGCGTCCGGTGCGGTGGTCGGGGTGATCACGGCGGCGTCGGGCGAGGATTCCCGAGCCAAGGGCAAACCGGCCAACGGCTACGCGGTCCCCATCGACACCGCCCTGCGGATCGTGGCGCAGATCCGTTCGGGCACGCCCACCGACACCGTCCACATCGGCCCGACCGCCACCCTCGGCGTGCAGGTGATCGATGCCAGACCGGCAGGTGCCCAGGTGAGCTGGGCGTTCTACGGCCAACCCGCTCGCGAAGCCGGGATCAACATCGGCGACGTGATCACCGCGGTCGACGGCACCTCGATCACCACCGCCAAGGCACTGAGCGCGGCCATCAACACCCGCAAGCCCGCTGACTCCATCCGGCTCGAGGTGACCTCCCCCCACGGCACCACCCGAATCGTCGACGTAGTCCTGGCCTACGGAACACCCAACTGACCCGTGGCCGCTGAGAACGACGTCACTCGAGCGTGTGCAGCAGTTCGATGAGGGTGAGGCGGAGCTTTTCCATCTGGGGGCGGCTGTAGAGGGTGGTGTCGTATTCGAGTTGGAGGGTGAGGCGGCCCGCGATGGTGAAGGCGGTGAGTTTCGGGGGCATGGCGGGACCCATGGCGTAGATGTCGTCGCGGACGAACGCGATGTGGCCGGGGATCGCATGGGGTCGGACGCGGCCGATGTTGGAGAGCGCGAAGGTCGGCGGCGCGGTGAGGAGGGCGGCGGTGACGTCGTCGTTCACGAGCTGGGTGGCGAGCGGGAAGAGCGCGGGTTCGCGACGGTCCAGGCCGGCGCGCAGGCCGGTGTCGACCGAACGAGCGAGTTCGAGCTGAGTGGTCTCGCCGGTCGCCAAGACCAGCGTGCCCCCGCCTGAGGCGTAGTTGACGATCGTGTCGACGGGCACCGGCGGGTCGAATTCCGCGCGGACGTCGGCCGCGTAGCCACAGAACAGCGGCACGCTGCCCGATTCGGGGAACCGGGTTCTGACGGCCGCCAGCACCGCACCGGTGAGCACGCTGTTCACCGAAAGACCGTGGGAGCGCGCCGCTGCCACCAGTTCGGCGGTCTCCTCGGCGGTCAGTTCGATGCGCTGCATCGCGAATCGGCCGAGCCGGTCGGCGCCGGTGCCGTCGCGGGGCAGTGTTCGAGGCGCGTCCTCGGGGTTCATCGTCGCCGCGCCCGCCCTGACCTCGGCCAACCACGCTTCAGCCGCCGCGAACGAAACCACGTCGGCCAAGCGGGTATCCATGGCCTCGGGCATCGACTGATCCGAATCCACTTCCGGTACAGACTTATCCGCCACGTGCGCCGTGTAGTGCCGCCACAGCTGTCCGAGCAGCGCGAATCCTGATCTGCCATCGGAGATTCCGTGATGGATGACCAACACGATCTGCTGACGCAGGCCCGCACGCAGCAGGTATGCGCGGAACAGCCCATCGCTCCAGTCCCGCGGGCCGTTGACCAGCGCCAGATATTCGGCCTCCCCACCTTCGACAAGGTCCAGCCGAGGCCGGAACGCGTCGTCGCGGACGAAATAGCCCACACCGTCCTCGGTCACCACCCGGCTGCGCAGCAGCGGATGCGCCGCGGCGAGCTCGTCGAGCACCGTGCGCAGGATCGCGGGGTCCAGCTCGCCGTGCACGGTGGTGCCGAGGAACAGCGGCATCCCGCCGGTCGGGACGCTGCCGATGGTCGTGCCGGTGCCGAAGTAGCTGGATTCGAACGGGGAGATACGTCGCCGAGAGGTCATGGTCGAGAACATACATCTGTTTCATACACTTGTCACTGACGTTTGTTTGAAACTGATGTCACAAACAGATGTATGCGCGACTTGCTATCGTGCGCGAGTGGGAACGCGCGAAGATCTCCTGGAAGCCGCCAAGCAATGCCTGGCCGAACGCGGCTATGCCCGCACCACCGTGCGCGACATCGTCGCCGCCTCCGGCACCAACCTCGCGGCCATCAACTACCACTTCGGCACCCGCGACAAGCTGCTCCAACAGGCGATGCTGGAATCCAGCGCGACCGCGGTGACGCAGATCCTCGACGCGCTACCCGCCGACGACCCGACCGATCCCACCGCCCGCCTCGAAGCGTTCTGGCACAGCCTGATCACCTCGTTCGTCGAGAATGCGCCACTGTGGCACGCCAACGCCGAAAGCCTGAACCAGGCACTGCACTCCCCCGAACTGCGCGCCGAACTCGCCGACGCGCAGGGACGAGCCCGCCGCGGCCTGACCGATGCCTTCGGCGACGGCGACAGCAATGTCGGCGCGATCCTGCAGACGATGATCGGCGGCCTGCTCCTGCAATGGCTGATCGACCCGGACAACGCCCCCTCCGCGGCCGAGCTCACGGCGGGTGCCCGCGCCATGATCCGCGCCTGACGCGCTCCACCACCGAACCGGCACGCGACGATCTCACCCGGTCCGGGCGATGTGCGCCGGTCGCGCATCAGCGGATGCTGGTGTCGCGCGGTCCGACGACGGTCGCGCGACGTGGACGCCAGGACGAGGAGCGCACATGCCGGATCAGAACGTCCCCGCATTGACCGCACAGGCCTATCTGTACGGATTCCCCCTGGTCTTCAACCTCGATTCGATCGAGCGATTGCTCCGCGAGGGCATCGGCGGCATCCCCGCGACGCCGTTCAACGACTTCTCCCATGCCCGCACCCTCGCCGACGCCTCGGCGACCTTCGTCTCGGTCAACAACGACACCGTGTATTCGATCGCCCTGATCGACCTTTCAGTCGGTCCGATAACCTTCCACGTGCCTGATGCCGGCGATCGGTACTACGTCATGCAGTTCATCGACGCCTGGACCGACAACTTCGCCTACGTCGGCACCCGGGCCACCGGAAACCGCGCGGGTGACTACCTCCTCGTACCACCGGGATGGACCGGTACCGCCCCTGACGACACGACGGTCATCCATTTCCCCACCGTTGTCGGCGTGATCGCCGGTCGATGGGCCTGCGCCGGCGCGGACGACCTCCCCGCCGTGCACGCCCTGCAGGACGCGCTGACCTTGACACCCGCCGACCGCGGCGCACAGCCGACGGGACTTCCGTCACCGGATCCGACGGTCGCCCCGGACCTGATGTTCCTCGAGAAGGTCCGTGTCTGGTCGCAGGCCTTTCCGCACGCGAAGCGCGATCTCGCGCTCCAGGAATCGTTCGCGCCGATCGGCCTGACGACAGCGGGCGCCTCGCCGTATGCGTCCCTCGACCCTGATCGAGCATCCGCGCTGCGCGCCGGATTGGGTGAGGGCCAGGAAGAGCTGAGCAACGCGACGAAGGGCGGGGCAGGCGCCGGGGAGAACGGCTGGCAGTCGACACTGCACCTCTTCGACTACAACATCGACTTCTTCGAGGTCGGCACGCTCGACGACGAGAACTTCAAGATCACCGACCCCGAACAGCGCATCATCGCGCGCGCCGTAGCCGCCAAGGCCGGACTCTGGGGCAACCACGCCTACGAGGCCGCCTACGCGATGATCTACACCGACAGCACCGGCGGGCAGTTGACCGGCGCGAACACCTACACCCTGCGCCTGGACCCCACCCCGCCGGTGAGCGCCTTCTGGTCGGTCACCATGTACTCGACCCCGGACTTCTACCTCTGCGCCAACCCGATCGACCGCTACTCGATCGGCGACCGCACCTCCGGCCTCGTCTACGACGACAACGGCGCCCTCACGATCACCATCAGCCACGCCGAGCCCACCGACCCCAAGGCCCGCGCCAACTGGCTCCCCGCCCCGGAAGGCGACTTCCGCCCCTGCCTGCGCATGTACGAGCCCCAGCCACCGGTCCTCGACCAGACCTACGTCCTCCCCCCGATCACCAGAACCTGACCCCAGGCACAGCCCGACCTCATCGAAGGGTTCGAGTATCAGGCGAGGTGCTGGCGCCCTCAGCTATCGAGCGGGCGCACCAGGCGCAGGACGGCGTTCACCGAGGCATCGACGAGTGCGTCGTCCAACGGCAGATGACCGAAGAGTGCGCGGAAGTAGATCGTCGCCGCGACCGTGTCGAGGACGAAGTCGAGATCTATGTCCGGATCGACCTCGCCGCGCCCCATCGCCGAGCGCAGGGCGTTCGCGGTGGTTTCCCTGCGTGGCTCGAAGACCGTGGACAGGAAGTGCGCGCGCAGTTCAGGGTCGTTCGTCAGGTCCGCCACCAGCGCGGGCAGCACCCGATCGAGCGGGGTGTCGCGCAGCGCGGCGACGAGGCCGCGCAGGGCCGCGGTGAGATCCGCGCGCAGATCGCCGGTGTCGTCCGTCGGCCGGACACCGAGCAGATCGGCGACCACCGCGACGACCAGATGCCGCTTGGACGGCCAGCGCCGGTAGATCGCCGGGCGATGGATGCCCGACCTGGTCGCCACCGCACCGATCGACAGTTCGGCGTAGCCGTTGTCGTCGAGCAGCTGCCGGGTGGCGGCCAGCACCGCGACATCGATCCGGTCCTCGCGCGCGCGTCCAGGCATCAGAAGACCGGCCGTGGCACGAGCATGACGATCCACCCATCCGGATCGGGAAATGCCATACCGCCGTTGGCCGCCCAGTACGGATTCTCCACGGGCACCGGCTCGACCCCGAACTCACCGAGCCGCTCCACCACGTCGAACATCGGCGCCGCACCGTCGAAATAGAGCACCAGCAGGTTCTCCGCGCTGGGCGCCGTACCCGGGCTGCCGTCGACATGACTCGTGAACTCGAGGTGGTAATCGGCGCCGGGCAAACCGACCATTACCCCGTCGTATCCGGCATGGTTCTCGAACCGGTACAGCTCGCGCAGCCCGAGCCCGTCGACATAGAAGCGCACCACCTCGTCGAGCCGATCCGTCGGGCGCGCGATCCGAACCTGCGCTACACGTAAGGAATCCGGCCAGGTCATCACAGTCATACCACAACGGTACAGTACGTACCGTAATAAAACCCGGTGCTGGGCGTAGGGACCATCCGGCAACAAAAAGGCGCACCGAAACCCGGTGCGCCCTTTTTGCTTTGTTCGCTTACTCCTCGGTCGCGGCAGCCTCCTGCGCGGCCAACGCGCGGCGGCGGACCCGGCGAGCCGCGGCCACCATGTTGCGCAACGACGGCTCCAGCTGCCAGTAATGGCGGGTCTTGAGGCCGCCGTCGGGGTTGGCCCACAACCGTTGCGGGGTCACGGCATTCGCGGCCTGGGTGAGCAGCTCGTCGAACTCGTCGATATCGGGGATGCGGGCCGAGCGGCTCTCGTACACACCGGGGCCGACGCCGTGGGTGAGGCCGTGGCCCGAGGACAGGTCCTCGGTGAGCGCCTCGATGACCCATTCGATCGAGCGGGTCGCCACGATGGCGGTGACGTCGGCGTCGAGCTGATCGATCGCGTCGACCACCTCGGTGCGGCCGGAATAGCCGATGTGGGTGTGGATCTGGGTGTCGGAACGCACGCCGGAGGTGGCCAGCTTGAACGCGCCGACCGCCCAGCGCAGGTACTCCTCACGACCGTGCGGGCGGGCGGGGAGCAGCTCACGGATGGCGGGTTCGTCGACCTGGATGATCGCGATCCCGGCCTTCTCCAGGTCGACCACTTCGTCGCGGATGGCGAGCGCCACCTGGTCGGCCGTCTCGTAGAGCGGCTGATCCTGGCGGACGAACGACCGCGCCAGCATCGTGACCGGCCCGGTGACCATGCCCTTCACCGGCTTGTCGGTCAGCGACTGCGCGTAGGTGGTCCACTCCACCGACATCGGTGCGGGCCGTGCCACATCGCCGTAGACGATCGGCGGTCGCACACAGCGCGAGCCGTACACCTGCACCCAGCCGAAGCGGGTGGTGGCGAAACCGTCGAGCTGCTCGGCGAAGAACTGGATCATGTCGTTGCGTTCGTGCTCACCGTGCACGAACACGTCGAGGCCGATGTCTTCCTGGAGCCGGATCGTGGCCTCGATCTCGGCCTCGACCTGCTTGCGGTAGTCGTCGTCGGACAGCCGGCCCGAGGCCACCTCGTGGCGGGCCTGGCGCAGCTTGCCGCTCTGCGGGAACGAACCGAGCGTGGTGGCGGGCACCAACGGCAGGTTCAACCGCTCCTGTTGCGCGGCCGCGCGCTCGTCGTAGGGCGCGCGTTCGCGCATCTCGGGCGTCACGGCGTACACCCGCTGGCGCACCGCGTGCTTCTGCTTGAAGTGCACCTCGGTCGGCCGCTTGCGCCAGTTCTCCGACGGGCCCTCGGTGAGCGCCTTGGCGAGTGAGACGACCTCGCCCACCTTCTGTTTCGCGAAGGCGAGCCGGTCGGCGACGTTGCCTTCGATGTCGTACTCGGCGAGCACGTCGTAGGGCACGTGCAGCAGCGTGGTGCCGGTCGACACCACCAGATCCGGGCACACCTCGGCGATCGCGTTGAGGTAGCTCAGCGTGACGAAACGGTCGGCCCGCCACACGTTCTGACCACTGATGACACCCGCGTAGATCCGCTTGCGCCGGATCCCCGGGATCGCCGCCAGTTCCTCCGGCTGCATCCGGTAGGAGGCCAGATCGAGTCCGATGGCCTCGACATTGCTCGCGGCCAGAATCCGCAGCGCCTCGCCGAAGTCGCCGTACTGCCCGGTGACCAGGATGCGCGGACGCAGCGGCGCCTTCGCCAGCTGGTTGTAGGCCTTCTCGAACGCGGCGAGCTCGGCGGGAGTGCGCTCGCCGGTGAAGCAGGGCTCGTCGAGCTGCACGCAGGTCGACCCGCGCTTGGCGAGGATCTCGAACAGCTCTTCGTAGAACGGCAGCAGCTGATCGAGCAGGCTCAACGTGTCGAACTCGGCCTCGCCCGGCACATGCCCGGCCTTCGACAGCAGCAGCAACGACACCGGTCCGAGGACCACCGGACGCAGCTCGATCCCGCGGGCGGCAGCCCGGTCCCACTCGTCGAGCAGGGCCTGCGGATGCAGCGAGAACGTGGTGTCGGCGTCGAGTTCGGGCTGGCGGTAGTGGTAGTTGGTGCCGAAGAAACGCACCAGCTCGAGCGGCGGGGTGTCCGGGTTGCCGCGCGCCATCAGGAAGTAGAAGTCGAGCGGGTCGAGCCCGGCCTCGAACTCCTTGAAACGCGAGGGCACAGCGCCGAACAGCAGCGCGTTGTCGAGGATGTGATCGTAGAAGGAGAAGGTGTTGCCCGGCACCTGCGTGAGTCCGGTCGCGGCCAGTTCGTTGAACTGACGCTCCTGGATATCGCGTCCTACCGTGAGCAGTTCCTCGCGTTCGAGCGATCCGCGCCAGTACGACTCGAGCGCACGCTTGAGCTCTCGGTGCGGACCGATCCTCGGGTATCCGAGAACGCTCGACCCGAATCCATCGGTGACGTTGACCATGACCGCCGATACTCCCTTTCGATCACACGCTGCGCTCGAGACATAGCACCGGGCAAGCAAGCACGTCCGGCAACAGCAGCTTAAGCCGCAAGAACGCCCCCGCGCCGCTCCCCCCGCAAACCCCGAGCACCTGAGCGCCTTTTGTAAGTCTCTCTAGGGGCCCGCCCTGATCTGGACTGACCGAAGGGTGCGACGAAGGAGTACCCGTAGGGAGGGAAGATCAGGGGCCCGAAGGGCCCCGCCCGAACGCGCCAGCGCTCCAATGAACACAGCCACCAAACGACCCCGAGCGGGTAAACCTGATGCGTCCCTACCGAACAGCCCGAATCCGGGCTGTTCGGACGAGTCCCCTATTTGCCGTACTGGTAGAACCCGGCTCCGGTCTTCTTACCGAGCAGGCCGGCCTCCACCATGCGCATCAGCAGCGGCGGGGCGGAGTACAGCGGCTCCTTGAACTCCGAGTACATCGAGTCCGCGATGGACTTCACGGTGTCGAGGCCGACGAGGTCGGTCAGCGCCAGCGGCCCCATCGGGTGGGCACAGCCGAGCACCATCGCCTTGTCGACGTCGTCCTTGGTGGCGAAGCCCGACTCGACCATCCGGATGGCCGAGAGCAGGTACGGCACCAGCAGCGCGTTGACGACGAAACCGGAGCGGTCCGCCGAGCGCACGATCTGCTTGCCGAGGATCTCGGCGGCGAACTGCTCGGCGCGCTTGGCGACCGGCTCGCTGGTCTTGAGCGTGGTGACCAGCTCGACCAGCGGCAGCACCGGCACCGGGTTGAAGAAGTGCAGACCGACCACGCGCTCGGGGTTCGCGGTGGCGACGGCGATCTTCATGATCGGGATCGAGGAGGTGTTGGAGGCGAGCACGGCGTCGGGGTCGGTGACGACCTTGTCCAGCTCGCTGAAGATGGCCGTCTTGACCTCTTCGTTCTCGACAACGGCCTCGACCACCAGCTGACGGTCGGCGAAGTCGCTGAGATCGGAGGTGAAGCGCAGCCGCCATGCGGCCTGCTCACGCTCGCGCTCGGTGATCTTGCCGCTGCTCACGCCACGGTCCAGCGAACGCAGGATCCGGGCACGGCCCGCGGCGGCGAGTTCACGGGTGGTCTCGTAGACGAGGACGTCGACGTGCGCGCGTGCGCACACCTCCGCGATGCCCGCGCCCATCTGTCCGGCGCCGATGATGCCAACGCGCTGAATCTTCTCGCTGCTGCTCACGTCCCGCTCCTGCTGTGTGTCTGGCTGTGGGGTGGCTGGGGAGGTCATAGCGACCAAAGTATAGGGATGCCCTCCCTCACCGAGGGCTGATCGGCGAGGGAGGGCGTACACCCCTACCGGAGTAGAGGGAAGGCGTTGCCGGTCAAAGCAACTCCGAGGGGGATCAGTGGAACTGGCCCTCTTCGGTGGAGCCCTTCAGGGCGGCGGTCGACGTGTTGGGGTCGACGGTGGTGGCGATGGTGTCGAAGTAGCCGGCACCGACCTCACGCTGGTGCTTGATGGCGGTGAAGCCACGCTCGGCAGCGGCCTTGAACTCGCGCTCCTGCAGGTCGACGAACGCGGTCATGCCCTCGCGGGCGTAGCCGTGCGCCAGGTCGAACATGCCGTAGTTGAGCGAGTGGAAGCCCGCCAGGGTGATGAACTGGAACTTGAAGCCCATCGCGCCGAGCTCACGCTGGAACTTCGCGATGGTCGCGTCGTCCAGGTGCGCCTTCCAGTTGAACGAAGGCGAGCAGTTGTAGGCCAGCAGCTGGTCCGGGAACTCGCTGCGAACCGACTCGGCGAACTTGCGCGCGACCTCGAGATCCGGGATACCGGTCTCCATCCAGATGAGGTCGGCGAAGGGGGCGTAGGCCTTGGCACGCGCGATGCAGGGCTCGATGCCGTTCTTCACACCGAAGAAGCCCTCGGCGGTACGGGTGCCGTCCAGGAACTCACGGTCGCGCTCGTCCACATCGGAGGTGATGAGGGTGGCGGCCTCGGCGTCGGTGCGGGCGATGATCACCGACGGCACGTCGGCGACGTCGGCGGCCAGACGCGCGGAGGTCAGGGTGCGGATGTGCTGCTGGGTGGGGATCAGCACCTTGCCACCGAGGTGGCCGCACTTCTTCTCCGAAGCCAGCTGGTCTTCCCAGTGGACACCGGCGGCACCGGCCACGATCATGGCCTTCTGCAGCTCGTAGGCGTTCAGGGCGCCACCGAAGCCGGCCTCGGCGTCGGCCACGATCGGGGCCAGCCAGTTCTTGACCGACTCGTCGCCCTCGACCTTGGAGATCTCGTCGGCGCGCGACAGGGCGTTGTTGATGCGACGCACGACCGCGGGAACCGAGTTCGCCGGGTACAGCGACTGGTCCGGGTAGGTGTGGCCGGACAGGTTGGCGTCACCGGCGACCTGCCAACCGGACAGGTAGATGGCCTTCAGGCCGGCGCGAACCTGCTGCACGGCCTGGTTGCCGGTGAGGGCGCCCAGCGAGTTGATGTAGTCCTCGTTGTTCACGAGGTCCCACAGGATCTCCGAACCGCGACGGGCGAGGGTGTGCTCCTCGACGACGTTGCCCTGCAGCTTGGAAACCTGCTCGGCGGAGTAGGTGCGGGTCAGGCCCTTCCAACGCGGGTTGGTGTCCCAATCCTGCTGGATTTCCGCTGCGGTCTTCGGGGTGCCGGGGAGAGACATCTCTTGACTCCACTTCCTCGTGTGGTCGGTGCTCCACGCAGTCGGCGTGCGAATCAACCGGTGGCTGAACGCTTTCGGTTGCACATCTCGTACTGCTGGAGCAATTTGCAGGCTTGCTAGGACTTACTAGGGCCCAAGGGGTGTACTTCCAAACAATGGCACACCCAGAAATAGCCGTCTACCTGTTGGTTGTGTGAATCTCAGCTAGTTTTGCCGACGCGTTTGCTAACTTTGCGAAATTAGCGGGCCGATTGCAAGGACCCCGCCTACCAGCGAGTAGCGCTGACCTGGAGTTTTAGCATAACGCTCGTACTGTTACCGATCATCAGGTGGGCACGCGCCGACACTCCCGAGCGTGGCAGTCTGTGAGTCGTTTCACACACCACGCCGGACACGAATGATGTGCGTGTCGTCACTCGATTCGGTCACGACGCGGGTATCGATCCCATCGCCCCCGGAAGTGGACACTCATCCGCCGAGGCGAAAGAGTGGGCCCATGAGGATTCCGAGGATCGCGGCGGCAACGCTGACCGCGTTGGCGGCGGCGCTGAGCCTGTCGCCGGTGGCTAGCGCGCAACCGACCGAGGCGGCAGGCACCGTCGTCGGCGTCGAGTCACTGTCCCCCGCGGCCACCCTGCCCGGATCGGCCCGCGCCGAGCGCCTGCTCTACCGCTCGACCACCGCGGGCGACCAGCCGACCACCACCAGCGCGGCCGTGTACTTCCCCGCGGGCGAAGCCCCGCAGGGCGGCTGGCCGGTGATCGCGTGGGCACACGGCACCGTCGGACTCGGCGACGACTGCGCCTACAGCGTGGCCGGGCCCGCCGCGGTCGAGCGGGACCGGGCCTACCTCGGCACCTGGTTGAAGCAGGGCTACGCGATCGTGGCCGCCGACTACGCGGGCCTGGGCGGACCCGGCGAACATCCCTATCTGAACGGCATCGCCGAAGCGCACAACGTGGTCGACGGGGTCAAGGCCGCGACCGAGCAGTACGCGTCCCTGTCGAACAAGTGGGCCGTGGTCGGCCAGTCCCAGGGCGCCGGCGCCGCGGTGTTCACCGCTCGCTACGCCACCGAATTCGGCGGCACCGGCCTGGACTACCGCGGCGCGGTCGGCACCGGCGTGCCCGCCTACATCGAGGACGTCATCGGGCTCATCGGCCCCGGCGTGCCCCCGATCGCCCTGAGCTCGCACCTCACCGCGTACGTCCTCTACATCCTCAGCGGCCTGCGCACCACCTACCCCGACCTGGATATCGACGGCCTGCTCACCGACACCGGCCGCGCCTGGCTCGCCCGCGCCCAAACCGGCTGCATCGGCCCACTGGGCGACGAGCTGGCCGCCGCGAAGCCCTCGGTCGGCAGCATGTTCGCCCGCCCGCTGTCGTCGATCCCCGACGTCCACGGCCTGCTCGCGCGCTACATGGGCCTGCCCGAATCCGGCTTCGACCGCCCCCTCTTCCTGGGCCAGGGCCTGCGGGACACCGACGTGGTCACCCCTGAAACCCTCCGCTACGCCGCGGTCCTCCAAGCCAACGGCCAGCCCGTCACCTTCCACACCTATCCCACCGACCACGACGGCACCGTCAACGCCTCCCTGGTCGATTCCCTCCCCTTCGTCAGCGCGTTGTTCGACTGACGACGAGCACGACAACGGCCCCGCGCTACGCCGAGTAGCTTGGGGCCGTTGCTGTTTCGATACGTAGAGTCGAACGGGTGAGAATGATTCGATCCGCCGCCCTGGCCGCTTTCGTGCTGCTGCTCGCACCGGCTTTCGCGCACGCCGACCCGCCGCCGATCTTCACCCCGGAAGAGCAGTGCGAGACCACGCGCACCCTGGTCGACAACGTCCGCGCCGCGAAACCGGATGCGACGCCGGAGGAGATCGCGGACACGTTCGTCAACTACATGGACTCCATGGGCGCCTACAACCGCGTTCCGCAGGCCAAGGAATCCGATCGCCAGATCACGCTGAGCAATATCGAACGCTGCGGTCTGGCCTAGACACCGAGCCGACGTCGGCCCCCTTGCACGGGGTCGACGTTCGGCGTCAGTTGCCCAGGAGAGGGACGCCCGCCGGATGCACCTTGCGCCAGTGCTCGGCGATGTCGATGCGGCGGGTTATCCACACCCGGTCGTGGGATTGGACGTGGTCGAGGAAGCGTTCCAAGGCGGCGGTGCGGGCGGGACGGCCCGCGATACGGCAGTGCAGGCCCACGGAGAGCATCTTCGGGGTGTCCTCGGCCCCTTCGCGGTAGAGGACGTCGAAGGCGTCGCGCAGGTGGGCGTAGAACTCCTCGCCGTTGGCGAAGCCCGCCGGGGAGGCGAAGCGCATGTCGTTGGTGTCGAGGGTGTACGGAACCACCAGGTGGCTCTGGCCGCGCACCTCGGTCCAGTAGGGCAGGTCGTCGGCGTAGGAGTCGGAGTCGTAGACGAAACCGCCCTGTTCGACGACCAATTCGCGGGTGTTCGGGGAGTCGCGGCCGGTGTACCAGCCGAGCGGGGCGGAGCCGGTGAGCTCGGTGAGGATGCGGATCGCCTCGGCCATGTCGGCGCGTTCGATATCGCGATCGATCAGCTGATAGGACTTCCATTGCAAGCCGTGGCAGGCGATTTCGTGGCCCAGTTCGGAAAAGGCCGCCACCGCTTCGGGATTGCGCTGCATGGCTCGCGCCACCGCGAAGACGGTGAGCGGCAGGTCGCGCCGTTCGAAGGCGCGCAGCACCCGCCACAACCCGGCGCGCGAACCGTATTCGTAGAGCGATTCCATGCTCATGTGCCGGTTCGGGAAGGCATCGGCGGGCGTCATCTCGGAGAGGAAGGTCTCCGAATGCGGCGAACCGTCGAGGACGTTGTTCTCCCCGCCCTCTTCATAATTCAGCACGAACTGCACGGCGATCTGCGCGTCGTCGGGCCATTGCGGGTCGGGCGGATTCGGCCCGTACCCGACGAAATCGCGAACATCGCGCCCACCCGTCGCCCGGCCACCACCGCCCATGGAATCGCCGCGCGATACTGCGCTCATCCGAGCTCCCCGTAGAGGCGCAGCCGTGCGAGGCCGCCGTCGGGATAGATGTCGAGGCGTACCTCCACGACGGAGGCGGCTGCGGGCTGTAGCACGAACCGGTGGCGGGTATCGGGCAGCAGGTCGGTGCGCGACAAGAGCTCGACTTCGGTTCCGTCACTGGTGAATCCGGTGAGCGAGGCCGCGCCGGGGCTGTTGCCGAGGAAGCAGGAGGTGTCGATCTCGGCCAGCCGGATCACCCCCGGTCCCGCGAGTTGGATTCGCACCCAGTCGTTTCCGTCGTCGCGGCGGCGTGCCGTCTCCCAGCCGTCGCCCATTTCCCTGGCCAGGCCGGGGTAGAGCAGCTGGTTGGGCGAGCTGTAGAACCGGTTGGAGCAGTCGAGCACGACGGCGCCGTTCTCCAGCGCGGCGAGATCGAGTGGGCCGAGGCCGAGCAGCGCAGGATCGGGGCGGCCTTCGCCGTGCACGCGCAGGCGGGCGACGCCGCCGTCCGGATGCATGGTGAGTTTCACATGGGTCCAGCGGTTCTCGCTGTCGATGGCGAAGGGGTTGCGGCTGTCACCACCGACCTTCACGCGGTCGAGCAGGGTCACCCAGTCGGTGCGGGCCGCGATCTGCTCGGCAGGCGGGTAGCCCTCGATCGCCAGCGCCGACAGCGATACCTCGGGCGGGAAGTTGCCCTTGAACCAGGCGGTGTCGACCACGACGCCACGGATCACGCCGGGCACGCCGAGGCGCACGACGGCCGAATCGTCGCCGGGCTTGCCGCGGTGCCTGCGGGTCTCCCAGCCGTCGTAGACCTGGCCCTTGTGGCCGAACGTCGCCGGCTGGTACTCCGACGGACCCGGGCTGACCAGGTTCTCCTTCTCCGCGAAGAATTCGTCGTTCGCCCAGATCACGGAACCGCCGAGGGTGCGGACGGCCAGATCAGGGAGCAGGGTGAAATCGTCGCTGCCGGTGAATCGGCTCACGGGTGCCTCCTGGGGTCGGGTGCCATATTACTGGTATACCGCTATTTGCGCCGGGCTCATCACGTCGCGCGCACCCGTCGAGCGGCGAGATCGAGCAGAACCTCGCCGGTCAGACCCGGCGCATCGGCGAGCAGTTCGGCCTCGGTGAACGCACCGGCACGCAGGCCGCGCAGCACGGTGCTCGCCAAGGCTTCGGCGGTCGCGGGCTCGTCCATCACACCCCCGCCACGCCGGTCCAGGTAGGCGATCAGGCGCGGCACCGCCACCTCGCGCGCGCCGCGGAAGAAGTCGTAGGTGGCGAGCCAGCGGGTGATCAGGTGGCCGGGGTGCATGTCCCAGCCCTGGTAGTAGCCGCGGCGCAAGGCCCGCTCGACCAGGCGGTGGTGGTTGGCCATGGCGCCTTCGGGATCGACGTCGGGGACGATCTGGGTGGAGCCGTCACAGATCCACACCCCCGTCTGCGCGGCGGCGACCTGCATCACCGACTTGGCGTAGTCGGCGGCGGGATGGTCGAGGGCCTGATCGGTGGCCGCGATGCCGCAGGCGGCGGTGTAGTCGTAGGTACCGAAATGCAGTGCGCTACAGCGGCCGTCGGCCAGGTGGATCATCTTGACGATGGGTGCGGTGCCGTCGGGGGCGACAATCGCCTGCGGGCTCTCGATCTGGAGCTCGAAACGCAGCGACCGTTCGGGCAGGCCGTGGCCGCGCTCGAGTCCGGTGCACAGATCGACGATCGCCGACACCTGTTCCGCGGCGCGGATCTTGGGCACCGTGAACACGAATCCGGGCAGTGCGCCGCCCGCCCCGTCGAGGACGAGTTCGAGAGTGCGCAACGCGCGCCGACGTTCGTTCGCGGCCAGACCTTTCGTCCGAACACCGAACGAGACCGGTGCGCCGGGCTTGTCGACCCATGCCGCCAGCGCCTCGCCCGCCGCCTTCGCCGCCGCGTCCTCCTCGTCATCGGCCCGGAACCCGTAACCGTCCTCGAAGTCGATGCGCATGTCCTGCACCGGCCGGTCCGTGAGTCGACGGCGCACGGCCGGGAGCGAACCGGTGACATCGAGACCGACGAGGAAGTCGGCGTGGCGATGCAGTAGCTCCAAGGCGGTGGCGCCCCACTCGGCGGGGGTCTGCGCGGTGGCGCGGTCGGCCGGCACGTAGGCGGTGTGCACGGGTTGGACCCGGTCACCGGCTCCTGGGTAGCGCACGCGCAGTTCGGCGTCGACGGAGTCGAGCACCGAGTCGATGCGGGCTCGAATATGTTCGGGCAGGCGAGTATTCACCCGGCGGTTCCTTCCTTGACGGCCCGCCACACACGATCGGCGGTCATCGGTAATCGGTAAGGGCGGACACCGACGGCGTCGCGGATCGCGTTCGCCAGGGCGGGGGCCACCGGGTTGTAGGGGGACTCACTCATCGATTTGGCACCCAGCGGGCCCAGTTCGTCACTGGTTTCGGCGAAATACACCTCGGTGCGGGGCAGATCGGCGAACTGCGGAACGTGATAGTGGCGCAGCGTCCGCGTGGTCACCACGCCGGACTCGGATCGCATGTCCTCGTAGAGCGCGGTCCCGATCGCCTGGGCGACGCCGCCTTCCACCTGCCCACACAGCTGCACGGGGTTCAGCACCGTGCCCGCGTCGGCGACCTGGACCGACTGCAATATCTGTACCGCGCCGGTCGAGGGCTGGACCGCCACCCGGAACGCGTGGACATTGAAGCTCACCGAGCGCGGGGTGCCCGCGTGGGTGCCGTGGGCGACGAGCTCGCCGTCGGCGAGCAGTTGCGCCGCGGTGATCAGTTCGTCGCCGCAGCGCACGCCGCTCGCTTCGAGCAGACAGTCGCGTTCGGGGTGACCGCTCACCTTCGCCGCCCTCGCCAACATCATCGCGTGCAGTTCGAGCGCCGCCGCGTAGGAGGCTTTGCCCGCGACCATGGTGCCGGTGGAGCCGAACGCGCCGGTATCGTGGCCGACCACGTCGGTGTCGGACTGACAGATCACGATTCGCTCGGCGGCGGTGGCCAGCGCCGTTGCCGCGAGCTGGGCGTGGACGGTGGTGGTGCCGTTGCCGAATTCCGCGGTGCCGACCCCGATTTCGTAGCGGCCGTCGGGCAGCAGGCTCGCCGTGGCATCGGCATGATGTCCGCGCGGGGGCACGGTCGCGATCATCGCCACCGCCATGCCCTCGCCCACCTGCCAATCCGGTCCGGGCGCGGCGACACCGTTGCCGCGCAGGAGCGCCCGCTGGGCGGTGTCGAGGCACTGGTCGAGGCCGTAACTACCGAAGGTCAGGTCGGACTCGTCGATTTCGGCGGCGGTGAACCGATCGCCCGGGATCACCACATTGCGACGGCGGAATTCGAAGGGGTCGATGCCGAGTTCGCGGGCCAGTTCGTCGATCGCCGACTCGACACCGAAGATCACCTGGCCGAGTCCGTAGCCACGGAACGCGCCAGAGGGAACGTTGTTGGTGTACACAGCTTGTGCGTCGACCCGCTTGTTCGGGCAGCGGTAGACGGCCACCGATTCGCCGACGGAATGGAACATCACGCCGGCGCTGTGGTTGCCGTACGCGCCCGCGTCGGCGAGTACGTCCACCGAGAGCGCGGTCAGGATGCCCGCCGCGTCGGCGGCCGCGGTGACCGCGACCCGCATCGGATGACGGCACGTGGCCGAGGTGAATTCGTCGGTCCGAGTGAACTCGTATTGCACGGGATGCCCGGTGCGGAGCACGGCCAGGGCGATCAGGTCCTCGGCCAGCATCTCCTGCTTGGCCCCGAAGCCGCCGCCGACGCGAGTCGCGAACACCCGCACGCGGTCTCGACCCAGCCCGAACAGGTGGCACAGTTCGTCGCGGACCAGGAACGGCACCTGGGTGCTCGAGCGAACGACGAGCCTGCCCGTGTCGTCGAGCCAGCCGATCCCGCCATGGGTCTCCAGGTGCACGTGCTGCACGCGCGGCGAATTCCACACGCCGCTCACCACTTTCGCGGCCTGCTCGATACCGGCTTCGAAATCACCGACACCACCGTGGATCTCGGCGATCAGATTGCGCTGCGCGTCGGCGATCCGTGCCGAGTCCGGCTTGTCGGCATGCAGCACCGGCGCGCCATCGGCCAACGCTGCCTCGGGCTCGAAGACCGCGGGCAGCACCTCGTACTCCACGTGCAGCGCTCGCACCCCCGCACGTGCGGCGTCCAGGGTCTCCCCCACCACCGCGGCTACCCGCTGCCCCACGAACCGGACCGTGCTGTCGAGCACGAAGGTGTCGTCCGGATCGTCCTCGCGCAGTTCGTGGCGAGCCGTGGAGAACGCGGTTCGCGGTCCATCCACATGTGTCAACACCACACGCACACCCGCAACAGCCCGCGCCGCGGCCACGTCGATGGACACGATCCGCGCATGCGCGTGCGGACTGGTCAGCACGGCCAGATGCCACGGGGCCACCGGCGGCATCCGCTCCCCCGCCCCCGGCACCACATCCATCGTGAACGCTTCCGCACCCCGCACGATCCGCGCCCCAGCGGGCGCCCCCACACCGTCTCCGATCTGCCCCGCCCGATACTTCCGCCGCATCACCCCACCGACCCGCGCCTGCGCCCCCACCACGGCAGACACCCCGACCCGCGGCCCCTCCGCCGCCGACACCGTGGTGACCTCACCAGCCAATCGGCCCGGGTGACCGTGTGTCACATACGACTCGACAGCAGGGCCCGCCGCATCGAACGACTCACCGGATCGCGCCACCTCATCGCTTCCCGGCCGAACATCTCCTCCACCGATCGAATGAGCGGACCGACCGTCATCGCTACGCACCGCGGGGGCCGGGTACGCGTCGGGCGAAGCTTCAGCGGGGGATGATTCCGCGCCCGCCTGCTTCCCGACTTCTTCGGCAACGCTGCGCGTGCCTGACGAACTATCGTCGAATCGGTCAGCAGTCGCCTCACCGAGCCCGGACGTCTCTTCCGCGACATGGGTCCGCGTCGAGGCGTTCGCCGCACGATGCCCCTTCCCCGTGCACAGTGGGCCGGATTCCTCCGCGCGGTGCGGCGCCGAGTCGGCCTCGCCAGTTGTACACAGTGATGCACAGGGTGCGGCCAAGGCATCGGCGATGGCGCGATAGCCCGTGCAGCGGCACAGGTTTCCCTTCAGCAGCTCGGCGCGTTCGGCGTCGGTGACTGCCTGAGCAGGCAAGTTGTCCACAGCTGTGTCGGGGCGGGCGGCGGCCAGACCCGATGCTGTCACCACCATTCCCGCAGTGCAGAAACCACATTGGAAAGCGGCGTTCTCGACGAAGCCGCGCTGCACCGGGTTCGGGGTATCCGCGTCGCCGAGGCCCGCGGCGGTCGTCACCGCGCGGTCGGCGGCGCGGTGGGCCGGGATCAGGCAGGAGTGGACGGGTTCGCCGTCGAGCAGCACCGAGCAGGCTCCGCAGTCGCCGGAGTCACAGCCCTTCTTGACCGCGAGCTCGCCGTGCTCGCGGAGCACCGTGCGCAGGCACTGGCCGGGCCGCGCGGTCACTTCGACCGCGCGGCCGTCGATATCGAGCCTCATGAACCACCTCCGTGTTCCGTGGTCAGCACGAGGCGGCCGCGCAGGCCACCTCGGGCCAGTCGGGTGTGCGCATCGGCGGCTTGCTCGAGCGGCAGGGTGCCGGCCACGCGCAGGGCGAGGTCGTAGCCGACGAGCGTGGCCAGGGCTGCGCCGTCGGCGCTGATCCAGGCGTGGTGAACGCGAATGCCGCGCAACGGAACCGGGCCGGCGCCACCGACGACGGTGACGAACGACCCCCGGTTGCGCACTGCGGCAAGCGCTCCGGCGCCCAGGCCCGCCGTGTCCAGGACGGCATCGACACCACCGGGCACCAGCGCGCGGACCGCCTCGGCCAGGTCCGGCGTCTCACGCGGCACTACCCACTCCGCACCGAGCCCGCGCACGAAGCCGGCGTCCTCGGCGCCGACCTGCGCGATCACCCTGAGTCCACGCCACCGCGCGGCGATCTCGACCGCGAAACCGCCCACCGCACCGGCCGCGCCGGTCACCAGCACACTGTCGCCTTCGGCGAGATCGAGCAGATCGAGCGCCTGAAAAGCGGTGAGCCCGTTCAGCGGGAGCGTCGCGGCCTCCGCCGCCGAGCGGCCGACGGGAGCCGCTGCCACCGCCGACGCGTCGAGCACGAGGTAGTCCGCGTAGCTGCCCAGCGACCGGTCGAGCAGATCACGAAGCCCGATCACGGGCTGTCCCACCGCGAAACCGGGCACCCCGGCGCCGACCTCGTCGATCTCGCCCGCCACGTCCCAGCCGATCCCGGTCACCGGTCGCGGCGCCATCAGACCGGCTTCGACCAGCGCACCCGCCCTGGTCACCGCGTCGACCGGGTTCACCGCGGCCGCCGACACCCGGATCCGCACCTGACCTGGCCCCGGCGCGGGCACCGGCACCTCGACGAGTTCGAGTGCTTCCGGTCCGCCGAAGGTATGGACGACAACTGCGCGCATGATGATCTCTCTCTTCCGTAGGTACTGACCGAACCTAGGGAGAGCTACTCTCTATCGGGAAGTACGCACTGCGAAGTGCCTACCGCACGCGAGGGAGAGCGATGAGTACGCGGACCGCCGCCGAGCGCCGCGCCGAGGCGGGCGCGGCCTACAACGCCTACGTGGCCGAATGCCCGGCGCGTCAGCTGCTGGACCGGATCGGCGACAAGTGGGTGAGTCTGGCGATCAACGCGCTGGCCGACGGTTCGCTGCGCTACAGCGAACTGAACCAGCGGCTGGCGGGGGTGAGCCAGAAGATGCTCACCCAGACCCTGCGCAATCTCGAACGCGACGGCCTGGTCACCCGCACCGTGCTGCCCGAGGTGCCGGTTCGCGTCGAGTACCGGCTCACTCCGCTCGGCGAGGACTTGCTGCCGGTGATGCGCACCATCAAGGGCTGGGCCGAGCAGCACATGGATCGGGTGCTCACCGCCCGCGCCGCCTACGACGCCACGCGCTGAACTCACGACGCCTCCCGCAGTTCGGCGGCCACCTCTGCGGCCAGCAGCCCGGTCACGTGCTCGCGCCAGTCCGGCGCACCGTGTGGATCGTCGAACCACACGTCGGGATCGATCTCGGCCAGCGCGTAATTCAGCTCGGATGGCGAAGGGACGGAATCGAAGTCGAGAACGATCGGGCGAACGGTCGCCGCCGTGACGGTGATCGCGCACCGGCCGTCGGCCGCACGCCTGCCCATCACCACCGACCCGGAACGCCCGAGCGGAGCCAAGGCCACCTTGCGAAAGCTGGTGCGCGCCACCAGGCTCGAGGTGGGAACGACGAACGAGCGCACGACAGCGCCCGAGCCCAGCAGGTTCTCCCCCGGTCCGGTGACGAAGTCGCGCAGGGAGATTCGTCGCTCGCCACCGCCGCGCGGCCAGATCACCGCGGTCGCGTCCAAGGCGACGAGCGCGCCGAGCACCGCGCCTGCGGGCAGTGACAGACACACGTTCCCGCCGACCGTCGCCGTACGCCAGATCTTGTGCGAGGCCAGCAGCGCCCGGCAGGACTGCGCGAACAGCGCCGTACCCGGCCACTCCGGTCGCATGGTCGAGGTGCCGAGTTCCCGGCCGGGACGGGCACCGGCGAACTCCGCCAGCGTGCACGTCGCGGCGATCTCCAGCCCCGGTGCGGACTCGGTCAGCGGCGCCCAGCCCAGGGTGGTGATGTCGACGAGCGTATCGAGATGATCGTGCGGTTCGGAGAACAGGAAAGTACCGCCCGCCAGCACCGCGCTGCCCGCTCCGACCTGCGCCAGATCGGCGCGTTCGCGGGCGAGAACAATCTCGGAAACAGTGTCCAGATCCACGTTCACCTCGCTAACCTCACCGGCCACAGTAGGGGCCGGGAGTTGCCACGATGTTGCACGAAACCCGCGCCAGATTGCGCCGCGGTTAACCCGGTGTACGCCATCCAGTGTGCGCCGATCCAGGCAAAACCGCAGATCAGCACGCCGACGACGAGCATGGCTGTCGGCCCGACATCCGAGCTCACGTGCCGACCGGCGCGCGGATGACGTCACGGCCCGCCCCCGCCGCGCGTGATCACACGCCGGGGTCCGAGCGTGATCACGCACCGGCCAGCAGCGTGGCCTGGGCCTGGGCCACCTCGGCACCCACCGACGCCTCGTCCACCGTCAGCACGACATCGTCGCGAACGACCTCACGCCCGTTCACCAGCAGTGCGGCCAGCGGCGGCGCCGAGCCGAGGATCAGCGCGACGACCGGGTCCTCGATACCGGCGTGAGCGGGCGTATCCAGCCGCCACAGCGCCAGATCCGCCAGCTTGCCCGGCTCGATGGATCCGATCTCGTCCGCCCGCCCGAGTACCCGCGCACCACCCATCGTCGCCAGCTCCAGCGCCGTGCGCACCGTCATCGCCCGCGGACCGCCGACCGCCCGCGCGTACAGCAGCGCGTTGCGCGGTTCCTCGATCATCGAACTGGACTCGTTGCTGGCCGCACCGTCGACTCCGAGGCCGACGGGCACACCGGCCGCCACCAGGTCGGCGGTCCGTGCGATCCCCGCGCCCAACCGGCCGTTGGAGGTCGGGCAGTGCGCGATCCCGGTCCCGGTGCGCGCCATCGCCGCGATCGCCGGATCGTCGAGGTGCACGGCGTGCGCGTACCAGACATCGTCGCCGAGCCAGCCCAGCTGCTCCATGTACTCGGCGGGCGTGCACCCGAACTTCTCCTGGCAGAAGTCCTGCTCGTCGAGAGTTTCGGCGAGGTGCGTGTGCAGCCGGACGCCCGCGGAACGAGCCAGCGCCGCGGACTCGCGCAGGAGATCGGCGGTCACCGAGAACGGCGAGCAGGGTGCCAGCGCTATCCGCACCATCGCGTCGAACGACGGGTCGTGCCAGTCTTCGATGGCCGCCGCACTCGCGGCGAGGATGTCGTCGATCGACTCCACCACGGAGTCCGGCGGCAGCCCGCCCTTGCTCTGCCCGAGATCCATCGACCCACGCGCCGGGTGGAAGCGCAGCCCCACCTCGACCGCCGCGCCGATCTCGGCGGCGAGTAGGTCACCGCCGCCGCGCGGGAACACGTAGTGGTGATCCGACGACGTCGTGCACCCACTGCGCGCCAGCGAGACCAGCGCGCCGGTGGCCGCCGTCCGCACCGACTTCTCATCGATCCGCGCCCACACCGGATACAGCGTGGTCAGCCACTCGAACAGCGTGTTGTCGGCGGCCAGCCCACGGGTGATCCATTGGTACAGGTGGTGGTGGGTGTTGACCAGACCGGGCGTGAGCACGCAGCCGCGCCCGTCGATCCGCGCGACCTCCGGCCCGAACTCGGGCGGTGCACCCGCGCCCACAGCGTCGATCTTGTTGCCGCGCACCGTGACCCAGCCGTCGCGGTATTCGGTGCCGGTCGCGTCGACGGCGATCACCGCACAGCCGTGAATCAGCAGATCGGGCGCGCTCACGGCTGCCACGCGATCCCCGCATCGGGCGCGTCCGCTCGCGCCAGGGTGGCGTGGATCGAGCCGTAGGGCCGGTCGGCCGCCCAGAAGACCTCACCCTTGTTCTCGATCTCGAACCGCGCGAGGTCGTAGTCGAAGTGGTGTTTGTTCGGCGCCGACAACCGGATCTCGGCCAGCACCGGAAAGCGTTCCAGCGCGGCCGTTCCCATCGCGTACAGCGTCTGCTGCAACGCCTTGGAGTACGTGGTGGCGAAGAGCTCGAGCAGCGTGGCGCGGATCCCGGCGTACACCTCGTCCCAATCGAATCCGCTGGTCTCGGCGAACCGCCACTGGACCACCAGCGAACTGGCCAGCACGCGATCGTGGGTCGGCGCGAGCGTCGTGTACTCGTCGGTGAGGAAGTCGGCGAACTCCGATCCGGTCGACTTGAGCAACACCAGGTCCTTGATCCCGCCGATCACCCACCGCTGCTGCTGCGCGCCCTTGCCCGCCACGGTCACCGCGGCCGTGCGCACCTCGGGGCCCTGACGCACCCAGGTGTGATCGTGTTCGGCACCGTCGACCGAAACCCGCTGCCAGCCATAGGAGTCCACGTCGATACGCGCACTCGACACTGGATCGACCGAGTCCACGAAATGCTTGCCCAGTGCGATCGCGTAGTCCTCGATGGTGCCGAGACCGGGCTTCTTCGAATACACGAAGGCCATGTGCTTCTGGGTGTCGGTGGGCAGTACGTGACGCTGGTCACCATCGGTGTATGCCGCCTCGAAATCACCGCGCAGGGTGGTCGAGACGTTCACGTCGCGAATCTCGTGGCGCGCGTTCTCTTTGTAGAAACGCACAACCCGATTCTCGGCTTTGCCATATCGATTGTCGGTCAACACGATCGGACCGGTCAGTGCCATCTCAGCTCCCTCGGTAGGTGGAAAAGGCGAACGGCGACAGCAGCAGCGGCACATGCAGATGCGACTGCTCACCCACCGTGAACGCGACGCAGACTTCCGGATAGAAGGTCTCGGTGCCCTGCGCCGCGAAGTAGCTGCCGGTATCGAAGAACAGCCGGTAGTCGCCCGGATTGAGTCCGGCCGCCAGCTCTTTCACCCGGCCGTCGGCGTCGGTGAGCGCCTCGGTGAGCCGCTGCTCCCCGCGCATCAGCAACACCGCGACACCTGCGGCGGGGACCCCGCGCACGGCGTCGAGCACGTGGGTACTCACGCTCGTCATGGCGTCACCAGCCCCGCCAGGCGCAGCCGGTTGATCTTCGTCAGTTCTGTTCGCATGACCTGCCTTTCAGTAGACGGATCGTTGTCCAACCGCGCGCACAAGATCGCCAGCAACTCCTCGCCGCTGCGACCTGCCGCGCAGACCAGGTAGATATGGCCGAACTTCGCCTCGTAAGCGCGATTGCCCTCGGCCAGCGCCACGCGCACGTCCTCGCCCGCCACCCCGGACTGCTCGCGCGCGGAGGCCGCCGAGGTCGGGCGGTCGCCGATCCGCGGGTGACCGGCCAGCGCCTCGTCGATCTCGGCGTCGTCGAGTGCGGCCGTTCCCGCCTCGGCCGCCGCCAACAGCGCGTCGGTGGTGGCATAGGGACGCGCGGCCGCGATCGCCCGCGCCCAGCGTGGCGCCGAGCAACAGGCAAGCAGCGCATCTTCGGCAGTCTTCGCAGGTAGATCGTTGAAACCCGCGAGGCTCAGCCCTTCGCTCGTCATCGATCCAGCATCGCGCGATCCCCGGCCCGCCGCCACCGATGTGCAGTCCATCACGTCGGCGTGTCGTCGCCGGTGCGCTCCCCTGCTGTAATCGACCGGCAACATTGCGTCATTACCTTCGCTCACATGCCTCCACTCGACCGTTCCGCGCACGCCTCGTGCACGGGCATCGTCCTCGCGGCGGGTGCGGGCACGCGATACGGCAAACCCAAGGCACTCGCCGAGGACGGCGCCTGGTTGCGTTCGGCGATCACCGCCCTGCGCGACGGCGGCTGCGGTCCGGTGGTCGTCATGCTCGGCGCGACCGGACCCGATCCGGCCGCCCTCGGACTGCCCGACGGCACCCGATGCCGGTGGGTCGCCGACTGGGCGACCGGACTCTCCGCGACGGTGCGCGAGGGCCTGCGCGCCGCCACCGAAACCGACACCCGTTACGTGGCGTTTCTGCCCGTCGACATCCCCGATATCGGGGGCGATGTTGTCGCCAGAGTGCTCGCCGCGGCGCGCGCGAGCAAGAGCGGACTTGCCCGTGCTGTGTTTCACAACACACCTGGACACCCCGTTGTGATCGAGAACAAGCACTGGGAAGCCATTTCCGAAGTAGCCGCAGGCGATATCGGGGCCGGTTCCTATTTGGGCGGTCGACAGGATATGGTGTGCGTCACGTGCGACGACTTGGCGACAGGGACCGATCGCGATTTCCCGGAAGTCGGCGCACGGTGATCGGAGTTGTGAGATATGCGCGATATCGTCGATGACCTTCTGCGAGTGTGGCATTCGGGCCGTACGGGCGGCCTCGCCACCGTGGTCCGTACCATCGGCACCAATTCCCTACCCATCGGCTCTTCGATGCTCGTCACCCCCAACGGTGGCGTCTTCGGATCGATCGCCTCCGGACGGCTGGAAGAGACCGTCTACGACGCGGCATTGGAAGCGGGTCGCACCGGCGTCCGGCAACTGCGTCGCTACAGCATGCTCACCGGTCTGGAATCGAGCGCCGACGACGGAACACTCGTCGATATCTTCGTAGAACCGTTCTCCTGCCGCGATTTTCCCGAATTCCCCACTATCGCCGCCGATATCCAAGCCCATCGCCGGGTCACCGTGTTCACCGTGGTGTGGAATCAGGATCCCGATGTCATCGGCCAGCATCTGGTCACCGATCGCAAGCACGCGACCGAACTCGTCGCGCTGCCCGAGTCGGATCTGTTCGTCGCCTCGTACTGCCCGCCGCCGCGCCTGATCATCTTCGGCGCCAACGCGTACGCGGCCACGCTCGTCGCGCAGGCGCGGATGATCGGCTACCGGGTGACCATCTGTGACTCGCGTCCCGAGTTCGCCGACCCGGCCTCGTTCCCCGGCGCCGAAGTGGTCGTCGACTGGCCGCATCGCTACCTCAACACCCTCTCGGCCGCGGGCGAGGTCGACAACAGCACCGCCATCGTCGTGCTGGCCAACGAGCCGCGCTTCGAGATCCCGCTGCTCACCGTCGCGTTACGACTACCCGAGCTCGGCTACCTAGCCGCCCTCGGCACCCCTGCCGACCAGGCTCGTCGCCTCGACGACCTGCGCGCGGGCGGCTTCGACGAGCCGACCCTGTCGCGCGTGCACGTACCCGCGGGCCTGGAAGCGGGCCCGCGCACTCCCGCCGAGACCGCCGTCTTCATCACCGCCGACTTCCTCGCCTCCCGCGCGGGCCTTCGCCTCGCGGCTCAGCGCGACTACGGGTCGACAGCCGCTGTGGGTATGGCCATTTGATGTACCGGTCGGCGCCACGGCTTCGCGGCGCCGACCGGGTTCTTATTTCAGGCCCGGGTTCTCGGCGTACACCTCACGCAGGACGGACAGGTCGAAGAGCTGGTCGGCCTTGATGTCGATCTTGGCGGTGCGCAGCGCGGCGATGTTCTGCTCGATCAGCGCGTCCGACATCGTCAGCAGGCCGTCAGTCTTGGTCGATGCCGAGACGACCAGGTCGTTCTGCGCGGTGGCCTCCTCGGTCTGCTCGGCGAGGTCGAGCTTCAGGTCCTTGCCGTAGACCTCGACGGCCAACCGCGCGGACTCGGCGGGGTTGGCGACAGCGTCCTTCCAGCCTTTGATCTGGGCGGTCAGGAAGGCCTTGAGCTTGTCGCGCTCGTTGTCGATGGTGTGCTGGCTCACCGTCAATGTCTCCGCGACCAGCGGCAGACCGAAGTCGGCGAACAGGAAGTGGTCGTTGGCGAAGCCCTTGGCGGCCAGGGTGATCGGCTCGTTGGTCACATAACTCACCCAGCCGTCGACCTCGCCGTTGGCCAGCGGCGTCGGATCGAACTGTGCGGGCACCACGGTGACATCGCCGGGACTGATGCCATTGGCCGCCAGCAGGGCGCTGAAGATGAGCTGATTGGTGTCCTGCACACCGATCTTGCGGCCCTTCATCTCCATGGGTGATGTGATCGGCTTGCCCGCCGAACTCACGATCGCGAACGGGTTCTTCTGATAGGTCGCGCCGACGATCTTGGCGGGTAGTCCTTCCAGCACGGCGGGCGCGGTGGTCTGCGGCGCGGAGAGGCCGAGCCAGATCTTGCCGGTATCGAGACCGGCTTCCACCGAAGTCGACGCCGCGCCACCCGCGACGAGATCTACCGCACCGAATCCCGCATCCTTGAAATAGCCCTTCGAATCGGCGAAATACTCACCCGCGAATTCGATGTTCTTGATCCAGGACAACTGGACAGCGACCTTGCCGAATTTCGAGCCGTCGTCGGTCGAGCCGTTCGAGGAAGTGGCCGAACTACCGCCGCAGGCGGCGAGCAGCCCGGCGCCGCCGAGCGCCGCGCCGGTCAATGCGGAAAAGCGGAGAAAGGAACGACGGTCGATACTGTTCATACGCAAAATGTAGGTTCGATGCGTTTCGTTCTCTTTGCCGCCACGTTCCGCCGCTATTCCTTACTTTCCGGCGCTCGGGCCGAAGCGCGCGAGCACCACGTTCTCGATCACGCCGACGATCGCGTACAGCAACACCGATACCACCGTGACCACCACGATCGACGCCCACAGCCGGTTGTACTGGAACATCGGGATGGCCCGTACCAGGCTCGCACCCAATCCTGTTCCACTGCCGAGCCATTCACCCAGCAGGGCGCCGATCAACGCGCCGGGCACCGAGACCCTGGCCGCGGCGAACACCGACGGCAGCGCGGCGGGCACCGCGACCATCCGTAGTCGCGTCCACCGTGTGCCGCCGTAGGCCGTCACCAATTCCATTGCCTGCCTGGGCGCTTCGCGCAGGCCCGTCATGATCATCACCAGGGCGGGGAAGAACACGACGATCGCCGTCAGCACCGTCACCCCCGCCGTGCCTCGGCCGAAGATCAGCACCACGATCGGACTCAGGGCGACCAGCGGCACCGACCGCAACAGCATCGCGACCGGCATGAACGTCTGCCGCACAGCCGAATACAGCACGAACAGCGCGGCCACGCCGATCGCGCCGAGCATCCCGACGACGAACCCCGAAGCCGCGTCACCGAGGGTGATCGCGAGGTCGTCGACGATCGCCTGCCGCGCCGCAGGCGCACCCGCCGAAGTGACCAGATAGGCCCAGACATCCGACGGCGTCTTGCCCACTCGCGGCCCGATCTGCGGGAACAGGCGAAGAAACAGCGTCCAGATGACGAGCAACAGAATCAGCGACGTCGCCAGCGGCAGCAGGAAGCGGCCGATCCGGCGCGCGACGGTGGTGGTCATCGCCCCTCCTCCACCGTCGTCCACGGCGTGATCAGGCGGGCCGCGCCCGCCACCAGCAGGTACCCGAGCCCGGCCAGCGCGGCTGCGGCGATCGCCATGCCCCAGGTGCGTGGCACGTTGTAGGCAGTCTGGGCCGCGGTGAGCGCGACTCCGATGCCGCTGTCGACGCCACCCAGATACTCACCGATGATCGCCCCGAGCACCGCCGACGGCGCGGCGATCTTCAAGGCGGCGAACGTATTCGGCAGCGCGGCGATGGCCTGCACCCGATACAGCTGCTGCCAGCGGCCACCGCCGTAGGCGCGCACCAGATCCAGGCTCGCCGGATCGGCCGAGCGCAATCCACTCACCGCGCCGACCATGGTGGTGAAGAAGCAGTACATCGCGGCCAGGAACACCGTGGGCGTGCGCCCGCCGAACACCACCAGGATGATCGGGCCCAGCGCCACCAGCGGCGTGCAGTAGCTCAGGATGGCCAGCTGGGTCGCGAGAGGTTCGATCCGCGGCGCCAGCATGATCAGCGCCGCGACCCCGATCGCGAGCACGTTGCCCCAGAGGAAGCCCTGCAACGCCCCGATCGCGGTGACCTGGAAGTTGGGCCCGTAGAGGCCCCACCCGTCCGACCACATGGTCGAAAGGACCCGCCCCGGTGAGGGAATCGTCCCGCCCGCGGTTCCGGCGGCGGCCAGCGCCCACCACAGGGCGATCAGCACCACCACACCCAGTGCCCCGGCCACCCGGCCCAGGTCGGCCGGGATCCGCCGGGCTGTCGCCACACTCATGCCACCCCACCCCGCCCGAAGAGCAGCTCCGACAGGTAGTCACAGAGCTTGTGGAATTCGGGTGTGCGCATCATCTCGGGTGTGCGCGGACGCGGCAGGTCGATCTCGACCAGTTCCAGCACCCGGCCCGGTCGCGGACTCATCACCGCCACCACGTCGGACAGGAACACCGCCTCGCCGATGCCGTGGGTGACCATCAGTGTGGTCGCGGGCTTCTCGGTCCAGATGCGCAGCAGTTCCAGGTTCAAGCGCTGGCGGGTCATGTCGTCGAGCGCGCCGAACGGTTCGTCGAGCAACAGCACCGACGGCTGCACGACCAGCGCTCGCGCGATCGAAACCCGTTGGCGCATACCGCCGGACAACTGCGCGGGCTTGGCCTTCTCGAACCCTTCCAGCCCGACCAGCGCGATCAGTTCGGCGATCCGGTCCGGTTCGGCGGGCAGCCCGGCCACCTGCAACGGCAGCCGGATGTTCGATTCCACACTGCGCCACGGCAGCAACGCCGAATCCTGGAACGCGATACCGAGCTCGGCGCCACCGCGCAATTGTTCCGGGGACATACCGTTGATCCGCGCGGTGCCCGCACTCGGCTCGTCCAGGCCGGCCAGAATCCGCAACACCGTCGATTTGCCGCAGCCCGAGGGCCCGAGCAATGACAGGAATGCGCCGTGAGAAGTCCGCAAATCGACCGAGTCCAGCGCGTCGACAGTGTTGCGGCCCACTGTGAAGGTCTTGCTCAACCCACTGATCTCGATCCCGGTGGTCGCGCTACCGGGGATTTCCTTACCCATGCTCGTCACCATAAGAGCGCCTGGTTGCGGCGGCATTTCCGAATCACAGCCCAGATTGCGCCCCCGTAAACCGTGCTCGAGGTCACCATAAAAGTGAACCGGTAACGATTCGGTCCTGTGAGAGGACATAGAGTGTCGGAGGATCTGACAGCCCTGCAGGCGTCGAGCGCATATGCTCTCGGCGACCGGGGGAAGCACTGCGATGACGTGCCCGACAGGGCCCGTGGACTGGAACCGACTGTTCGATGAAGCTCTCTGCACTACGTACCGTGGCCGCGCTGCGCACCACCGCCGTGGCTCTGACCGCCGCATTGTCGGTGGCCGTTGTCGCCGGTGGCGCCGCGACCGCCGAACCCGAGAAGCCCTCAGCCGTGTCGTCCATCGTCAAAGACGGACGCGTGTGGCATCTGAAGGTGTACTCGGCGGCGATGAAGAAGGACATCACGATCGACGTGCAGCGTCCCGTCGACGAGTCCAAGCCGGCCCCCAACTTCTACATGCTCAACGGCCTCGACGGCGGTGAGGGCACCGCCAGCTGGGCTGCGCAGACCCAGGCGCTCAGCTTCCTGGCCGACAAGCAGGTCAATGTGATCCAGCCGATCGGTGGCCGCGGCAGCTACTACACCGACTGGAAAGCCGAAGACCCGAAGCTGGGCCTGAACAAGTGGAGCACCTTCTTCACCCAGGAGCTCCCGCCGCTGCTCGACGGCGCACTGAACTCCACCGGCCTGAACTCGCTGGCCGGCCTGTCCACCTCCGGCACCTCGGTGCTGCAGCTGGCCGAGGCCAACCCGGGTCTGTTCAAGTCCGTCGCCGCCTACAGTGGCTGCGCGCAGATCGCCGACCCGATGGGCAAGCAGGCCGTCAAGTTCTCCGTGGAGACCTGGGCCGGTGGCAAGACCGCGAACATGTACGGCCCGGACAACGATCCCGCGTGGGTCGAGAACGACCCGGTCATCAACGCGGAGAAGCTGCGCGGCACCAACCTCTACATCTCCAGCGGTAGCGGCATGCCGACCAACGCCGACGTGGCCTACTACCTCAACGGTTCGCCCGGCCCGATGGGCGTGATCAACCTCGGTCTCGGTATCGGCATCGAAGCGGCGACCAACGCTTGCAGCCAGAACCTGAAGACCAAGCTGGACTCGCTGGGTATCCCGGCGACCTACCAGTTCACCCCGATGGGCACCCACTACTGGCCGTACTGGGAGCAGGCGCTGCACGAGTCGTGGCCGCTGCTCGCACAGGGCATGGGTATCTGATTTCCCACTGAAAGCGGGAGGCATCCGGATTCGGATGCCTCCCGTTTCTGCGTTGCCGGCAGCTACGTGGTGGGCGCGACCGCGGTGCGCACCGTGAGCCCGGAGCGGATGAAATAGGCGATCTCCTCGCAGATCTCGTCGACCGAGATCGCGTCGCCGGGAACGGTGGCGTGCACCATCTCCTGGGCGAGGGAATTCACGGCGCCGATTACCGCGAGGCCGAACAGGTGCAGGCTGCGCGATTCCGCTTCGCCCCGTTCGGCGGCGCGCTGCGCTTCCCGGGTGAGCAGTGCCGAAATCGACCGCCGCTGCGCGCGCCGCCATTCCTCCACCACCGGACTCACCCCGACGACCTCGACATAGAACACCCGCGCCGCCCGGCGATCACGGCAGGTCACCGCGAGGAACGCACGGAAACTCTCCACCACGCGGACCACCAGCGGCTGTTCGCTGGTGTGCTCCAATGCCTCGTCGAGGCGCCGTAACGCGGCCGCGTTCAACCGGTCGACGAGTGCGATCAGTAATGCCTCACGGCTACCGATGTCTTCGTAGAAACTGCGGGTCGACACATTCGCGGTCGAACACAGCCGCTCGATCGAGGTCGACGAATATCCCTGGGTACCGAATAGTTCCAGCGCCGCGTCGGTCAACCTGTTGCGGCGTAGCGCGACTCGCTGCTGGCGCGACAATCCACCGTAACTACGACCACTATCGGTTACATCCGCACGCCGAACCACGGATGCATGCTAGCGCGCGATGGCCGGGCAGCCGGGCGATTCGCCATTGTCGCCGCGAGCGAATTCCGCTGGCGTATCGGAATTGTCGAACTGGCGATGATCAATTCTGTTCGGTAGTGGGTTCGCCGTCGTCGAGCGGTTCGGCCAACGGCCAGCCACCGGCGGCCAGATGCGAAGCCACCCGCGAGACGTCGTCGGGCGCGGGCTGCTGCTTCGCGAAATCGGCGATGGCGGCCGCGATTTCGGCCTCGCTGATCGATTCCCGATTCGGATTCGCCTCCACCAGTTTCTCCCCGATCACCGTCACCTCGTAGTCGGTGAGGTGGCGGTGCAGCACGGCGAACAAGGCGACATAGTCGGACTGGGGAATGCCCTGTGGGTAGCCCGCGCGCAGCCACCCGAGCACCCGCGAGAGCAGGTTGCCACGGACCGGCGGGGTCGCGGGGGTGGGGTTCGGATCGGTCATGGCTTCCTCACTCATGATTGGCCGAACAGGTGGATGCCGAACTGGTGGGCGATGAACGCCTTGGCGGTGAACAGGATTCCGGTGATCACCACGACGACGATGAGGACCAGACAGGTCACCGCGCCCGCCAGCGCCGGATAGTTGCGCCGGACTCGGCCCTCGGCGTCGACGGTCTCGGCATTGCCCCACCACCGCACCGCGAAGGCGAAGACCGCGGGCACACCCGCGCCGAAGATCAGCGCGGCGAGCACCACTTCCCACAGTGAACTCAGATTGGTGATCACGGTGTGCACGATCGCTCCCCTCTACCCGGCATGGTTCTGGTCGATCGGCGCCTGTGCCGAGGTGGGTGGCTGATGGCCATCGGGCCATTCGTTCACATTGTGAGTGCCGACCGGGTCACGGCGCGACCGGAGATAGATTCCGAGCGCCCCGGCGATCAGGAGGCCGAACACCACGAGCACGCCGGGAAGTCCACCGATGACGTTGGCGATCGCCCAGCAGATCGCGCCGACGATGCCCGCCATCGGCAGGGTCAGCAGCCAGGCCACAGCCATCCGGCCCATCACCCGCCAGCGCACCTCGGCGCCCTTGCCGATGCCGGTACCGAGGATCGCACCGGTCGCGGTCTGCGTGGTCGACAGCGGCAGACCGAAGTGCGCCGAGGTGAGAATGATCGCCGCCGAGGTCGACTCGGCGGCCAGGCCCTGCGGCGACTCGATCTCGACCAGGCCCTTGCCGAGGGTCCTGATGATCCGCCAGCCGCCGAGATAGGTGCCGAGGGCGATCGCGACGGCGCAGGCGGCCATCACCCACAGCGGCATGTGGTCGTCCTTGCCCAGCGAGCCGTAGGCGACCAGCGCGAGGAAGATGATGCCCATCGTCTTCTGCGCGTCGTTGGTGCCGTGCGCCAGCGAGACCAGGGAGGCCGAACCGATCTGGCCCCAGCGGAAGCCCTCTTCGGTTTTCTCCCGGTCGACGCCGTGGGTGATCCGGTACACCAGGAACGTGCCGATGGCCGCCACGATGGCCGCGATCACCGGCGCGAGCAGCGCGGGCAGCACGATCTTGATCAGCACCCCGTCCGACCCCGATGCCCAGATCACCCCGTTCCAGCCCAGCGCGGCGATCGTCGACCCGATCAGGCCGCCGAACAGGGCGTGCGAGGAACTCGACGGCAGGCCGAGCAGCCAGGTCAACAGGTTCCACAGAATGCCGCCGACCAGGCCGGCGAAGACGATGACCAGCAGGTCCTGCCCGCCCACATCGTCCAATTGGACGATCCCCTTCGCCACCGTCGCCGCGACCGATACCGACAGAAACGCACCGATCAGGTTCAGCACGCCCGAGAGCGCGACTGCCGTCTTCGGCTTCAGCGCACCGGTGGCGATCGAGGTCGCCATGGCGTTGGCCGTGTCGTGGAATCCGTTGGTGAAGTCGAACGCGAGAGCTGTGACGATGACGATCAACAGGACCATTAGTTCGGCGCTCACCGGAACAGTGTGTCGTATGCTGCCGCCGGATTGCCAAACTGTTGCGGGTAAGTCGCACGACCAGCGGCTGAGCTCAGCCGGCGGCCACGCCGAGCGCGCGCACCGCCTCGATGGTGTCGGCCTCCGCCGGTTCCTTGTCCGGCCGGTACCGCACCACCCTGGCGAAGCGCAGCGCGACTCCGCCCGGATATTTGGTACTGGTCTGGACGCCGTCGAGCGCGATCTCGACGACGAGTTCGGAACGCAGGTACACGGCCTGACCGTCGCGGTGGGTTTCGTGGCGCGGGAATTCCTCAGTCTGCCAGCGCAGCAGTTCGTCGGTGAGGCCCTTGAACGTCTTGCCGACCATCACCGGCTCACCGGTCTCCGGATCGCGGGCCGCCAGATGCAGGTTGGACAGGAACCCGGTGCGGCGGCCGTACCCCCATTCGGCGCCGATCACCAGTAGGTCGAGGGTGTGCGCGGGTTTGATCTTCTGCCAGGCTTTGCCGCGCCTGCCCGCGGCGTACGGGGCATCCAGCGCCTTGACCATCACGCCCTCGTTGCCGACCGCCAGTGCGTCGTCGTAGTAGTCGGCGGCGGCCTCTGGGGTCGGCGCGATGAGCGCGGGAATGCTGTGATCGCCCGCGACCCGCTCCAGCGCGGTGCGCCGGATGCGCAGTGGTTCGTCGATCAGATCGATGCCGTCCAGGTGCAGGCAGTCGAAGAAATAGGGGTGCAACCGGCGTGGATCGCCGATGGTCGCGAACCTGCTCATCGTCTCCTGGAACGGGCGCGGGCGGCCCGCGTCGGTCAGGGCGAGGGTTTCGCCGTCCAGGACCACGGTGGCGCAGTCGAGGGTCTTGACCAGCTCGACGAGTTCGGGGACGCCCGCGGTGATGTCGCGCAGGGTTCTGGTGAAGACCCAGACCTGGTCGCCGTCGCGGTGCACCTGGATGCGGGCGCCGTCGAGCTTGTGTTCGACACTGATGCCGGAGCCCAGCTCGGCGAGGGCCTCGTCCAGCGAACCGCCGGGTGCGGCGAGCATCGGCGCTACCGGGCGTCCTACTTCGAGGCGGAACGCGGCCAGGGCTTGCTCGCCCCCGGCGAGCGCGGCGATCGCGGTGACGGGCAGCCGGCCCGAGAGCATATGGGCTCGGCGCACCACATCGACGGGGATGCCGGTGGACTGTGCGAGCGCCTCGACCACGATCGCGGTGAGCGCGCCCTGCCGGAGTTCGCCGGTGAGCAGGCGGACCAGGAAGGACTGCTCATCCTCGGTCGCGGCGGTGAAGAGCGCGGTCAGCAATTCGCGGCGCCGGTTGGTCGAGCCCTTGCCGTTCAGGCCGGTGAGCTGGGAGAAGATGTCGTCCACCGCGCCGACGGTGAGGCTCGCGTCGCCACTCGGCGGGGTCTCGAGCCCGGCCACCGTGCGCCACCCGGCCCCGATCCGGCCCTGCACCAGCTCGCCGGACAACCATGCCACCACGGTCCCGATCTCGGACGGGTCCGCGGCGCCGAAGAGCTCGGCCAGCGCGGCGGTTTTCGCCTTGCGCGACCGGGTCGCCCGCACGGCCGCGGAGGCCGTGACGACATCGCTGAACAGCACCCAACGACAGTATCGCGAGGGTGTGACACAGAGCTCGAGCCCCGTTGTTAAGAATCCATTGGCAAGCCTGCGAAACCGCCCCTAAACTGGACATATGGCCAAGACCTATGTCGGAGCGCGGCTGCGCCAGCTGCGGACCGAACGTGGGCTGAGCCAGGTCTCGCTCGCGCAGAAACTGGAGATCTCGGCCAGCTATCTGAACCAGATCGAACACGACGTGCGACCGCTCACCGTGCCGGTGCTCACGCGCATCAACGAGGTCTTCGGCGTCGACCCCACCTTCTTCTCCGCCCAGGACGACACCCGGCTCATCGCCGAGCTGTCCGAAGTGGTGATGGACGCCGAGCTCGGCATCGAGGCCGACACCCAGCAGATCGCCGACATGGTCTCCGCCCATCCGTCGATGGCGCGCGCCCTGGTGGCCCTGCACAACCGCTACCGCAACACCAGCGCGCAGCTGGCCGCCGCCACCGAGGATCGGTTCGCCGACGGTTCCGGCAGCGCCGCGATCAGCAAGCCGCACGAGGAAGTGCGCGACTACTTCTATCAGCGCCAGAACTACATCCACGAATTGGATACCGCCGCAGAGGATCTCACCGCGCGCATCCGGTTCCACGGTGGCGAGGTGAGCACCGAGATCGTGCGCCTGCTGCGTGCGCACGGCGTGCGGATCAGCGAGCGCATCGACCTCGGCGAGGGCGTGCTGCACCATTTCGACCCCGAGACCAAACAGCTCGAGATCTCCCCACACCTGTCCGGTGGACAGCGCACCTTCAAACTCGCCGCCGAACTCGCCTATCTGGAATGCGGCCCGCTCCTCGAAAAACTGGTCGACGAGGGCAATTTCGCCTCCGACGCGTCGCACAAACTCGCGATGCTCGGCCTGGCGAACTACTTCGCGGCCGCGATGGTCTTGCCCTACACGCACTTTCACGAAGTAGCCGAGAATTTCCGCTACGACATCGAACGCCTGTCGGCGCATTTCTCGCAGAGTTTCGAAACCATCTGCCACCGCCTGTCGACCCTGCAACGGCCGACCCTGCGCGGCGTCCCGTTCTCCTTCGTCCGCGTCGACCGCGCGGGCAATATGTCGAAGCGCCAGTCCGCCACGGGTTTCCACTTCTCGGCCAGCGGCGGTACCTGCCCGCTCTGGAACGTCTACGAGACCTTCGCCTACCCCGGCAAGATCATGACCCAGATCGCCCAGATGCCCGACGGCCGCAAATACCTCTGGATCGCGCGCACCGTGGAACGCCGCGCCACCCGCTACGGCCAACCCGGCAAGACGTTCGCGATCGGCCTCGGCTGCGAGCTGCGCCACGCGGGCCGCGTCGTCTACGCCGACGGCATCGACCTGGGCGAAGCCAACGCCACCCCTATCGGCGCGGGCTGCCGAGTGTGCGTGCGCTCCAACTGCCCCCAGCGCGCCTTCCCGCCGCTGGGCAAGGCCCTCGACATCAGCGAACACCGCAGCTCGGTCTCGCCCTACCTCATCAAATAGCTGCTCAGAAGGCTTCCTCCGGGACCGCCATGATGTCGTTGTCGATGGCGGCGAGGATGTTCTTGGTAGCGGTGAGTTCGGGGAGGACATTCTTGGCGAAGAAACTCGCCGCGGCGACTTTGCCCTGGTAGTAGGGGCGGTCCCGCGGTGCGGCGTCGGAGGCCAGGGCGGCGGCGGCGATGTCGGCCTGGACCAGCAGGCGCCAGGCGATGAGGAGATCGCCGACCGCCATCAGGAAGCGAACCGAGCCGAGGCCCACCTTGTAGAGCTCGGTGGGCTCGCTCCGGCCCGCCATGGCGTAGCCGGTGAGGGTGGCGGCCATCGCGCCGACGTCGGCCTGGGCGGTGCGCAGCAGGGCGCGCTCGGTGGCGAAACGGCCGGTGTCATTGTCCAGGTAGCCGCCGATCTGCGCGTTCACGTGGGCCAGGGCGACGCCACGATCGCGAATGATCTTGCGGAAGAAGAAGTCCTGGGCCTGGATCGCCGTGGTGCCCTCGTAGAGCGAGTCGATCTTGGCGTCACGGATGTACTGCTCGATCGGATAGTCCTGCAGATAGCCGGAGCCGCCGAAAGTCTGCAGCGACTCGGCGAGCAACTGGTACGCGCGCTCGGATCCCACGCCCTTGACGATCGGCAGCAGCAGATCGTTCACGCGGTGCGCGGTCTCCGGATCGGCACCGGACACCAGCTGCGCCACATCCGCATTCTGATGCGCGGCGGTATACAGATACACCGCTCGCAACCCCTCCGCGTAGGCCTTCTGCATGGCCAGCGACCGGCGCACATCGGGGTGATGGGTGATGGTGACGCGCGGCGCCGCCTTGTCGGCGACCTGCGTCAGATCCGCGCCCTGCACCCGCGTCTTGGCGTACTCGAGCGCGTTCAGATACCCGGTCGACAATGTCCCGGACGACTTCACACCGACCGTCATCCGCGCGTTCTCGATCACCTTGAACATCTGGGCGATGCCGTTGTGCACATCGCCGACCAGCCAGCCCTTGGCGGGCACCGCGGTGCCGCCGAAGGTCACCTCGCAGGTCGGCGAGGACTTGATCCCCATCTTGTGCTCGACCCCGGTCACGTACACACCGTTGCGGTCGCCCGGTTCCAGCGTCTGCGGATCGAAGAGGAACTTCGGCACGTAGAACAGCGAAAGCCCCTTGGTGCCGGGGCCTGCACCCTCCGGCCGGGCGAGCACCAGGTGGAAGATGTTCTCGGCCGTATCACCCACGTCACCGCCGGAAATGAACCGTTTCACCCCGTCGATGTGCCATGACCCGTCGGGCTGCGGCACGGCCCTGGTGCGACCAGCGCCGACATCGGATCCGGCATCCGGCTCGGTGAGCACCATGGTCGCCTGCCACCCGCGCTCGAACCCGCCCTGTGCCCAGCGCTTCTGTTCGTCGTTGCCGATCTCGTAGAGCACCGAGCCCATCATCGGGCCCATGTTGAAGAAGCTGGCCGCCGGATTGGCACAGATGATGAGCTCGTTGATCGCCCACATCAGCGCGTTCGGGGCGGCGGTGCCGTCCATACCCGCCGGCATGGCCAGGCGGTACCAGCCCGCTTCGTGCACCACGTCCACCGTCTTGCGCAGCGGATCGGGCACGGTGATGTCGTGGGTATCGGGGTGGAAGACCACCGGGTGCCGGTCGGCCTCGGCGAACGAGTCCGCGATCGGACCTTCGGCCAGGTGTTTCACCTCGTCGAGGAGCTGGCGCACCGTATCGGAGTCCAGGTCGCCGTAGGCGCCCGTGTCCAGAACCTTGTCCAGGTTCAGGACCTCGAACAGATTGAACTCGATGTCACGCACGTTCGCCTTGTAGTGCCCCATTGGGCCCTCCTCGACTGACCGCACACGGCCGATTGCCGTGTGGCTCGGCGGCTCGACGTTGTACAAATCGAAGCGTGCCGCACCTGCGCGCCCCTACGCAACCGTAGGCAAGGCGACCCTTCTCCAGCTGTCGCCGACGAACAATTCACACGGACGAAACAGACGAAACGGGCACGTGACCGAGAGACATTCGGGTGCAACAAGTTCCATCTACTGTCTCGAATCACGAATACAGCTTCTGTATACAACTCGGTGTACATCCAGTCTCCGGGGCAGACAGCGGCGGTATTCGTTGTGGCGCGTGTGGCGCCGCCGTTACACCTGATGAGGAGAACCGCCCCATGTCTGAATCCCGTTTGGTCAAGGCACTTGTCGTGCCTGCCGCGGTGGCCGTCGCCGGCCTGCTGCTCACCGGCTGTGGTGCGCGCGACGACGCGTCGACCGGCTCGACCGCAGCCTCCTGCGTCGACACCAGCAAGGACACCATCAAGGTGGGCTCGCTGCACTCGCTGTCGGGCACGATGGCCATTTCCGAAGTCACCGTGGCCAATTCGACCAAGCTGGCGATCGACCAGATCAACGCGGCGGGCGGCGTCCTCGGCAAGAAGATCGAGATCGTCCTCGAAGACGGCGCCTCGGACCCCAAGACCTTCGCCGAGAAGGCGGAGAAGCTGATCAGCTCCGACTGTGTCGCTTCGGTGTTCGGCGGCTGGACCTCGTCGAGCCGCAAGGCCATGAAGCCCAAGTTCGAGAGCCTGAACTCGCTGCTCTACTACCCCGTGCAGTACGAGGGTCTGGAAGATTCCAAGAACATCTTCTACACCGGCGCCACCACCAACCAGCAGATCATTCCCGCGCTGGACTACCTGAAGCAGAAGGGCATAAAGTCCCTCTACCTGGTCGGCTCCGACTACGTCTTCCCGCAGACCGCCAACCGCGAGATCAAGGCCTACGCCGCGGCCAACGGCATCGAGATCAAGGGCGAGGACTACACCCCGCTGGGCTCCACCGACTTCTCCACCATCGTCAACAAGGTGCGTGCCGCCAAGGCGGGCGCGGTGTTCAACACCCTCAACGGCGACTCCAACGTCGCCTTCTTCCGCGAGTACACCAACGCGGGCCTGAAAGCCGCTGAGATGCCGGTGGTTTCGGTATCGATCGCCGAGGAAGAGGTCGCGGGCATCGGCGCGCAGAACATCGCGGGCCAGCTCACCGCCTGGAACTACTACCAAACCGTCGACTCCCCGGCGAACAAGAAGTTCGTCGCCGACTACAAGGCGGCCTTCGGCGCCGACAAGCCCACCTCGGACCCGATGGAAGCCGCGTACGCCTCGGTGTACCTGTGGAAGAACACCGTCGAGAAGGCGAAGTCGTTCGCCGTGGCCGACATTCAGGCCGCCGCCGATGGCGTGAGCTTCGACGCCCCGGAGGGCACCGTCACCATCGACGGCTCCAACCACCACATCACCAAGACCGCCCGGATCGGCGAGATCCGCCCCGACGGCCTGATCTACACCGTCTGGGATTCCGGCAAGGCCATCACCCCGGACCCGTACCTGAAGTCCTACGAATGGGCCAAGGGCCTCAAGTAAACAGCCCGACAGATGTGGGACGCGCAGTGCGCGCGTCCCACATCGCCCCATCTCCAAGGAGTCCACTGCAATGGACGTGCTGATCAGTCAGCTCTTCACCGGGCTGAGTCTGGGATCCATTCTTCTGCTCGCCGCGCTCGGCCTTTCCCTGACGTTCGGTCAGATGGGCGTCATCAATATGGCGCACGGCGAATTCATCATGGCCGGTTGCTACACCACTTATGTAGTGCAGCAAGTCTTCTCGTCGGCCGGAGTGTCGCTGGTCGTGTCCCTGCTGATGGGCTTCCTCATCGGCGGCCTGCTCGGTGCCGCCCTGGAGATGGGCCTGATCCGCTACATGTACGACCGACCGCTGGACACCCTGCTCGTCACCTTCGGTGTCGGACTCGTGCTCCAGCAGGCCGCGCGTGACATCTTCGGCGCCCCCGCCAAGAACGTGCTGGTGCCCGAATGGCTCAGTGGCGGCATCACTATCGCGGGCGCGGTTGTGCCGAAGACCCGCATCTTCATCCTGGTGCTGGCGATCGTCGCGGTGACCACCCTGGCCGCCGTGCTCAAGACCACCCCGATGGGTCGACGGATTCGCGCCGTCGTGCAGAACCGTGGACTGGCCGAAACCAGTGGCATCTCCAGCAGATTCACCGATATCAGCACGTTCTTCATCGGTTCCGGACTGGCCGGCGTCGCCGGTGTGGCGCTCACCCTGATCGGTTCGACGAGCCCCACCATCGGCCAGAGCTATCTGATCGACGCGTTCCTGGTGGTCGTGATCGGTGGCCTCGGCCAGATCAAGGGCACGGTGATCGCGGCGTTCGCGCTCGGCCTGCTCAACTCGTTCATCGAATACTCCACCACCGCGTCCATCGCGAAGGTGATCGTGTTCGTGCTGATCGTCATCTTCCTGCAGGTCCGCCCGCAGGGCCTGTTCACCGTGCGGACGAGGAGCCTGGCATGACCGCACTCACCGAACGTCTCCGCGAATACCCGCGGCTGACACCACTACTCGGCTTCGGCGTCGCGGCGATCCTGCTGTTCGCCGTCGCCCCTGCGGTTCTGAGCGATTTCCGCCTGAACCTTCTGGCCAAGTTCCTCTGCTTCGCCATCGTGGCGGCCGGTATCGGATTGGCGTGGGGTCGAGGCGGAATGCTCACCCTGGGCCAGGGCGTGTTCTTCGGCATCGGCGCCTACATCATGGCCATGCACATGCAGCTCGCCGACGCCGCCCGCCTCGGCAACGACGTCCCGGAATTCATGGAGATCTCCGGCATCAGCGAACTGCCGGGATTCTGGCAGCCGTTCAGTTCCGCGCCGGTGGCGATTCTCGGCATCCTGGTGCTGCCCGCGCTGGTCGCGGCGGTGCTCGGGTACGGCGTGTTCAAGCGCCGGGTGCGCGGCGCCTACTTCGCCATCCTGAGCCAGGCACTGGCCGCGGCGCTGGCGATCCTGCTCACCGGTCAGCAGGCCATCGGCGGCTTCACCGGACTGTCGGACTTCCGTTCCTTCTTCGGGTTCCGGCTGTCGGACCCGGCCAACCGGCAGATGCTGTTCTTCATCGCGTCGGGCACGCTGCTGGTGGTGGTGGCGCTGATCCGCCAGCTCAACCGCAGCCGCTACGGCGAACTGCTGGTGGCGGTGCGCGATGCCGAGGAGCGCGTGCGTTTCCTCGGCTACGACCCGGCCAATATCAAGATCGTCGCCTATGTGGTGGCGGCGTTCCTCGCCGGTATCGCCGGTGCGCTGTTCACTCCGATCGTCGGCATCATCTCGCCCGCCGATATCGGCGTCATCCCGTCGATCGCCTTCCTGATCGGTGTCGCCATCGGTGGCCGCACCACCCTGCTCGGACCGATCCTCGGTGCGATCGGCGTCGCCTGGGCGCAGACCTCGCTGTCGGAGTCGTTCCCGTCGGGCTGGACCTACATGCAGGGCGTGCTGTTCATAGTGGTCGTCGGGTTCATCCCCGCCGGTCTGGCCGGGCTGTGGCCGATGTTCAAGGGCTGGCTCGACAGCCGCAAGAAGCTGCCGCCCGCACCGGAAGAACCCGCCGCCGTCGTCACCGAGGAGAAGGTGCAAGCGCGATGACACTCGAACCCAAAGCCGGCGGCAACGCGGGCATGGACAGCGACTACCTCGAAATCCGTGGTCTCACTGTCAGTTTCGACGGCTTCAAAGCCGTCACCGATGTCGACCTCACGGTGTTGCAAGGCGACCTGCGATTCCTGATCGGACCGAACGGCGCGGGCAAGACCACGCTGATCGATGCCATCACCGGCCTCGTCCCGGCGACCGGTTCGGCGCAGAAGTCGGGCACCGAACTCCTCGGCAAGAAGGTGCACCAGATCGCGCGCCTCGGCATCGGGCGCACCTTCCAGACGGCCAGTGTGTTCGAGCAACTCACCGTGTTGCAGAACCTGGATATCGCGGCGGGTGCCGGGCGTTCGGCACTGTCGCTGCTGCGCATGCGCAAGTCGGTGCTGCCGAGCATCGAACAGGCCCTGGAGACAACGGGTCTCACCGCGCTGCGGGACAAGCCCGCCGGGGTGCTCGCGCACGGACAGAAGCAGTGGCTCGAGATCGGCATGCTGCTGGTGCAGAACGCGTCGGTGCTGCTGCTCGACGAGCCGGTCGCGGGCATGAGCGCCGAGGAGCGCGAGGAGACCGGAAACCTGTTGCGCCGCATCGGCAGTGATCGCGTGGTGATCGTCGTCGAGCACGACATGGACTTCATGCGGTCCTTCGCCACCTCGGTCACCGTGCTCGCGGGCGGCAAGGTCCTCAGCGAGGGCAGCGTCGAACAGGTGCAGGCCGATCCGAAGGTGCAAGAGGTCTATCTGGGCACCGCGACTCTGGTTACGACAGACAAGGAGTCGGCCGATGCTTGAGCTACACGACATCCGTTCCGGATACGGGCGCACCGAGGTCATCCACGGTGTCAGCATGACCGTGCCCGACGACAGCGTCGTCGCGATCATGGGCCACAACGGCGCGGGCAAAACCACGCTGCTGCGCGCGGCGGTGGGGTTGCTGCCCACCAAATCGGGCACCATCACCTTCGACGGCGAGAAGATCACGAAACTCTCGCCCTCCCAACGGGTCAAGCGCGGCATCGGTTATGTGCCGCAGGGCCAGCAGAGCTTCGGGCAGCTGACCACCGCCGAGAACCTGCAGGTGGTCGCGGACGGGCGCAAACGCGGCAAGGCGCTGATCGACGAATCCCTCGATCTGTTCCCCGCGCTGAAGGACCTGCTCACCCGCAAGGCGGGCCTGCTCTCGGGCGGGCAGCGTCAGCAGCTGGCCATCGCCCGGGCACTGATCACCGAGCCGAAGCTGCTCATCCTCGACGAACCCACCGAGGGCATCCAGCCGTCGGTGGTCGCCGAAATCGAGCGCACCATCATCGAATTGACGCAGCGCGGCGGTTTGAGCGTGCTGCTGGTGGAGCAGCACATCGGCTTCGCACTGCAAGCCGCGCAACAGTACTACGTGCTGCACTCGGGGCATCTCGGCTCGACCGGGGCAGGCGGGGCAGGTGCGGAATCCGCGGTCCGCGCGGCGATGGCGATCTGATCGCAGCGGCGCACATGGCCGGGAGGGGATCGGGCGAGGACGCGCGTCCCGCCGGCGGCGGGCGGCGGGTGCCGCTGGCCGCGCGCGTCTACGACGAACTCCGCCACGACCTCGCCACCGGGGAACTGGCGCCGACCGAACGGCTGCGCGCCGAACGGCTGGCCCAGCGCTACGGCGTCTCGCGCACCCCGGTGCGCGAGGCGCTGGCCCGGCTCCAGGCCGACGGGCTCGTGCAGCGACATCCCGACGGTCTCTACCTGTACCGGCCACGCCTGAACGAACTCGACGAGCTCTACGAACTGCGAATCGTGCTGGAATCCCGTGGTTTTCAGCGCATCGCCGCGGGTGGTTCCGTCCAGGTGCACATCCCGGCCGAGCACGACCTACCCACCGTGCGCGCCGAGCTGGCCCGCTGGCTCGAATACCGCGACACCCCACCGGAACCCGGGCCCGACCTGGTCGCCGCCGACGAGCGGTTCCACACCGAGCTGCTCAGAGCGGCGGGCAATTCCGCCCTCGCCGAGGCGTTGGCCGCCGTCTACCTGCGGGTTCGCCCGGTGCGCACGATGGATGTGCCGACCGCCGAGCGGGTGGCGGCCATGACAGCCGATCACATCACCATCGCCGAGCAGGTGCTCGCCGGGGACGGCGAACAGGCCCTGCACACCCTCACCGCCCACATCGACTCCTCCCGCGCGCACGTCCGGGTGCGCGCCGAGCAGGCGATCGCCTTCACCAAACTCGGTCGCGCCGTGCGGGATTGATCAGCAGTCCGTCTGGAACGGCCAGCACTCGGTCTTGCGTGGAGTCGCCGACGTGGGCGCACGGGTAGTCGAGGTCTGCGACGTATCCGACATCGGGCGCGGATGCGGCGAATCCTGGATCAGCGCCACGCCGACGACCACGAAGACCACGAAGATGCCGAGCACCGCGGCGGCGAACAGTCCGATGCCGACGAGCTTTCCCCGCCGCGACGGATCCGGCGGCGGGGCGGGCTCGCTGAATGCGCGCACCTGCCGCGCCACCGGAGTCGGCGCGGGTCGATGGGTGTCGAAGCCCTCCTCGACCAGCTCGGCACGCGATGGCGCCTCGACCACACCGAGCGCCGTACAGGTGGTGAGCACGCGCTCGACCGTCCATTCGCGCGGCCCCGCCGAGAACCCTTCCAGGTACACCCGCAGCTCATGCGCATCGACGCTGTTCGCGACCAGTACGTCCAGACCCGGCCGCAGCGCGGTGCGCGCCGGCCGCACCACCACGCCCCGATACGGCACGAGCACCACCGCGCCGGAGACGTGTCTGCTGTCCTGCAACGCCTGCTCCAGCGCGACCCGCACCGCGTGCACCCCGTGTTCGACCCGGTCGGTGAGACCGTTCGACGTGTCGGCTTCTAAATCCAGCGCACTGTCGCTGATCATCCAGGTGCCGTCGGCGGCGGCGGTGAGCAGCCCGCTCTGCCGTCGCCGGAAACCCTTCACTTCGAGCACCGTGATCCCGCGCGGCGTCACGATCACCGCGCCGAGCCGCCGGTCACCCACCCGGCAGTCGACCAGTGCGAGCCCCGTACTCGGATAGGCGCGCAGGCAGTCCACGAGCTCACGCTCGGCGCCGGTGAGCTCGGCACCCGGTCTGATCCGAACCAGCATGTGCGATGTTCCCCTACCAGTGCTGCGACCTCACACCGCCGCTGCGCGCTGCGGTACCCACCGATCATGACGCGCAACTGTTCCGAAAACCACTGGAAACCAAAGAAAACCGGCACGAATACAGGAGTGGCCCCTCGAGCGGATACCGGCGAGTACGCTCCGATCCTGGCCGACGATGTTCGAGAAGACAGGTGGATCAGAGATGGATTCAGCGCCCCTACCACGCGTTTCGCCGGGACGGTTCGGTGAACTCGGGCCGATCAACTGGGTTGTCTGGCAAGTACTTTCCCGCGCGTCGGGCACCGAGGACGCGCATCTGTTCAGCACCCTCGGGCGCACCGGCGGACTCTTTCGCGGCTGGCTGCATTTCTCCGGCAAGCTCATGCCGGGTGGCAGGTTGGCGCGCGCCGAGGCCGAGCTGGTGATCCTGCGCGTCGCTCAGCTGCGCGAATGCGACTACGAGGCCGACCATCATCGTCGACTGGGCCGCAAGGCGGGGCTGTCGCCAGTCGAGATCGAGCGGGTTGCCGCAGGTCCCGAGGCCGAGGGCTGGACTCCGCGGCAGCGGGCCCTGCTGAATATCGCCGATCAGCTGGTGAACACCCGGAACGTGGACGACGCGGCGTGGAACGCGCTGGCCGAGCACTACGACGAGCGGACGCTGATCGAGATCGTGCTGCTGGTCAATCAGTACGAGGGTCTGGCGTCGACCATCACGACCTTGCGGATCGAGCGTGACACGTTCTGACCGTGTGACCCAGGTCATATAGCGAGTCGGCGCGGAGTCTCCCACAGTAAAGGCGTACAACGTACGGAGTTCACCGCTACCGAGGAGACCCCATGCAGATCAGCGCTTCCGCTCTCTCGCTCAATGTCGCCGACCCCCAGACCTCTGCCCAGTTCCTGATCGAGCACCTCGGCTTCACCGAGAAGATGGCCGCCGACGGGTTCGTCAATGTGACGCGGGCCGATGCGGGCATGGACGTGATCTACCTGCGCACCGGCCTCGGCTCGTTCAAGCCCGCCCGTATCGCCGGCAGCGCGGGCGAGGGACTGCTCGTCGTGTTCGTCGTCGACGACATCGACCGCGAATACGACCGCCTGCGGGCCGAGGGCGTCCCGATCGAGACGCCCATCGAAACCGAGGAGTGGGGCGAGCGGTACTTCCAGATGACCGACCCCAACGGGATCGTCATCCAGCTCGTGCAGTGGGTGTGATCAGCGGCGGGCGACGCGCAGCGCGGCCACGATCATCGGGATCTGCAACGGCAGCCGCGCCAGCACGCCTGCCTTGAAAGCCTTGGGCGCCTTCGGATTACCGACCACATCCACCGTCATCTGGATATTGGCCGGGAAGACGCCGATGAACAGCGCCGCGGCCAGCCACCCGCCGAGCCGCCGGGTGCGCGGCACCGCCAGCGCGGTCGCCACACCCAGCTCGGCAACCCCGGACCCGTACGTATAGGTCCGCGGGTTGCCGGGCAGCTGCGGCGGCACGATCTTGTCGAACGGCTTGGGCGCTACGAAGTGCAGGGTGCCCATGACGAACAGCAATCCACTCAGCCAGGAGTGCGAACGTCGACGGGGATTTTGATCAGCCACAACCCCGACGGTACCGCTTCGCCGGGTACTCCGGCCGAACCAGGGCGGTGGTCGCCCACCGGGTGAGCCCGCGCCCGGTGAGCTACCCCTGTGCCGTCGCCATCGGGGCGGCGACTACTGCGCGAAGACCGTGGACGCCGAGGTCGCCGGGCGGCCGAGGAGCTTGGTCAGATCGCCGGTGGTCACCTCCAGCAGGCCCTCGCCGATGCCGGCGTCGGCGTCGGCGAGGACGGCGGCGTACTGCTCCTCGAGACCCGCCGCGCGCAGGGCTGCCGCGTAGTCGTCCTTGGCGAGGTCCGCGTAACGGATTGGGGAGCCCTTCGCCTCGGTGGCCGCGGCCGCCAGGTCGGCGCCGGTCAGCGCCTCGTCACCGCCCAGTTCGTAGACGCGGCCCTCGTGGCCCTCGCCGGTCAGCACGCGCGCGGCAGCCTCGGCGTAGTCGGCGCGTGCGGCGCCGGAGACACGACCCTGGGCCATCGCGCCGTGCAGGACACCGGACTGGGCCGCGTTCGCGACGGCTCCGGCGTAGTTCTCCCAGTACCAGCTGTTGCGCAGCAGCACCGTCGGCACGGCGGCGCTCGCCAGCACCTCTTCGGTGCCGCGATGCTCGGCGGCCAGCAGCATCGGATTGCGGTCGGCGCGCGGAATGCTGGTGTAGGCCAGCAGTTCGACCCCGGCGCGCTCGGCGGCGCGAAGCACAGTGGTGTGCTGGGCTACTCGCTTGCCGAACTCGTTGCCCGAGATCAGCAGCACCCGGTCCACACCGGCCAGGGCGGCGTCGAGAGCCGCCGGATCGTCGTAGGACGCCTGCCGCACTTGCGCGCCGCGCGCGGCGAGGTCGGCCACCTTGCTCGGATCGCGCACGATCGAGACCGGTCGCTCCCCTGCGGCGAGCAGAGCCTCCACGACCAACCGGCCGAGCTTTCCGCCTGCTGCTGTCACTGCCACGGTCATTGCTGCCTCCATCGGTACAAGTACTAACTATTAGTAAGCACTATGCCTTCAGTGGGCACTTGCGTCAAGTGGGTACGATGGAGGCATGCCCGAGACGACCCACGAGGACCACGACCCCACGCTGGAAGCCGACGTCTTCGCGCGCAATTGCCATTCCCGCCCCGTCCTGCAGAACATCACCGGACGGTGGGGGGTGCTCGCCCTGGTCGCGCTGCTCGACGGTCCGGTCCGGTTCAGCGCCCTGCGCCGCCGGGTCGACGGCGTGAGCGAGCGCATGCTCTCGCAAACCCTGCAGGCGCTGGAACGCGACGGCATGGTCCATCGCGAGGTGCTCGAAGCGATCCCACCCCGCGTCGAATACAGGCTCACGGAACTGGGCACGGCGGTCGCGAACCAGCTGAAGTCGCTGATCGTCGTCGTGGAATCGAACATGGACACCGTCCGCGCGGCGCAGGACACCTACCACCGCGCAGACGGCATCGACCAAGGATCGGCTCAGCGCGCGAGCAGCTCCGAGACCGTGACGAATCGGTAGCCCTGCGCGCGCAATCCGTGCACGATCTCCGGCACCGCGGCAAGAGATTCGGGCCCGTACATGACATGCAGCAGGATGATCGATCCCGGTCGCGTCTCGGCGAGGGTGTCGCCCACGATGGCCTCCCGTGACGCGCCCCCCGCGGAATCGGGCTCCACATCCCAGGTCACCGAGGTGCGATCGTGGTCGGCGAGGTAGTGCGGCAGCGTCCACAGTTTCTTGCCGTACGGCGGGCGGAAGCTGATCGGCCCCGGATACCCGGCGCGACGGATCTCGGCGTCGGTCCGCTCGATCTCCTCGCGCACGGTGTCGCCGGAAACCAGCACCATGCGCCGGTGCGAATAGGAGTGATTCCCGATCTCGTGACCCGCGCCCACGATCGCCGCACCGTATTCGGGATGCGCGGCCAGGTCCGCGCCGACCAGGTAGAAGGTCGCGGGAACCTGCAATTCCCCCAGCGTCCGCAACACGTCCGGCGTCCGCGCGGTGGGTCCGTCGTCGAAGGTCAACGCGACGACCTTCTCGTCGGTCTCCACCCGATCGACCAGCCGCCCCGCCACCTGATAGGTCCGCGAATTCGCCAACACATACAGACCGGCCGGCACCGCCGAAACCACGACGATGCCGACAACCCCGCCCACCAACCACCGACGCATGGACCGACGGTAACTCACCGGGCCGGATCAGCCCGGTGAGTTGTCCGGGTACCTACGCGATGACCTGGGTGATGTCGCCGGGGTTCAGGTAGTCGAAGAAACGGTGGGCGCCGTCTTCGGTCATGCGCACACAACCGTGTGATTTCGAATCGACCGGACCCACGTGGAATGCCATGTCGCCGTTGAAGAACGTGGCCCAGCGCATCGGCGCATTGTGCATCGTGCTCCAGTGGAATTCCCGCTTGAAGGAAATCTTGGTCACCGCGGGCGGCGTTTCGAACCCGGCCATGCCGTGCGAGATCGGCGTGGGTCCGAAGATCACCCGGCCGTTGTCGACCAGCCACGCCTCGTTCGTCGACAACCGCATGCATGCCCTGGCTTCCACGACCGGGCACGGCGATGCGGTGGGAACGATGGCGGGAACACCGGGAACGTCCGGGCCACCGGGGAAAAGAGGTTCAGCGACGGCCGGTGTCACCGTGCCGAGTCCGGCCACAGCGACCGCGACGACCGCCGCGAATCGTGCTGTCCAACCGAGAATGCGCTTGCTCATCGAGTCGTAACCTCTCAACCGTGCCCGCCACCGCGAGTCAACCCGGGTGAGGGGACCATCTCATGGAACGCAAACATGTCGAACACGAGCGTGGAACAGATACCTGGAGGTGTTGTCGATCATCGTGGCAAAGACCCCGATTCACCAAATCAACGCCCGGAAAAAGACCGAATAGAAACCAAAAGGCCGGGCACGCGATCGCGCACCCGGCCGTTTCAGCTGATATCTCAGAAGTTGATCATGTGCCCCGCGAGGCCGTGGATCGCTTCCTGCACCGCTTCGCTCAGCGTCGGGTGGGTGTGCACATTGCGGGCCACCTCGTTGACGGTGAGATCCCATTTCTGGGCGAGGGTGAGTTCCGGCAGCAGCTCGGACACGTCGGGCCCGATCAGGTGGCCGCCGAGGAGCTCGCCGTGCGCGCTGTCGGCGATCAGCTTCACGAAGCCGGTCGGGTCGCCGAGGCCGTGGGCCTTGCCGTTGGCCTGGAACGGGAAGTTCGCGACCTTCACGTCGTAGCCCTCGTCGCGGGCCTGCTGCTCGGTGAGACCGAAGCTGGCGACCTGCGGCTGGCAGAAGGTGGCGCGCGGCATCATCCGGTAGTCGCCCAGGGTCATCGTCTCGGCGCCGCCGATGGTCTCGGCCGCGACCACGCCCTGCGCCTCCGCCACGTGGGCCAGCTGCAGCTTGGCGGTGACGTCGCCGATCGCGTAGATGTGCCCCACATTGGTGCGCATGTAGTCGTCGATCTCGATGGCGCCACGGTCGGTGAGCGCGACGCCGGTGGTCTCCAGGCCGTAGCCCTCCACCCGCGGCGCGAAGCCGACGGCCTGCAGCACCTTGTCGACCGTGACGGTCTCGATCGCGCCGGACTTGTTGTCCTTGATCTGGACGGTGACCTTGGAGCCGTCGTCGTCGATCGACTGCACGGCCGCACCGGTGCTGATGGTGATGCCGAGCTTCTTGTACTGCTTGGTGATCTCTTTGGAGACGTCGGCGTCCTCGTTGGGCAGCGCGCGGTCTAGGAACTCCACGATCCGCACGTCGACGCCGTAGTTCTTGAGGACGTAGGCGAACTCCATGCCGATCGCGCCCGCCCCGACGATCAGGATCGAGCCGGGTAGGTCACGGGTGAGGATCTGCTCCTCGTAGGTGACCACGTTCTCGGAGAGCTGGGTGCCCGGCAGCAGCTTGGTGGTGGTGCCGGTGGCGATGATGACGTTGTCGAACGTGAGCGTCTCGGCGCCGCCCTTGGTGAGGGCCACGTCGATCGAGTTCGGGCCGGTGAAGGTACCGAGGCCGTCGAACTCGTCGATCTTGTTCTTCTTCATCAGGAAGTGCACGCCCTTGACCCGGCCGTCGGCCACCTTGCGGCTGCGATCGAAGGCGGCACCGAAGTCGAAGCTGACCTCACCGGAGATGCCGAAGGTCTTGGCTTCCTTCTGGAAGATATGGGCCAGCTCGGCGTTGCGCAGCAGTGCCTTGGACGGGATGCAGCCCACGTTCAGGCACACGCCACCCCAGTATTTCTGCTCGACAATCGCTGTTCGCAGGCCGAGTTGAGCGGCACGGATCGCGGCGACATATCCGCCGGGACCAGCGCCGAGAACGACGACATCGTAGTGGGAAGTCACGTCACCGAGCCTAACTCTGTTTCGAGGAGTTCACCCACCCGTCCCCCACATAGGTGAGATGTGCGCCGACCGGCCGCCGGTCACCGTCGACGCGGACGCGGCGCGGCCAGATCGGTAGCGCCGAGCACTTTGCGCAAGGTGGCGGCGAGGGCCTCGAGTTCGCCGGGGTCCGCGTGGGCGCCGAGCCGGCGTTCGATGCCGTCGAGGTAGTGCGGTGCGGCCTCGCGAAACCGCTGCCTGCCGAGCTCGGTGATCGCGACGATCGCGGATCGGCCGTCGTCGGGGTTGTGCTCGCGGCGCAGGAGGCCGTTCGACTCCAGTTCCGCGACAAGGCGACTCACCCTGGTGCGACTGAGGACGACCTTCTCGCCCAGGTCGCTCATCCGCATCGGTCCGGCGGCGTCCAGTTCGAGCAGGACGTCGTACCAGGTCAGCGGGAGTCCGGCGGCTTTGCGCAGTTCGGCGTCGAGCTCGGGAACGAGGGCGGCGTGCACCTGCAGCAGCGCGGCCCACGCGGCTACCGCGGGACGACGGGACGACTGTTCGTTCGGCACCACCTCACCTTAACCACTTGCGTGCGTGCGCACACAAATAGTAGCGTGTGCACGCACATAAATTCTTTCGAACGACATGAGGTGAACGCCATGACCGCACTCATCACCCGCGACGAACTGGCCGCGGAAATAGCGGCGAACAGCGTGATCGTGCTCGATGCTCTCGGCCCCGAGTACTACGCGAAAGCCCACCTGCCAGGTGCGCTGAACCTGACCGCCGACGAGGTCGCCGACCGCGCCGCCGGGCTGCTCCCCGACCGGGACGCCGCCATCGTGACCTACTGCTCGAACGCGGCGTGCGGCAACAGCGAGGCCGTCGCGATGAAGCTGGAAGCACTGGGCTACACCAACATTCGCAAGTACCGCGAGGGGATCCAGGACTGGTCCGACGCGGGCCTGACCATCGAAACCTCGGCCTGAGCACAACGTCGGCCCGCCACCGCTCACTACCGCGCCCAGTACTGTCGGTCCGGTGAGCGGTGGTGCGTCGGCGGAAGGCATCGGTAGCCGGCTCGATGGGACCGCGTCCACCCACCTCGTCCGGCTGCTCGTTCAGGCGGCCAGGGAGGCGGCGGTCGCCGAGGAGCAGCTGGCCCGCGTGGCCGGCATCGACGAGGCGACTCTGCGCGGCGAGCTCAATCGGATCCCGATGGGTTCACTGCTGCGATTGTGGGAATTGATCGCCCACGCCCGGCCCGGCGCCGGATCAGGGGCCGCGATCGCCGCCGCCGCACCACTCGGCGCACTGAACACCTGGGACTATCTGGTGACAACCGGTGCGACACTCGTGGATTCGCTGCGCGCGGCCCAGCCGTACCACCGCCTGGTCACCGCTGCCACCGAGGGTTTCGACCTGTCCGGCGACGGGGATCTCACCATCGGCTACCGGACGTCGGCCAGCGATCCGGCGGTGGCCTCGGTGGTCAACGAGTACGTGCTCGCCTACTACTTGCGCCGGGCGCGCGAAGCGACCGGCCGACCGCTCGTGCCCACCCGGGTGAGCTTCGGTCACGCCGCCCCGGCCGAACACTCCGGACTGGTCGCCGTATTCGGTACCGCCGATATCGAATTCGACGCCGAATCGGACGCGATCACCTTCCACGCCGACGACGCCAACGCACCGTACACCCGCGCGGACCCGATGCTGGCCGACTTGATGCGCAGCCACGCCGACCTGGTTCTGGCCTCCGCCCGCCCGATCGCCGATCCCCTCGACGCCTTTCGCAGCGCCCTCGGCGCGGCTCTGGACGCGGGCGATCCGGCCCTGCCCCGGGTCGCGAAAAGCCTTGCCATGAGCCAGCGCACCCTGCAACGTCACCTCGCCGAACACGGCACGTCCTGGCGCGACGAACTCGACCTGCTCCGTCACGAACGGGCGCAAACCCTGCTGGACCAGGGACACAGCACCGCCACCGTCGCCGGCCGCCTCGCGTTCACCGACGACCGAGCACTGCGCAAGGCCTTCCACCGCTGGACCGGCACCTCGCCCACCGCGACCCGCTAGTCGCGCTCACCGGGCCGCAGCGCTCCCACGATCTCGTCCGCGAGCAGCAGACTGGCCAGGCCGTGACCGTGTTTCTCCCGTCGTACGAGGGAGATGACGTTGTCGCTGAAGGCGTCGCGGACCGGCCGGAAGGCCAGACGACCGTCGCGCATTTCCTCGGCGATGTCGAATTCGCTGAGGAAGGCGATGGCCTCACCAGACGTCGCGAGCCGTTTCATGGTCTCGATCGAGTTGGTGTGAAACGCGGGCTGGATATCGAGATCGGCTTTCGCGAAAGCCTCGGCGACGATGCCGTGGATCACCATCGAGCGATCGGCGAAGATCAGCGGAAACGGCGTGCACTGCGCGAGCGGGACCGTGTCCATGGCCGCCAGCGGATGACGCGGGGAGACAACGACTCCGAGCCGGGTGTTGATCCGCCAATAGGTCTCCAGCCGCGTGGAAGACGGAATATTGAAACCGAGACCGAGGTCGGCCTCGCTGTTCTCGACCGCCTGCACGATATCGAGGGTCGACATGGTGCGGATCGATATCCTGACCTGCGGATGACGGGTACGAAACGTCGCCGCGGCGGTGGCGACGACGCTGCTGGCCAGGCCGGTCATCGTGGCGATCACGACCTCACCGCTGCCGAGGGCACGCAGATCGCGGATATCGGCCACGGTTTCCCGGTATTGCCGCAGCGTCTGCCGGATGTGCGCGAGCAGCGCCTCACCCGCCGGGGTCAGGCGCATGCCGCGGGGCAGGCGCTCGAACAGCGGCTGGTCGAGTTCGGCCTCGAACAGCAGGATCTGGCGGTTGATCGCCGAGGGCGCCACGTGCAGGCGGGCACCGGCCGCGCGGATGGACCCCAGACGCGCCACCTCGTCGATGTACTGCAGCAAACGCGAATGGAGCATTGCGCACCTCCTCCTCGGAACTGTACGAAAATTTAGTACACCTCGTGCGAAAACGCATGCTTGTGGGCAACGGTGTTTGTCGCGTCCAATCAATACAGGCAAGCAACAGTGAATTTCGAAGTGAGGACCACCATGGCCCAGCAGAATTCGACCACCGAGGTCGCCACCCAAGACGACCACGTACGGACAATCTTCGGCATCTTGGAAGGGGAGCGAGAAGCCGACCTGCTGCTGCGCAATCTGCATATCCTCGATGTGCACACCGAATCCGTTTACCCCGGTTCGCTCTTGATCCACGGTGAGCGCATCATCGCGCTGAATCCCGACGAATCGATCGTGCGATACCGCGAATCCTTCGACGGCGAGGGCCTTTACGCGATTCCGGGCCTGATCGACGCGCACCTGCACTTCGAATCCCAGCTCGCGCATCCGGCGGCATTCGGTGAGGCGATCGTGCCGAGCGGAACGACCACCGTTTTCGGGGAAACGCTCGATTTCGCCAGTGCCGCAGGCGACGATGCGATCGATGCCGCCCGCGCGTTGTTCGCCGACCACGAGAAGCTGCCGTACCGGCTCTATGCCTTCGCACCGGGAAAGAAGACCTCACCCGAGGTCACCGAGGCGATGCTGGCGATGGATCCGGTGATCGGCCTCGGCGAACTGGCCCACCTGTCCTATATGACCGGCAACGCCGACGATTTCCGCAAGTCCGCGCTCGGACGCGCGAACGCGGGATTCGTGAACTGCCACTGGGGCGTCACCTCACTGTCGGACATGCTGCTGAATTACATGCCCGCCATCGGCGTCGACAACAACCACGACGTCTGGAACGAAGACGATATCGAGAAGAGCATCCGCTACGGGCTCAATACCCAGATCAAATTCGGTGTCGGCAGTCCCGAGGTCATTCGAACGATGCTGCGCGCCATCGTGAAACGCCGTTGGCCCGCCGAGAACTTCCAGCTGTGCGCCGACAATATCTCGGTGGATCGGGTGCTGCGGCAAGGCCATATCGACTGGGTCATCTCGCTGGCCGTCGAGATGGGTATGCCGCCGATCCAGGCGATCAAGATGGGCACGCTGTACACTGCGCGCTCGTTCCACAAGGACCGCGACCTCGGTTCGCTGAGCCCGGGACGATTCGCCGACATCGTGCTCACCGACAGCCTCTCCACGATCAACCCCCGCTATGTGTTCAAGGGCGGCAAGCTCGTCGCCAAGGACCGTCGCCTGCTCGAACCGGTCGGCATCGACTACTCGGTCCTGACCAAGCAGCCCCGGCCCGGCCTCGCCGACCTGCGCGCCGAGCAGCTCGAGCTCACCCCGATCGAGATCTCCGAGGACGGCACGCGGGCGAAAGTACTGCTTTTCGACGTGTACGGACGCGGGCATCTCAAGTTCGCGCAGGAGGTCTGGGTCCCGGTGCGCGAGGGCGTCGTCGTCCCCGAGCTCGAAGGCGTTCGCCTCAACCGGATCTCGGTCGTGCAGCGCTATGCCGACGGGCAGCGCCACATAGTCAACGCGCTGTTCACCGGCGTTTCGCTCGACCGCGGCGCGGTCTCGACCTTCTGGCCGGCTCCGGCGGCCTACTTCGTGGTCGTCGGCAGCGACAGTACCGAGATGCGCGAGAACCTCCGGCACCTGGACGGTCTGGTCGGCGGCTGCGTCGTGACCGAGGATGCGCAGGTGAAAGCCGTTCTGCCGCTCGACTTCTACGGAGTGATGGCCGATATGGACCTCGCCGAGCTCGTCGAAGCGACCCGCTCGATCGACGACGCACTGGCGAAGCTGGGCAACCACAACGAAGGTGAGCCGGTCGTCAACAAGCTACTCACCCTGTTCATCTCGCTCGACCGCTTCGGCTTCATGAAATAGCCTCGGCTACCAGAGCAAGGGATCCACCGCAATGCAACACGACAACGACGCGGCAGTCATCGACAACGGAAACAAGGTCCGCCGCTGGATCACCTACGTCGCCGGAATCTATATCCTCACGCTCGGCCTCAGCCTCGCCATCAGGGCCGGGATCGGCATCTCCCCGCAGAGCAGCCTCACCCGCACGATGACGCTGGTGTTCACGCCGCTGAGCCAGGGCAACTACAACCTCATCCTCGAGGTCATCATGCTGGGCCTGACCTTCCTGGTCAGACCGAAGGCATTCAAGGCCGGCTACCTGCTCTCGATGATTCCGGCGCTGGTCCTGGCGGTGCTGCTCGACGTGAACCTGTGGCTCACCGAGTGGATCCAGCTCGAGCCGTACGCGGCCAACGTCGTACTGCTGGTCTTCGCCGACGCGATGCTGGCCTTGGGCTTGTTCATGATGATCCGGGCGAACCTGATCCTGATGCCGATCGATCTGTTCGTGAACACGATCCAGCAGAAGACCGGCCGGAAGTGGGGCAACATCAAGACGGTGTTCGACTGCACGCTGCTGGCACTGTCGGCGGGCATCGGCCTGCTGTTCCTCGGCGCACCGCATTTCATTCGCGAGGGCACGATCGTCAACGCGATCCTCGTGGGGCAGTACGTGAAGGGGTACTTCTTCCTCTACGAGAAGTTCGTGGCGCGCAAGCGCTCGGCCGCGCTGGTGCCGACGCCCGTCGCCGACTAGGAGTAACCACCACCGCCCGGTCTGTCGTGAACGGACCGGGCGGTGGCGTGCGCGGACCTGGGAAGGTGAACTCGGCCGCCATAACGTAGTCATCACCGGCGAGAAACACCGGCTGACCTCGAAAGAAGGCTCGATCATGTCGAATACGGCCACCCGCGCACTGCCCACCCGCACCCGCGAGATCCACCTCGCCGCCCGCCCGAACGGCGCACCGGTCGCCGGCGACTTCGCCCTCGTCGAACGGGAACTGCCGGAGCTGGGCGAAGGCCAGATCCTGGTCCGCAACACCTGGATGTCGGTCGACCCGTACATGCGCGGGCGGATGGACGACAAGGCTTCCTACATCCCGCCGTTCGAACTCGGTGCGGCCCTCGACGGTTCAGCCGTCGGCGAGGTGATCGCCTCCCGCTCGGCCGATATCGCGGTCGGCGCGACGGTCTCGCACTTCGCGGGCTGGCGCGAACACGCCGTCGTCGACGCCGCGACCGTCACCCCGATCGACCCGGAACTCGCCGCGCCGCAGCACTTCCTGAGCGTGCTCGGCACCACCGGGCTGACCGCCTACGCCGCACTCACCGATGTCGCCCAGGTGAAGCCCGGCGACACCGTGTTCATCTCGGCCGCGGCGGGCGCGGTGGGCAGCGTCGCGGGCCAGATCGCCAAGGCACTCGGCGCGAAGCGGGTGATCGGTTCGGCCGGTGGTCCCGTCAAGGCCCGAAAGCTGCTCGCCGAGTTCGGTTTCGACGCGGCGATCGACTACCGCGCCGGTGATCTCGGCGGTCAGCTCACCGCCGCCGCACCCGATGGCGTCGACGTCTACCTCGACAGCGTCGGCGGCGAACACCTGAAGGTCGCCATCGAGGCGCTCAACCAGCACGGCCGGGTCGCCCTGGTCGGCGCGATCAGCGGCTACAACGGCGCCACCGCCCAGCAGAGCCCGGACCTCTACCTCGCGGCGACGAAGGAGATCACGCTGCGCGGCATGCTGGTGACCAGCTACTTCCCGATCTTCGGCGAGTACATCGCCAAGGCCGCGGGCTGGCTCGCCGACGGCACCCTCACCACCACCGAAACCGTCTACGAGGGCCTCGACCAGGCCCCCGCCGCGTTCCTCGGCGTCCTCACCGGCGCCAACACCGGCAAGATGCTCGTCCGCCTCGCCTGAGCGAGACCCGGAACGCCCCGCCGCGCACCGAACACGGTCCGGCGGGGTCGATCAACCGGCTTCGGCACAGGTCACGCCCGCCAGACGTGGCTCGCTGCCCGGGCGAAGTTGCCGCCGAAGATCGCCGCACGCTCGGTGGGCGTGAACCCGCGCGCGGCGAGGAGCTCGTCCAGGCCCGGCACCTCGGATTCGCCGAACAGGTCCTCGGGTGGAGTCCACTGGAGTGGGCCCCATTTCGTGTAGGACTCGGAGAACGCACCGGGGTTGTCGCGGATCTCGTCGTTGAACTCCTGACCGTCGAACGAATAGTCCGATCCGATCCCGATGTGGTCGATCCCGACCAGATCGACGCCGTACCTGATGTTATCGGCGACCGCCGTGACCCGCTCGGCACGGGCGGCAGGCTCGTTGCGGCCGAGGAAGATGCCGACGCCGTTCACACCGATCACCCCGCCCGTGGCGGCACACGCTCGCGCCTGCTCATCGCTGATGTTGCGCGGATGCTCCCACAGCGCGGCGAAATTGGAGTGACTGTAGATCATCGGGACGCTGGTGTGCGTGGCGATGTCGAGCCCGGTGCGGCGCGAGCAGTGCGAGCCGTCGGCGAACATCCCTACCTCGTTGAGCTTGCGCACCAAGTCTTTTCCGTACCCGGTGAGCCCGGTGTCCTCGGTGTCGAGACAACCGCAACCCGCCGCGTTCGCATGGTTGTAGGTGGGCAGCAGCGAACGCACGCCGAGGTCGTAGAACAGCTCCACATTGTCGAGATCGCCGTCGAGCGGCCCGGAATCCTCCAGATCGAACGCCAGCGAGATCACCTCCGGCGCGCCGATATCGCCGACCCGATCCACCAGCCGCAACCGCGGATCCGCTCCCGCGTCGGCGCGGAACCGGTGCAGCAGCGCCAGCGAATCGTCCCTGGTCTGCGCCGAATACCCCACGTTCACCGAAAGATACGACCCCAACGGATACCGAGCCAGCTCGGCGACCCGCGCCGTGTGCCGCAACGGCAGACAGCAGTGCTGCTCCCACAGGAACACATCCACCTCCGGTTGACTCGTGACCTGCGATCCTACGTTTCGCCGCGCACCCGACACCGGACCGACGCTAACGCGATGCCTGATCCGTTCGATAAATCGGTACTGCTCCGCGAGCCCGAAGGCCCCAGATCAAAGGCGGTGCGACATGCGTCGCTTCCTCGTCCTGTTCGCCACACTCACCGCCTGCGTCGGCCTCTCGACGCTGCCCGCGGCCGCTGCTCCGTCCGACTGCGGACTCACCTGGGGTTCGCAGGACAAGACGTCGCCGAACTACTCCACCGCCACCGTCGCCGATGTGCGCGCGGGCCGCCACGAGTGCTTCGACCGACTCGTCATCGACCTGTCCGGCCCCGTCGCCGGTTACCTCGTCGGGTACGTCGGCACCGTCACCCAGGACGGCTCCGGCGCGACCGTCCCCCTCCGTGGCGGCGGGTTCCTCCAGATCGCGGTCTTCGCCCCCGCCTACGACGACGCGGGCAACAGCACCTACAACCCCTCGAACCGCACCGACCTGCTCTCGACGAGCGGCTATCCGACCTTCCGCCAAGTCGCGTTCGCCGGCTCCTTCGAAGGCCGGACCACCTTCGGTCTCGGCGTCCGCGCCCGCCTCCCCTTCCGCGTGAGCACCTTCGACAACCCGACCCGCGTGGTCGTCGACGTCGCCCACTCCTGGTGACTCACCACCCCTGCCGCTCCGGGCGCGAGCCGATCAGCTCATCAGGCTTGGCGGTCGCCCGGGAGCGGTACACGATGTAAGGGCGGTAGAAGTAGCTCAACGGTGCGCTGAAGGCGTGCACGAGCCGGGTGAACGGCCAGATCGCGAACAAGATCAACGCGATCGTCACGTGGATGTGGAACGACAGTGGCGCCTCGGCCATCAGGTCGCCGCGCGGCCGCAGGATCCAGATGGAGCGGAACCACGGCGACACCGTCTCCCGGTAGTTGTGCTCGGGACCGACGGCGCCGGAACCCAGCAGGGTGGTCGCCAGCCCGGTGATCAACGCGCAGAGCAGGACCAGGTACATGAGCTTGTCGTTGAGCGTGGTCGCGGTGAAAACCGGGCCGTTGCGGCGGCGACGATAGATCAGCAACACGATGCCGGTGAGGGTGGCGACGCCCGCGATACTGCCGAGCACGATCGCTTGGATGTGATAGACGTGCTGGCTCACGCCGATGGCGTCGGTCCAGGATTCCGGGATGACCAGCCCGATGATGTGGCCGACGATCACCACCATCATCCCGTAGTGGAACAGCGGACTGCCGATGCGAAGCAGCGTGGACTCGTACAGCTGGGACGACCGGGTGGTCCAGCCGAATTTGTCGTACCGGTAGCGCCACCAGGTGCCCACGATCAGGATCGCCAGACTCACGTAAGGGACGATGTCCCAGTAGATCTCGCCCGCCGACACCTCGTTGGCAGCCATGTCACCGATGTCCTTTCACTACAGCGGGTTCGCGCTCGTGCGCGCTTCGGCGCGGCGGCACGGTGAGAGTGAACGGCGCCAGTCCCACCGATTCGGCGGCCGGTCCCACCTCGACCAGCCTGCGGGCCCAGCCGAGATCCTGTTCGGTCGCCGGCGGCAGGGTCGCGACCACCGCGGCCAGCACCGGGGCATAGGGCGAATCCTCGTCCGACAGTGCGAGTCCGATCGCGTGGATCGCGCGCCGATACGCGGTGAGCAGGGCCGCGCCGGCGACGGGGTCGACGGTGGCCGCGAACTCCAGCACGACGGGAAGGTGGTCGGCGACCTCGCCGGTCGGCGGCTCCACACCCGCGCCGCGGTACGCCTCGGTGAAGGCGAGCATCGCCATGCCGCGATTGCGGGTATCGCCGTCGGTCCAGTAGGTGAGCAGCAGCGTCGCCCGCCTGCGCAGGTCGAATGTCGCGGTGAACTGTTGTGCGGCAGCGACTTCGGATAGCTCGCCCAGTTCTGTCACCACCCGCAGCAACGGTCGGGCCTGCTCGCCCGGCAGGTGGGCGCACAGTCGCGTGACGAGTTCGAGCCGCGTTCGGTGTTCGCTGTCGGGGTAGGCGAGCAGCAGCGAGGCCGCCTGCCACACCAGCCGCTGCTCGGCGGCGCGCCGGGCCGCGCGAGCGCGCATCATTTCCGGCCACCGGGGAACATGCCTTCCGGTGCGCCCTTGCCGTCCCAGTTCAGCAAGTTGACACGGGAGCCGCCGGTCGAAGGGACGGATTCACTGGTCTGACGCTGTTTGAGCGCGTGGAAGGTCTCCACCGCGACCGGCACCGGCTTGCCACTGGTCTCGCCGAAGGGGCCCGAGACCTGTTCGTACATGCCGGGTCCGCCGTCGAAGTCGAGGGCGCAGTCGGCTACGGATTCCTCGAGCTGATGCCCCTGATCGGCGTAGGCCGAGGGAATCACGTAGCGGTCCTCGATTTTCGCCAGCGCCAGCAGCCGGTACATCTCGTACATCTTCTCCTCGGTCATCCCGACCGCCGCGGGAATCTCCGCTCGCGGTTCACGTCCGAGGTTGATGTCGCGCATATACGACCGCATCGCGGCCAGCTTGCGCAAAACCACCGCCACCGCGTCGGTATCGCCGGCGGTGAACAGTCCGGCCAGGTATTCCAGGGGAATTCGCAACGATTCGAGCGCGCCGAACAGGTTGCCCACATCCTCGCCGTCATGACCGTCGCGGCTGACGGCGTCGACCACCGGCGACAGCGGCGGGATGTACCACACCATCGGCATCGTCCGATATTCCGGATGCAGCGGAAGCGCAACCCGGAAGTCCTTGATCAGCGCGTGAATCGGGGATCTCCGCGCCGCCTCGATCCAGCTGTCCGGAATACCCGAGGCACGCGCTCCCGCGACAACGTCCGGATCGGCGGGATCGAGAAGTACATCCACCTGCGCCTCGTACAGATCGCGCTCATCGGCGACGGCGGCGGCGTCGAGCACCTTGTCCACGTCGTAGAAGATCAGCCCGATATAGCGCAACCGGCCCACGCAGGTTTCCGCGCACACCGTCGGCAAGCCGACCTCCACGCGCGGATAGCAGAAGGTGCACTTCTCCGCTTTGCCCGTCTTGTGGTTGAAATACACCTTCTTGTACGGACATCCGGAGATGCACATCCGCCAGCCGCGGCACTTGTCCTGATCGACGAGCACGATCCCGTCCTCGGTGCGCTTGTACATCGCACCGGAGGGACAGGACGCGACGCACGCCGGATTGAGGCAGTGCTCGCAGATGCGCGGCAGATAGAACATGAAGGTCTGTTCGAGATCGGCCTTGACCTTCTCGCTCACCTTCGCCAGCACCGGGTCGCCGGGGAGGATCTCGGGCGACCCGGCCAGATCGTCGTCCCAATTGGCCGAACCCTTGATCATCATCGGTTCACCGGTGAGCAGGCTGCGCGGCGCTGCCACCGGGATCTGATCGCTCAGTGGGGCATTGGTCAGGTTCTCGTAGTCGTAGGTCCACGGCTCGTAGTAGTCGCCGATCGCGGGCATCTTCGGATTGGCGAAGATATTGGCGAGCTTGCTGAACCGGTCGCCGCCGAGCAGACGCAACCGGCCCTTCTTCATGGTCCAGCCGCCCCGCCACTTCTCCTGGTCCTCGTACGTGCGCGGATAACCCTGTCCCGGGCGGGTTTCCACATTGTTGAACCACACGTATTCGGTGCCGGTGCGGTTGGTCCACGCCTGTTTACAGGTCACCGAACAGGTGTGACAGCCGATGCACTTGTCCAGGTTCATCACCATCGCCAACTGCGCCATGACTTTCATCAGTACGTCACCTCCTGGCTACGGCGACGGACCACGGTGACTTCGTCGCGCTGGTTTCCGGTCGGGCCGAGATAGTTGAACGCGAACGAGGTCTGGGCGTACCCGCCCGCCAGGTGGGTGGGTTTGATGAGCAGCTCGGTGATCGAATTGTGAATGCCACCGCGGGTTCCGGTCGTTTCCGACAGCGGAACATCGATGGTGCGTTCCTGGGCGTGATACACGTAGACGACGCCCTCCGGCATCCGCTGCGACACCACCGAGCGGCACACCAGCACACCGTTGCGGTTGAGGGCCTCGACCCATTCGTTGTCGCGCACGCCGATCTTCGCGGCGTCGGCCGGGCTCATCCACATCGTCGGGCCGCCGCGCGAGAGCGCCAGCATCAGCAGATTGTCCTGGTATTCGGAGTGGATGGACCACTTGGAGTGCGGTGTCAGATAGCGCACGCTCAACCCGATACCGTCGCGCTCGCCGATCGCCGGTTCGCCGTAGAGCTTGGCCATGTCCAGCGGCGGGCGGTAGATCGGCAATGCCTCGCCGAGCTCCTCCAGCCAGTCGTGGTCGACGTAGAAGTGCATGCGGCCGGTGAGCGTGTGGAACGGTTTGAGGTATTCGATGTTCTGGGTGAAGGGCGCGTAGCGGCGGCCACCGGTCTCACTGCCCGACCATTCCGGGCTGGTGATCACCGGCACGGGGCGAGCCTGGGTCTCCGCGAAGGTGATTCGTCGTTCCTCGCTGCCCTCGGCCAGCTCGACCATGTAACGCCCGGTGCGCCGGTCCAGCTCTTCGAACCCCGCGACCGAGAGCCTGCCGTTGGAGGTGCCCGACAGCATGAGGATGGTCTCGGCCGCCTTCTCCGCCGTCTCCATCGCCGGACGACCTACCGCCACACCGGAATCCATCACCCCGTGCAGGTGTCCCAGCTCGATGACCTCCTGATCGGGAAACACCGTGACGCCCTTGGTGGTCATCCCCTTCTGCTCCACCAGCGGTCCGAGCGCGGCCCACTTCTGGGCGATCGCCGCGTAGTCGCGTTCGACGACGGCCAGTGGACCCATCGTCTTGCCCGGTATCGGCACCTCGCCCGTGGTCTGCCAATTCGACTGGGTGCCATGGGGGTAGGCCATCGCGCCGGGTGTGTCGTGCTGAAGGGTGCCGAGCACGACATCGGTTCTCGTCCCCAGGTGCACGCGAGCCATCGCCGAGAAGGCGTGCGCGATCGCGGCGAAGGCGTCGAAGTCGGACTTGGTTTCCCACGGTGGATCGATGGCCGGGGTGAAGGCGTTCATGAACGGGTGCATGTCCGTGCTGGACAGGTCGGCCTTCTCGTACCAGGTCGCCGCGGGCAGCACGATGTCGGAGAACAGAGTGGTCGAGGTCATCCGGAAGTCGATCGACATCAGCAGATCGAGCTTGCCCTCCGGCACCGGATCAGGCGAGACCACATCCACGGGACGGTGCCCGGGACCCGCGGGTGTGTTGCGCACGTTGGAACCGGTGCCGAGCAGATGTTTGAGGAAGTACTCGTTGCCCTTGGACGACGAACCGAGCAGATTCGACCGCCATACACTCAGGACCCGGGGCCAGTTCTTCGGGCTGTCCGGATCCTGAACCGCGAAACGCAGTGTGCCGCTGTGTAATTGGTCGACGGTGTAGGCCACCGGGTCGAGGCCCGCGGCGGCCGCCTCGTCGGCCAGGTCCAGCGACGAACGGTCGAACTGGGGGTAGAACGGCGTCCAGCCCATGGCCACCGCCGAGCTCATCACGTCCATCGTGTGCTTGTCGCGGAACAGACCGCGACCGGTCGGCGCCGCGAGCACGTCGGCGCGGTACCCGTCGTAGCGCCACTGGTCGGTGTGCGCGTACCAGTAGGACGTGCCTGCCATCAGGCGCGGCGGGCGCGACCAGTCGGTGCCCATCGCGACGGTGGACCAGCCCGTCACCGGTCTGCATTTCTCCTGCCCGACATAGTGGGCCCAGCCGCCGCCGTTGCGGCCCATCGAGCCGGTGAGCAGCAGCATCGCCAGAATCGCGCGGTAGGTGGCGTCGCCGTGGAACCACTGGCAGATGCCCGCGCCCATGATGATCATGCTGCGTCCGCCGGAATCGACGGCGTTGGTGGCGAATTCGCGGGCGATCCGGATCACCTGCGCGCTCGAGACGCCGGTGATCGGCTCCTGCCAGGCGGGGGTGTACGGCGAACCGGGATCGTCGTAGCCGCTCGGCCATTCCCCCGGCAACCCCGGCCGTGCCACGCCGTACTGGGCGAGCATGAGGTCGAAGACGGTGCAGACCGGGCGGCCCGCGACGATCCGCACCGGCACACCACGATCGATCGTCTCGCCGTGGCCGTCGACGGTGTCGAAACGCGGCAACGTCACGATCACCGACCGCCCGTCGCCCGCGTCGGCGGTCAGCGCGGGCTGTAGGTCGCCGAGGTCGAGGTTCCATTTCCCGACGCCCTCCGGCCCGAATCGGAACCCCAGCGAGCCGTGCGGTACCGCGGGCTCACCGGTGACGCTGTCGATGAACACGGGCTTGAAGGCGGCGTTCTCCGCGCTGGAGCCGAGATCGGCGGCGGTGAGATTCTTGCCGGGAACCAGACGGCCGTCACGTTCGACCACGCTGATCAGGAAGGGCAGATCGGTGAACTGGCGGACATAGTCGACGAAGAACGGTTCCCGTTCGCGCACGAAGTAGTCGGTGAGGATGACGTGGCCCATCGCCATCGCCATCGCGCCGTCGGTACCCGCCGCGCACGGCATCCATTCGTCGGCGAATTTGGTGTTGTCGGCGTAGTCGGGGCTGACCGTGACGACCTTGGTACCGCGGTAGCGCACCTCGGCCATCCAGTGGGCGTCCGGCGTGCGTGTCACCGGCACATTGGAGCCCCACATCATCAGATACGAGGCGTCCCACCAGTCACCCGACTCCGGCACGTCGGTCTGGTCGCCGAAGACCTGCGGCGAGGCCACCGGCAGGTCGGCGTACCAGTCGTAGAACGAGGTCATGACCCCGCCGATCATCTCGACGAACCGGGACCCCGCCGCGAAGGAGACCATCGACATCGCCGGGATCGGCGAGAACCCGGCCACCCGGTCGGGACCGTATTCGGCGATGGTGTGCACGTGCGCCGCGGCGATCATCTCGACGGCCTCGTCCCAGCTCACCCGTACCAGACCACCCATCCCCCTGGCCTTTTGATACGCGCGGCGCCGCTCCGGGTCGGCTTGCAGGTCGGCCCAGGCCAGCACGGGATCGCCCAGCCGCCGCTTGGCCTCGCGATACATCTCGACCAGCACCCCGCGCGCGTAGGGGTAGCGCACCCGCGTCGGCGAGTAGGTGTACCAGGAGAAGGCGGCGCCACGGGGGCAGCCGCGCGGCTCGTAACCCGGCCGGTCGGGACCGGCCGAGGGGTAGTCGACGTCCTGGGTCTCCCAGGTGATGATGTCGTCTTTGACGTAGACCTTCCACGAACACGACCCGGTGCAGTTCACCCCGTGGGTCGATCGCACCACCTTGTCGTGGCTCCAACGGTTGCGATAGAAGATGTCGCCCTCACGACCGCCGATGCGGCTGACAGTGCGCAGATCCGCGGATTCGACACCGGGGGTGAAGAACCGGCCGCTGCGCACGAGCAGGTCTTCGACGGCACCGCCGATTCGCGCTGGGGATGGCACTGGATCTGTCTCCTTCGACGAGGTCGGATCAAGTTGCGGCGGGGCACTGTTCGACGGCGCGCAGTTTTACCGAGGTGTAGACAAGGGCGGCCAGCGCGGTAGCGGCGAGCAACAGCAGCCCGATGGTGTAGCTGTGGCCTGCCTCGTCGTAGGTGATACCCATGATCAGCGGCGGGAAGTAGCCACCGAGACCGCCTGCGGCCGAGACGATTCCGGTGACACTGCCGACACTGGAACTCGGCGAGCGCCTGGCCACCCAGGCGAAGACGCCGCCGGTACCGATCCCGAGGAACAGCGCCATCGTGATGAACGTGGCCGCCGAGGCCACGTCGGCCGGCGGTTTGAAAGCCGCGACCACCGCCATCACCGCCGTCCCGGCCAGCGAGGTGACCACGATGTACTTCGGCGCGATCCGGTCCGACAGCGCGCCGCCGATGGGCCGGGCGATCACCGCGGCGAGCGCGAAGGCGGCGGTGCGCGTGCCCGCGTCGACCGCGGAGAACCCGTACACATTCTTGATGTAGGTCGGCAGATACGAACTGAAGGCGACGAAGCCGCCGAACACCACCGCGTACAGGAACGACATCTCCCAGGTGACACCGAGCTTCATCGCGGCGCGCAGCTTGGGCAGCACCGGGTCGGTGTTCGGAGTGAAGTCCGGCGAGTTGCGCATGAACAGGATGCACAGCACCGCGGTCACCGCGAGCGCGGCCGCCACGATCAGATGGGTGGGCAGCAACCCGAACCAGCGGACGAACCGGGGTGTGAAGAACGCCGACACCGCCGTGCCGACCATGCCCGCACCGAACACTCCGGTCGCGAAGCCGCGCCGGGCGGGCACGTACCAGGAATTCGCGAACGGGATACCGACGGCGAACACCGTGCCCGGGATGCCGAGCAGGAAAGCCGACGCCAGCATCATCGGGTAGGACTCGATGCTGCCCGCGATCCCGACCGCGACGACCGGCACGATCGAGGCCAGCGAGACCCCGATGAACATCATCCGGCCGCCGATCCGGTCGGTGAGCGCGCCCGACACGATCCGGCCCAGCGAGCCGACGAGAATCGGCATCGCCACCATGATCGAGGCCGCCATGCTGCTGAGCGCCATCTTGTCGGCGTAGTTCGGAGAGAGAGGACCGATGAGGTTCCACGCCCAGAAGTTGATGGCCGAAACCCAGGTGGCCAAGACAAGGTTGAGGGTCGGGGACCCGGTGCGTACCGCTGTCTGTAGCGAGGTCACCGAATCAGGAGAACACACTCCCCTACCCCGACCGGGGCAACACGCAACAGCACGGCAACCTCGACCACTACCCGTACCTACCAGGTATGGGGATTATGCGCGCAGGCCCGATGCCCTGGCGTGGCAAACCACAAACCAGCACGAGTGTGACCGCGATCGGCCGCATCGGCAACAATGTGGGGATAAGCGGCGTTGAAGAAAACGTGACCGATCCCTATCTCTGGCTCGAGGACGTGACCGACGAGGGCGCGCTGGACTGGGCGCGCGCCCGCAACGACGTGGTGGGGCGGCGGTTCGCGGCGACCGACCGATTCGCCGAGATGGAGCGTCGCGTACTGGCGATGCTCGACGACGACACCAAGATCGCCTATCCCGGCCGACGGGGGCCGTGGCTGTACAACTTCTGGCGTGATGCCGAGCATCAGCGCGGGTTGTGGCGGCGGACCACGTTCGAGTCCTACGCCACCGACGCCCCCGAGTGGGATGTGCTGATCGACGTCGACGCGCTGGCCGAGGCCGACGGGGAGAACTGGGTGTGGGCGGGCGCCGCGGTGCTGCGGCCGTCGCAGGAGCGCGCCATCATCCACCTGTCCCGTGGCGGCGCCGACGCGACCGTCGAGCGCGAATTCGACCTGACCACCAGGCACTTCGTCGCGCCCGAGGACGGCGGGTTCTTCGTCGCGGAGGCGAAGTCGCGGATCGGCTGGATCGATGCCGACACCGTCTACCTCGGCACCGATTTCGGGCCGGGATCACTCACCGATTCCGGATACCCGCGCATCGCCAAGCGCTGGCGGCGTGGCACCGAATTGTCCGCTGCCGAAACGGTGTTCGAGGGCAAGTCGAGCGACGTCTCGATCGGCGCCGGATACGACCGCCACCCCGGCTACGAACGGCACTATCTGCACCGGTCGACCGACTTCTTCAACAGCGAGGTATCGCTGCTCGACGACGGGGAGTGGCGGCTGATCGAGACCCCCACCGACGCGGACGTGGACTGGTACCGCGACTGGCTGCTGGTGCGCTTGAAGACCGAGTGGACACCGGGCGAGACCACCTTCGCTCCCGGCAGCCTGCTGGTCACCGATTTGAACGAATTCCTCTCCGGGGCGCGGGAATTCGAGGTTCTCTTCGCCCCGGATCCGCACACCTCACTGGAATCGTGGGGCTGGACCGAGAGCCACCTGATCCTCACCACCCTGCGCGATGTGCAGACCGGATTCCGCGTGCTCACCCCCGGCCCGGACGGCTGGGCGAGCAGCGAGCTCGCCGACTCCCCCGCCATGTCGTCCACCTCGGTGGCCAACCTCGACCCACTCGAGGGCGGCGACGAGTTCATGCTCACCACAACCGGTTTCACCACGCCGACCACGTTGCTCAGCAGCGCGATCGGCGAAACCGCGGTGACGCTGAAGCAGGCCCCCGGCTACTTCGACGCCACCGGCATCGAGACCGAACAGTTCTTCGCGACCTCCGACGACGGAACCGCGGTGCCCTACTTCGTGATCCGCCATCGCGACCGGCGCGGCACGCCGGGCCCGACGATCATGAACGGCTACGGCGGCTTCGAAATCTCCAAGACTCCGGCCTATCTCGGCTCGGCGGGCATGAACTGGCTCGAACGCGGCGGCACCTACGTGATGACCAACATCCGCGGCGGTGGCGAGTACGGCCCCGAATGGCACACGGCCGCACTGAAAGAGCACCGCCACCGCGCCTACGAGGACTTCGCCGCCATCGCGCGCGACCTCGTGACCCGCGGCATCACCACCGCGGACCGGCTCGGCGCGATCGGCGGCAGCAACGGCGGCCTGCTGATGGGCGTGATGCTCACCCGGTACCCGGAACTGTTCGGCGCCATCGTCTGCCAGGTGCCGCTGCTGGACATGAAGCGCTACCACCTGCTGCTGGCGGGCGCGTCGTGGGTCGCCGAATACGGTGACCCGGACAAGCCGGAGGAATGGGCCTACATCAGCGAGTACTCGCCGTATCAGAACACCGACACCGGCAAGCAGTACCCGCCGATCCTGCTGGCCACCTCCACCCGCGACGACCGGGTCCATCCCGGCCATGCGCGAAAGATGGCCGCGCTCCTGGAGTCCCAGAATCGCACCGTCTGGTACTACGAGAACATCGAGGGTGGTCACGGCGGCGCCGCCGACAACAAGCAGTCGGCGTACCTGTCCGCGCTGGTCTACGAGTTCTTCATCCAGATGCTGATCGAGGGGCGCCGCTCGGCCTGAGGGTCAGCGGTCGCGCAGCCACTTCTCCACCGCGTCGACGGTGGAGTCCGGATCGGTGATCCAGCCGTTGTGCCCGAGGGCCTCCGGCTGGAACCACCGGGTGACCTGTGTGCCGGGCAGCTTGCTCAGCAGGTGATCCGCGGAGGTCTGCGGGGCCATGTCGTCACCGGCGACGGTGATCGACAGCACCGGGAACTTCAGCCGCGACATCCGCTCGTCGTAGTCGATATCGGCGCCGACGGGCACGAAGCGCCCGGTACGCGCCAGCCTGGCCCAGTCCGACATGAGAACTTTGGACTGCCTGCCGTAGGCGCGCTTGCCGAGCAGGTCCCCCGGCCAGAACCCGGCCAGGTTCGACGCCACCGCCACCGCCGCGGTGCCCACCAGCACGCCCGGACCGAACACCCCGCGATACCCCCGGAAATACGGTGTGCCGGAGGCGATCAGGATCAGGCCACCGAGCCTGCCGCGCACCCTGGCCGCGTACATCGCCGCGAGTTGCCCGCCCATGCTGTGGCCGAGCAGGTACGGCGTGCTGGCGGGGAACCGGTTGCGCACCGCGGCCAGCATCGCCGGAAAGTCCACCGAGACCAATTCGTGGTAGCCGTAGGTACTCTCGCCATCGGGTCGGCGGGTGCTCTCGCCCTGACCACGCAATTCGCCGATGGCGACATCGAATCCGCACGCGGCCAGCCGGTGTCCGAAGTACTCGTAGAACTCGCCGGGCACGGCCAGACCGGGGACGATGACCACGACCGCGCGTGGTGCGTCCGGGGTGACCGGATGCCGGTGCGCACCGGTGGCCGGAATGAGACGCACCGGCAAGGTGCTGCCGTCGGGTACCTGGATCGGGACGATCTCGACCCGCGCCATCAAGCCCCGACCGCGCCCAGGATCACCCGGCTCAGCACCTTGATCACTTCGTCGAGCGGCGGGCGTGGGTCGCTGCCGCTCCAGCCGTCGACCACGTAGTTCACCGCACCGATGATGGCGAGCACGCGCAGTTCGTAGTCGCCGGGCGGGATTTCGCCGTGCATGGCCGCGTCCTCGGCGGCGCTGGCCAGCAGCGAACCCCACACGCGGCGCAGTTCCAGGCGGAACTTCTCGACCTTGGGGCCTGCTCCGACCACCTCGACCAACGCGACCCGCGCCTTGCGGGGATCGTTGCCGATCGACTCGACGTAGGCCCGCACGGCCGCATCGATCTGCTCGAGTACGGTCGCCTCGGACTTGTCCTCGAGCGCGGTGGCCACCGCCTCGCGCGAATGTCGGTCGATCTGCTCGTACAGCTCCAGCAGCAGAGATTCGCGACCGGTGAACTCCTCGTAGAACTGCCGAGACGATAGTCCCGCGTCCTTACAGATCGCACCGACCGAACTGTTGGCATACCCGTCGCGCGCGAAGACCGTCAGGCCTGACTCCAGAAAACGCGCACGCCGCTGGCGTTGCCGGTCCTCTACGGGTTGCCCGGCATACATTCGTCCCGTATTCGCATCCTGTGACATTGTCGCTGACAATACCGAAGGGCCTGATCCCCTCGTCATGGATCAGGCCCTTCGGCTGCCCAATCGGCCAACCGCGCGTTAGCCGAAAGATGGCTACAGACGGCTCAGTTGCCCGAGCCCTGCACCGAACCGGTGCTCAGCGAGCTGGTGAGCAGGCCGAGCAGCAGGGTCAGGATGTTGCCGTCGCTGCTGTCGTCAGTGATGTTGTAAAGCATGTGTCACTCCAAGTCGATGTTTTGTGACTTCGTTGTCACTGGCCATTTGCCGTCTCGGACGATACCCAGTGACAATGTGAAGTGGGAGTGTTTTAAAGGAATTTTCTAGAATTTTTTGCCATGGGACACAAGACCAAGGAACTCGGGGCGCGCGCGGGCCCTACATGAGCCGATTCACTCATGAGAACGAAGCCGTCGACAGCACGGGATCGTGAATATCGGCATCGCCGACACGTCATCGACGCGCTGGGGCAACCGCGATGTGAAACGTGAGTGTACCGAAGCGCGGTACTCACATCCGCTGATCGCCGATACCCACGAGCAGACGGATCCGGTGACAACCGATGTGACTGCCGGACAGTCGAATACGGCGCAATCGGATCAGCGCAGGGTGCGACAAATCATTGCCGCCGAGCGCTGGGCGGGGTACTCCTGTTCCCATGACCACTCCGCTGAGCGACGGGCTCGAGCCCGTCGGCGACTACTGAAACGACGGACCGGGGGTGAGCGCCGACAGGCAGAACAGCCGCGACAATCTGTGCCGTAGGGATTCTCGTCGCCGGACAGCTCTACGTGGCGCTGCCGATGCTCGGCGACCCGACCGAGGCGCAGGACACCGCCCGCGGCGCGGCGACCTGGACAATCCCTGCTTTCAGGCTCGCCCACCGCGCCGGCCCTCCGGTCACCGGCCCGCCGTGGGACCGGTGGAGCCCGGTGATCGCCGGGAGTCCGACGGCCTTGTCCACCCCTGCGGTGATCGTGGTGCGGAATTCGAGCACGGGTCCCGCCGTGCGGGGTTCGCCTCCGCGTTCCGCGCGCCGCGGTTGGTTCTGCGCTGCCTCAGCCGCCGCGCCCGGGTTGCGATCAGCCTGCAAGAATTCACCTACGGGCGGGGGCCGGTCCCCATGGGGGTGCCTATGCTGAGCGTGACAGCCCGTCACGCATACCCGGAGGCACTGTTGCCGAACACTCTCGAAGCCAGCATCGACATCGCCGCACCGCCGGAGAAGGTCTGGTCGGTACTCGCCGATCTGCGCCGCATGTCCGAGCTCAGTCCGACAACCCTGAAGATGGTCGCGCTCGGCGGCGTTCGCGACGGCGCCTTCACCGTCAACGTCAACAAGGTGGGCTGGAAGGTCTACCCGACCACCTCGCGGATCGTGCGCTTCGAGCCGAACAAGGCGCTGGCGTTCCGGATGAACGAGAACCGCACGGTCTGGGCCTACGAGCTCGAGCCGACCGCCACCGGCACCCGCGTCGTCGAGACGCGCACCGTCGACGCCAAGGGCCTGCCGGGCTGGCTGCGGGGCACGATCAAGGTCGCCATGGGCGGCGAGGAGAAGTTCGAGGCCGACCTGGTCTCGGGGATGTATGAGACGCTGAGCAAGGTGAAAGTCGCCGCCGAGCGCTGACGCCGAGCTACGCCCGAGCCCGCCGGAACTTTCCGGCGGGCTCTTTTTCGTCACGGCAGGTTGTCGCGGATCTCGTCGAGTGCCTGCGCGCTGCGCGTGAGCAGTTCCTGCACCGCCGCCAGTTCCGCCGCGGTGAATCGATCGGCCAGTGTGCGCTCCACCGCGATCGCGCGGGTGTCGGCATCGGCCATCACCGACCGTCCCGCCTCGGTCAGGCGAGTCTCCAGCACGTTCTTGTGCCACTCGTGCGGGGTCCGATCCACCAGGCCGCGCTCCTGGAGGTTGGTCAGCACGGTGTTCATCGTCGGCGGGGTGACGCCGGCCAGCCGGGCCAGGGCGGCCGCCGAGATGCCGGGGTTCTCCGCGAGGTGCAACAGCGCGCTGTACTGCGCGACGGTCAGCCCGGCCGGTTTCAGCGCGGCAGTCTTGGTCGCGATCAGGGCTTGCTCGGCGCGCTTGATGTACGAGCCGAGCCTCTCGGCGGCGGGCATGGACGTCATGGGTGCATGATATCCGCCCATCACTTCGTAACTCTCTTGACGATCATAACGACTCTAATTTACATTACTGCCTATCGCTTGATGTTCAGCATTACATCACTGAGAGGCTTCATCATGTTGCGAACCATTGCCGTCGCCACCGCATGCCTGGCCCTGACCGCGTGCGGGACCTCGCCTGCCACACCCACGCTGAGCACGGCCTACGAACTGCCGGGCAGCGCCGTATATCCCGAGGGCATCGGCTTGGACGCGCGCAACGGTGACACCTATGTCGGGTCGTTCGCGGACGGAGCCGTCTACCGGGCGACGGCCGACGCCGCGCGCGCGGAGGTGTTCCTGCCCGCGGGCGCCGACGGCAGGAAGACAGCGAACGGCGTGAAGGTCGATCGGAGCGGTCGGCTGTGGGTGATCGATTCCGGTGTGGGCGTGAGTGTGTACGACACCGGGTCACGCGCACTGCTCGCGAAGTTCGCAGTACCCGGTGACGCACCACGTTTCGTCAACGATCTGGATTTCGGGGCGGACGGGTCCGCCTACCTGACCGACAGCGGGCGCAATGTCGTCTACCGAGCGGTCGTCGGCTCCGGCCGTGGCGAATTGACCGTGGCCTACGACCTGACCGCCACCCTCGGACCGCGTGAGCCGAAGGTGTTCGAGCTCAACGGAATTGTCGCCGACCCGGCCGGGACGTATCTGATCGTCGTCGCCATGTCAGCGGCCGAGCTGTACCGCATCGACCTCACCGGCGGCCCGGAAACGATTCGCAAGGTGGCGCTGACCGGTGGCGATGCGCGCCACGGCGACGGCTTGGACCTGCGCGGGGACACCCTGTGGATCGTTCACAACCTCGACAACACCATCAGCCGCTGGGCCCTCGGCGACAACGGCGCCACCGCCACCCGCACCGGCGAATTCCACGATCCCGCGCTGAATGTTCCTACCACGATGGTGCATTCGGGCGAGCAGGCGCTGATCGTCTCCTCACAGTTCGACAAGGGCGGACCGCTGGGGGCGCAGGGCACACCGGGGACGTTCGTGGTCTCCGCCGTCAGTGGGATCTGATGAATTCGCCCAGCACGGAGACGAACTCGTCCGGTTGCTCGACCTGGGGCGAATGGCCCGCGTGCTCGACGAGGTGGGTGTCGGCGCCCGCCGCGGCGAAGCGGGCGAGGGTCTCGGTGCTGTCGTAGAGGTTGTCGTGACGACCGTGGACGGCGAGGACGGGCTGGTCGAGGGCTTGCGCGCGGATGTCGAGCGGGGCGGCCGCGAAGTCGGCGGCACGGCCGCCCACCGCGTAGGCGAGGCCGCCGGGAAGGGCAGTACGGAAATCGCGGACCAGCGCTTCGGCCAGGCCGGGCGCCGAGTCGTAACGGAATCGGGGCGCGAAGACCGAACGGTTCGCCAGGCGGATCACCGGTCCGGGTGTCCACCGTTGCGCCAAGCGCACCGACCACGGACGAACCACCCATCTCGCGGCGGTCGGGATGCTCGCGGCCCGGTAGTCCGGAGCCTGGCCGACGACCACGACGCGAGCCACCCGACGCGACGCGGCGGCGAGTTCCAGCGCGATCTCGGCGCCGAACGAGTGGCCGACCACCGTCACGTCGGTGAGGTCGAGGTCGTTCATGAGGGCGACGAGCGGAGCGGTGCGGGCCGCGGCGCTGAAGTCGCCGTCGGCGCCCAAGTCGTGCATGTCCACGCGGATCACCCGGAAGGTCGCGACCATCCGCTCGGCGACCGCGGCGAACCAGTCGACCGAGCCGGGGATGCCGTGCAGGAACACGATCGCCGGTGCCGTGGGTTCGCCTTCGTCCACAACCAACACGTCAACCACCCTAGTCGCGCACAGCCGAATAGGCTCTCGGCATGTCTACCGCCCTGCTGTACGGCCTCGGTACCGCGGTCCCGCTGCTGATCGGGGTGGCGGTGGGGCTGCGGTGGACGCTGCCGAAAGCCGTGCTCGCCGCGATGATGGCGTTCGGCGCGGGCACGATGATCGCGGCGATATCGGAGGAGCTCTTCGCGCCCGCCTTCCACCGCGACGGCGCGCTGCTCGCCGGCAGCGCGCTGTTCGCCGGCGCGGGGGTGTACGTGGTCGCCAACCATCTCATCGAGAACAAACTGGGGCCCGCCGCTATCGGCTGGGCGTTGCTGCTCGGGACGGTGCTCGACGGCGTGCCGGAGAACCTCGCACTGGGTGTATCCCTCAGTGGCGGAGGCGGATTGGTGTTGGTGGTCGCGATCGCGGCGGGCAATGTGCCCGAAGCGGTCAGCGGGGCGGTACTCATGCGCGAGCAGCACGGGTTCGAGGCGGGCCGGACCTTCGCGCTCTGGGCGGTGACCGCCGCGGTGCTCGTCGCGGTGACCGTGCTGGGAAACGCTTACGCCGACTCGGTTTCGACGACCGCGATCAGCGCGGTCCAAGCGTTCGCGGGCGGCGCCACGATCGCGGTACTGGCCGACTCGCTCGTCCCCGAGGCCTATCGCGAAGGCGGCTGGTGGGTCGGAATGGCAACCGCGGCAGGATTCTTCGTCGCTTTCGCCATCGGCTGAGCCATTCCGCCCGGTCGCGGCCAGAATTTCATCTCCGTACCGGTGGCAATATTCCGCCGGTTCGCATACGCTTCGCCGCGGATGAAAACGCCTCTTGGAGGGACGAGTGATCACTCCGAACAGGCCGGAGGACGTAGCCGATGCTCGGCACGCGGTGCCGTTGACCCAACTGATACACCTGATGGCGGAGTATCAGCAGCTCGGCGCGCACCGTGACACCTTTCTCGCCACCCCCGCCGACGACACCTTCGTGCGCGGCTGTGGCATCGTCGCGGGTTGTATCGCCACCATCGGCATCATCGTCGCGGCCGTCGGCGGCTGGCAGGGCGGTGTGGCACTGCTCGTGATCGCCGGCGCGCCCGTCCTGCTCGCACTGCGCCGCGGGGTGATCAACCGGCAGAACCGCGCCGCCCGCATCGACCTGTTCGACCAGGGCGTCACCGTCTACCGCTCGGGTCAGCGCGTGGCCGGATTCCGGTGGGACAGCACCGAAGTGCGTCAGCACGCGATCCCGTTCCACGACACCACCCCCGTCACCTACCTGCTGGAGCTGTCGGGCCCCGGCGGTGTCGAAGCGACCATCGACGAAGAGGGTTTCGCCCGCGCCCGTGAATGGGCCCGCGCCATCCAATCCGCCGTCACCGCAACCCAACTCCCCGCCGCGGTGGCCGCCATCGACAACGGCGAAACCGTCCCCTTCGGCGACCTCTCCCTCTCCCTCGACGCCCTCACCTTCCGCAGCGAAGCCCTGTCCTGGGAAGACATCCAGCTCATCGACGCCCGCAGCGGCCACATCCGCATCAAACTCTCCGGCGTGTGGATGTCGCTGGCCCCCGTCAGCACCATCCCCAACTTCTACATCTTCAACGAACTCGCCGAACGCCTCCGCCTCACACCGGTCGGCTGAGCTCGCACGAACCCGCCTGCTCGATCAGCTGCATACCGATCACTTTCATTGAGATCGGCGCGTGGATGATCTATCCGGCCTCACGGCTGCACTACATAAGTTTCGGAATGACCGAGCTGGACGAGAAGGAATCCCAGAATCCCGACGAGTCCGGTTGGGGCTTCGAATTCACGTTCCGCCTCACCCGTCGGCCCGAAGAACACGAGGCGCCGGTGTGGCCGGTCGGCTTCCTTCAGAATTTGGCTCGCTACGTCTACTCCTCGGGCAACTGGTTCGAAGCTGGTGACCATGTCGATGCCTGCCCCGCAATCGCCGATGCCCTCGTCAATCGCCTCCCCCACGGCAGAACACTGACGATCTCCGGCGACGGACGCTCGATCACCTTCTCCCCCTCCGACTCCGATTCAGGGGGCGCCGCCCTCGACGAAGGCGTTCTTACGCTCGATCTTCTCCCCGCCGAGCTGAGCGCGCTGGTAGCAGCGCTCCACAACACCAGCCCTGGCCCGCTCCCCATCCGCCCACAACTGGTCATCGCATTCGACCACGAGACGTGACTCATCCGACTACCCGTCCGACGGCGGTGCGAGATCCTTCTTCGCCAGGTCGTTCAGGCTCGAACAACCTATCCACAACATCGCCGCACCGACGATGACCCGCACCGAGTCCAGGACATTGTTGATCATCTTCACGTCCGCGTAGTTGGCGCCGGACTTCGACATCGCACACGAGTTGTCGTCTGGGGCCATGTCGTAGCTGGTGAAATCCAGGACGAGGGGGCTCCAGTCGTGACATGTGACCGTGCCGTCGACCAGGTCGAGCAGACCCGACAGGATCGCCCAGCCGCAAATTATCCCCATCAGTACACAGAACAACCAGTACTTGCGGACCGTGTGGACGATCGCCACGTTCACTCCCCTATTTCATGCCGAAGACCGGCCCACCGAGTGGTGGACCGGTCTACGTGATTTGCGTTGGGCCAGCTGATCAGGAGATCAGAAGTCCATGCCGCCCATGCCGCCGGTGGGGTCGCCCGCGGGGGCGGACTTCTCCGGCTTGTCGGCGACTACTGCCTCGGTGGTGAGGAAGAGCGCGGCGATGGAGGCCGCGTTCTGCAGGGCCGAGCGGGTGACCTTGACCGGGTCGGCAACGCCGGCGGCCAGCAGGTTCTCGTAGACACCGGTGTCGGCGTTCAGGCCTTCGCCCTCGGGGAGGTTGGAGACCTTCTCGGCCACGACGCCGGGCTCGAGGCCCGCGTTGAAGGCGATCTGCTTGAGCGGAGCCGACAGCGCGACGCGCACGATGTTGACACCGGTCGCCTCGTCAGCGGTCAGACCACTGAAGCCATCGAGCGCGGGGGCGGCCTGCAGCAGCGCGACGCCACCACCGGCAACGATGCCCTCTTCGACGGCGGCCTTGGCGTTGCGCACGGCATCTTCGATGCGGTGCTTGCGCTCCTTGAGCTCGACCTCGGTGGCGGCACCGGCCTTGATCACCGCGACACCGCCGGCCAGCTTGGCCAGACGCTCCTGCAGCTTCTCACGGTCGTAGTCCGAATCCGAGGACTCGATCTCGGCGCGGATCTGCGCCACGCGGCCCTTGATGGCCTCCGCGTCGCCCGCACCCTCGACGATGGTGGTCTCGTCCTTGGTGATGACGACCTTGCGCGCAGTGCCGAGCAGCTCGATGCCTGCGGTCTCCAGGGAGAGGCCGACCTCTTCGCTGATGACCTCGCCACCGGTGAGGATGGCGATATCGGCCAGCTGGGCCTTGCGACGGTCACCGAAGCCCGGCGCCTTGACGGCGACAGACTTGAAGGTGCCACGGATCTTGTTCACGACCAGGGTCGACAGGGCTTCGCCCTCGACGTCCTCGGCGATGATCAGCAGCGGCTTACCGGCCTGGATGACCTTCTCCAGCAGCGGCAGCAGGTCCTTGACCGTCGAGATCTTGGACGAGACGAGCAGGATGTACGGATCCTCGAGGACCGCTTCCTGACGCTCGGGGTCGGTCACGAAGTAACCGGAGATGTAGCCCTTGTCGAAGCGCATGCCCTCGGTGAGCTCCAGCTGGAGCCCGAAGGTGTTGCTCTCCTCGACGGTGATGACACCTTCCTTGCCGACCTTGTCCATCGCCTCGGCGATGAGCTGGCCGATGGCCGGGTCGCCCGCGGAGATACCAGCGGTAGCAGCGATCTGCTCCTTGGTGTCGATCTCCTTGGCGGTGTCGAGCAGCTTGGCGGTGACGGCCTCGACGGCCTTCTCGATGCCACGCTTCAGGCCGAGCGGGTTCGCGCCGGCCGCGACGTTGCGCAGACCTTCACGCACGAGCGCCTGGGCGAGCACGGTGGCGGTGGTCGTACCGTCGCCGGCGACGTCGTCCGTCTTCTTGGCGACTTCCTTGACCAGCTCGGCGCCGATCTTCTCGTACGGGTCCTCGAGGTCGATCTCCTTGGCGATGGACACACCATCGTTGGTGATCGTGGGGGCGCCCCACTTCTTCTCGAGTACGACGTTGCGACCCTTCGGGCCCAGCGTCACCTTGACAGCGTCGGCGAGGGCGTTCAGACCCCGCTCGAGACCGCGACGGGCCTCTTCGTCGTACGCAATTGTCTTGGCCATTGCGTTGAGATCCTCCACATGTCTATGGCTGACACACGAGACGACCACAGGTTGGATCGCCCCAAAGTACGCTGGCCAGGAGGTGCCCGCGACGGACGACCGAGGGTGTCGATGGAACCCGATCTCACCGTCCCGACCTGGCACTCAACAGTCACGAGTGCCAAGCCATTTTTAGCACTCAGGTGGTGAGAGTGCAAGGTCGCGCCCAGCGCGCAGGACACACCGGGCGCGCCCCCGCGTTCTCAGGTCTCGTCCTGCACCGAAGCCAGGAACTGATTCAGCAGCTCGACGAGCTCGGCCTCTACGACGGCCTTGCCAAGGCCCAGACCGCTGAGTACGCCCGCGCCGTTCTCCTGTTCCAGCAGAGCCAGCAGGATGTGCTCGGTGCCGATGTAGTTGTGACCGAGCCGCAGCGCCTCGCGAAAGGTGAGCTCGAGGACCTTCTTCGTGTCGCCGTCGAAGGGGATGAGCGCGGGCACGTCACCGTCGGCGGCGGGCAGCGAGGCGGCCGCGGCAGCGCGCACGGCGTCGAGTGCGACACCCCTGGCGATGATCTCCTTGGCGGCCAGACCTTCCGGCTGGCCGATCAGGCCGAGGATCAGATGCCCGAGCGCGATCTGACTGCTCCCCGAGGCGCGGGCCGCCTCCTGCGAGCCGACGACCACCTGCCGGGCCCGGTCGGTGAACTTGGCGAAGCCCGCCTGCGGATCCATGGCGGCCGCGTCGCTCGGACCCTTGGGCACGAAGCGTTTCTGCACGGCCTGCTTGCTGACGCCCATGCTGGCGCCGATATCGGTCCAGGAGGCGCCGGAACGGCGAGCCTGGTCGACGAAGTGGCCGATCAGGTGGTCGGCGGTCTCGCCGAGGTGATTGGCGGCGACCACCGCGTCGGAGAGTTGGTCGAGGACGTTGTCGGGGCGGGCCTTCTTGATGCCGTCGATGAGGTCGTCGAGGCGAAAGTTCGGAGTGCTCATGCGTCAACCATAGGTTGACGATGTCGGATCGTCAACGATTGGTTGACGGCAAATTCCTGGCAGAGTGTCGCCATGGGGAGAATTCGGCGCTGGGCGCCGCGCGTGGTGGGGATCATCGTGACGGCGGCGTGCCTGATCGGAGCCGGGCGACTGCTGTGGCCGCAACCGGGCCTGGACGGGCAGCCCGGGTCGACCGCGCGCCAGCTGGCCTTCGTGCGTGACGCGCTCGACGACGGCTCGGATACCGCTGCGCAGCAACTGTTTCCGGAGGGGTACGTCTTCTCGAACGTGCTCTACGGCCTCGCCTGGGTACAGGCCGCGCACACCGATCCAGGACTGCGTGACAACGCGCTCCGCGAAGCACGCTGGGCGCTGGCCAGAACCGAATCCGACGAGGGCCGTGCGGTTTTCAGCCCCGGGTTGCAGCCCGCGTACGGAGTGTTCTGGGCCGGGTGGACCAACTGGCTGCGGGGCGCGATCCTGTCGCTCGATCGCTCCGATACCACTGCGGTGCACCAGTTCTCCACGCACAGCGCCGAGATCGCACAGGCGTTCTCCGCGGCCGGCACACCGTTTCTCCAGGCCTATCGAGGTCAGGCGTGGCCGGTCGATTCGACCGTCGCGGTGGCTTCCCTTCGCCTGCACGACAAGCTGTTCGGGGCGCAGTACACGGCAGTGATAGATCGCTGGCTCGCGCAGGCCGAGACCCGCCTCGACCCCGCGACCGGCCTACTGCCGCATCAGGTTTCACCGACCGACGGATCGATGCTGACCGGCGCCCGGGCAACCTCACAGACAGTGATACTTCGATTCCTGCCCGAGATCGACCCAGCATTCGCGAAGAGCCACTACGCGCGGTACCGAGACCGATACCTGACCTATCCAGGCGGTTTCGGGCCCGCCATTCGCGAATATCCGAAGGGTGTCGACGGGAGCGGTGACGTCGATTCGGGACCGTTGGTCGCCGGAGTCAGCCTTTCCGCCACTGTTGTCGCCCAGGGCGCCGCCCGCGTGAACGGCGACAGCGACTTGGCGGCCGCGATCGGCTCCGCAGGTGAGCTGCTCGGACTGCCGGTCGGCCTGCCCGGCTCCAAGCGGTACGCCTTCGGCCTGATGCCCATCGGGGACGCGTTCGTGGTGTGGTCGTCTACGGCACGTCTGCTGACCGAGCCGACGACGGCGCTCGCACGAGATGTGCGCTGGTGGTGGCGGCTGCCATGGCTCAGCGTGCTCCTCGTGATCGCGATCGCGCCCTGGGCAGGGCCGCTGACCCGACACGCTCGACGCCGGTGGCCGCGCCGCAGACGAGACACCGCCACCTGACCGCACCGGACGACCCCGGCGCGATCGCCCCACTTCGCGGCCCCCGGTCAGATCTGACCCAACGGCCGCGAAGAGGGCGATTACGCCACTCCGGTCGGACTATCGCAGGCCGACCGTGAAGGCCGTGCCGCGCACGATCAGTTCCTTGATCAGCGCCCCGACACGGCCCGTGAGCACCGTGCTCGTCGGGGTGTCATCGGCCTTGACCACCTGGAACACCGCGTCACGGCGGCCCAGGCTGATGCACTGCGCGACGTAGCGGCCCTTCATCGGCTCGGGTTCGCGGCCACGCGCCCGCGCCGTGATGGCCCCGACCACGTACTGGCCGGCGGGAATCGCTGTCGCGCAAGCCATCCGCAGCGGGCGGCCGTCCACGCCGACCATCAGCGCGGCGTCGCCGACGGCGTAGATGTCGGGGTGCGACACCGAGCGCAGCGTGTCGTCGGTGCGGATACGGCCGTCGTCGGCGACCTCCAGACCCGCGCGACGAGCCAGATCGGGGACGGTGAAACCGGTGGTCCAAACGGTGGTATCGGCGGGCACCAGGGTGCCGTCGGCGAGGCGAACCGCATCGGAGAGCACCTCGACAACCTTGACGCCGGAACGGATTTCGACGCCGGCCCGCGTGAGCGCGTCCCGGATCAACTGGTGCGCGCGCGGCGAGAGCCAAGCGCCCGGGTCCTCGGTACCGAGCAGGCTGATCCGCGAATCCGGCTGCGACTCAGCGAGTTCGGTGGCCAGTTCGATGCCGGTCGGGCCCGAGCCGACGATGACGATCTGACCCGACAGTTCCGTCAGGTCCTCGGCGGTGGCGACGAACTTCGCGTGCTCGGCCGCTCCGGGCACGGCGTCGCGGTCGGCCTGGCTGCCGAGCGCGTAGACGAGGGTGTCGTAGTGCAACGTCCACTCGCCGTCCAGGGCGACGATCTTGCGATCCGGGTCCAGGTCGGTGACCCGCGCCTGGAGGAATTCGATGCCCTTGCGTCCCAGCGACTTCCGCAGGTCGAGCCGCTTGACCGGCTGACCGGCGGCGGCCTGGTGCAGACGCACCCGCTGCACGAATTCGGCGCGGCCGTCCACGACGGTGATCTGGGAGTCGCGAGTCTTCTTCGCGAGGGCACGGGCCGCGGTGAGTCCCGCGTACCCGGCGCCGAGGACGACGATCCGATGCTGACCGGTCATGGTGTGGCTCCTTCTCTCGAAATGCCTACACACACCAGACCGATCAGCCCCCGAGTTCCTGACAGGTTCTCGAAGTGATCTGGATCACATGGTTATGGCGCCCAGTTTGATCGGGTTCACGACCGTGCGGACCGCCGCGATCGAGCCCGCTTCGTCGAAGTCGAACACGAGTACACCGGCCGGAATCTCGTCCTGGATCAGGATCAGGCCCACGTCGCCGTTGATCTCGGTGAATTCGAACCGCGACTTGGGGCTGAGGAAACGCCGCAGGTTGGACAGGTAGCGCGCGACCACATCGCCACCGACCACCGGGATCTTGGCCGCGACCACCCGGCCGCCGCCATCGGCGACCGACACCACGTCGTCGGCGAGCAGTTCGCGCAGACCGGCCACATCGCCGGTCGAGGCCGCTTGCAGAAACTTCTCGATCATCGTGCGCGCGTGCTCGGCCGACACCACGAAGCGCTGCTTACCGGTGCGCACCCGCTGACCGGCCCGATGGAATATCTGCTGGGTGTTGGCCACGGTGAGGTCGAGCATCTCCGCGATCTCGGCATGGGAGTAGCCGAACGCCTCGCGCAGCACGAACACGGCGCGTTCGATCGGGCTGAGCCGTTCCATCGCGGTGAGCACCGCCAGGGACACCGATTCGCGTTCCTCGACGGTGCCCAGCGGACCGAGCGCGCCGCCGCCGGTCGGTACCGGCTCCGGAAGCCACTGCCCGACATAGGTCTCGCGCCGGGCGCGAGCCGAAACGAGCTGAGTACGACACAGATTCACGGTGACGGTCGTCAACCACGCTTCGGTATTGGCGATCTCGGCGTGGTCGGCCAGCGCCCACCGCAGGTATACCTCCTGCACGACGTCCTCGGCCTCACTCGCCGCACCGAACATCCGGTACGCAAGCGAGAACAGCCGCGGCCGATGCTCCAGAAACTCAGTGATATCGCTGGCCGGCGCCGCGGGGTCCTCGGGTGGCGGAGGTGGCGTTGATTGCTCCATGTCGAAACGTCCAGTCGCGAGGGTCGGATGCCTGGTCAGTCGTCGTTGCGCGGGCGACGCAGGCGCAGGCGCGCCGAGCCGCGGATCGCCGGTCGGCGGATCGCGGGCATCCGTCGCTGCGCCCGCCGTTGGGCCCGCCGCTCAGCCGGCTTGTGCTGCCAGGTCTCCGGCCGCGCGGCCACCCAGCGGGCCGACCGCCAGGCGAACGGGATGTGCGCGAGGTAGAGCGCGACCAAGATCAGCAGCAGCACGATCGGGTACGTGACCAGCAGCGCGGCGGCCAGCGCGGTGAGCACCAGCAGCCCGGCCGCGGCCTGCGGAGCGACCGACACCGACTTCATCGCCAGGGTCGGGATGGTGCTCACGCACAGCAGCGCGGCGAAGACCGTCCAGGCGGCGACGAAGGCGAAACCGTCCCACCAGCCGTCGCCGAACTGCACCTTCAGCGCGATCGGCACCAGCGCGATCAGCGCTCCGGCGGGCGCGGGGACACCGACGAAGTACTCACGCGCCCAGTTGGGCCGGGAATCGTCGTCGAGCAGGGTGTTGAAGCGGGCAAGGCGCAAGACCAGGCTCACCGCGAACAACAGCGCGACGATCCAGCCCGCGCTGTTGCCGTCGAGCAGGGTCACGTAGATGACCAGCGCGGGCGCGACGCCGAACGAGATCGCGTCCGAGAGCGAATCGAGTTCGGCGCCCATCTTGCTGGTGGCGTCGAGCATGCGCGCGAGCCGCCCGTCGAGCGTGTCGAGCACGGCGGCGGCACCGACCATCGCCAGCGCGATCCCGAGCTCACCGTCGAGCCCGAACTTCACTGCCGACAGGCCGGCGCACAGCGCGAGAATGGTGACGACGCTCGGCAGCAATCGCACCGAGCGGGGTCGTTTGCGAGGTGCTGTGCGAGCCTGTTCGATCATCCCAGCACAGCCAGGACTGTTTCGGCCCCGATCGTGCGCTGCCCGGGGGCCACCAGCAGTTCGGTGCCGATCGGGAAGTACGTGTCGACGCGAGACCCGAACCGGATCAGGCCGTAGGTGTCACCGATGGTGAGCAGGTCACCGACGCGGGCGTCGCAGACGATGCGACGGGCCAGCAGTCCGGCGATCTGCACCACGACGACCTGCTTACCGTCGGCGGTGTCGATGACCATGCTGTTGCGCTCGTTGGCGTCGGAGGCCTCCGGCAGATCGGCCGAGAGGAACTTGCCCGGCTGATGCAGCACCTCGCGCACGGTTCCGGACACCGGAACGCGCTGCACGTGCACATCGAGCACCGACAGGAAGATGCTGACGCGCGGCAACGGCTGATCGCCGAGTCCGAGTTCGACGGGCGGCACCGCGGTGTCGACCAGCGCCACTTCACCGTCGGCGGGCGCGACCACGATGCCCGCCCGGTTCGGCGGCACGCGATGCGGGTGGCGGAAGAAAGCGGCGCAGGCGGCGGCCGAGGCCAGACCGGCCCTCCGCACCCATTTATTACGTCCGCCGATGACCGCCACTGCCAACGGCACCGCCACGAACGGCAGTCCGGCGGGATGTAGTGGGGGTACAGCGGCCCGCACCAAGTCGACGACATGTCCGACGCCGGTGGTATCGGGCGTGCCGGGCGGGGTGGGGCGGCGTGCCACGGGCTCCCTCTTTCGTGTGATGACTACAAGCGATCACACCTTACGGGAAGCCCGGGGCAAGCACCTGTGGTCAGTGGACCGATTTACGCCCGGTGAACAGCTTCACCAGGTACAACAACACGCAGGCGCCCACCAGACAGGTGATGAAGCTGAAGATCCAGCCCGCGCCTTCCACATCGACGCCGAACAGACTCAGCACGAAGCCGCCGAGTAGCCCGCCGATGATCCCGACCACGATATTGAGCAGGATGCCCTGCTGCGCGTCGGTCTTCATGAACTTGCTCGCGATCCAACCGGCCAGACCGCCGATGATGATCCAACTGATGATGCCGAGTCCGAGCATGCTGTCCTCGATCCCTCGAAGGGTCGGCGAGCAATCGCCTTATCCCCAAGATACCCCCGGCTCCACTGTGACAATCGACACTCTGATCATGAGACGCTAATATGAGGAAGCCTCATGTCTGAGCGTTCACATGGTGTCCACGTACGGGTCACGGGCGATGAGGGACAGATTTCGATGCTTCGGGTACACCCAGCGGTACTGCCGCAGGTTGACAGGTACATAGGAGACGCACAATGGCTCGAATCGCCCAGACGACGGGTACTGAGCACACCGCCATCCTCGGATTGGGCGTCTACCGCCCGGCTCGGGTGGTCACCAACGACGAGGTAGCGGGGCCGATCGACTCCAGCGACGAGTGGATCCGCACCCGGTCCGGCATCCATACCAGGCGCTTCGCCTCGGACGAGGAAACCATCCAGTCCATGAGCGTCGCCGCCGCGCGCGACGCGATCGCCGCCGCCGGGGTGCAGGTCGACCAGATCGACTGCGTCATCGTGGCGACGTCGACCCATCTGATGCTCACCCCGGCCATCGGCCCACGCATCGCCACCGAGCTGGGCATGACCGGCGCGGCCGCCTTCGACATCTCGGCGGGCTGCGCCGGGTTCTGTCACGCGGTGGGCATGGCATCGGACCTGGTCCGGGCGGGCACCTCGAATCACGTGCTGGTGCTCGGCGTCGAAAAACTCACCCCCACCGTCGACTTCACCGACCGCGCGACGGCCTTCCTGTTCGCCGACGGCGCGGGCGCGGTGGTCGTCGGCCCGTCCACCGAACAGGGCATCGGCCCGACCGTGTGGGGTTCGGACGGCACTCAGCACCACGCCATCCGCCAGACCAAGGACTGGGTGGAGTTCTTCGACGAGATCGAGGAGAAGGGCACCGACGCGGTGCGCCCCTATCTCACGATGGAGGGCACCGCGGTGTTCCGCTGGGCCGCGCACTCGCTGGAGAAGGTGTGCCGCGACGCGATCGACCGCGCGGGCCTGACCACCGGCGACCTCGACGCGATGATCCCGCACCAGGCCAACGGCCGGATCATCGAGATCATGGCCAGGGTGCTCGAGCTACCGGAGCACTGCGCCCTCGCCAACGACATCGAGGATTCCGGCAACACCTCGGCAGCATCGGTCCCCCTCGCGATGGAGGCGCTGTTGCGCAAGGGCGAATCGAAGCCGGGCGACACCGCGCTGCTGATCGCCTTCGGCGCCGGGCTGTCCTATGCGGCACAGGTTGTCACCATGCCCGCCTGGAAATAACCGATCAGCAAATTCTCACAAAACCGGGGTGGCCTGCGCCGAAGCAGGCCACCGACCGGTTGGCTCGCCGTGTCCACCTTGTCCCGCTTGCACCAACTCGGACATGCTGGCAAACTTTTCGCTACCGACGTTTGCTGATCGACGAAGCTCAGCCTCCAGCGTTCCCGTCGTCAACCCGAGGTGATCGGCCGTGAAACTGCGCTCACTCCTGCCACGCAGGCACATCAACGAGGTCCCGCTCCTGCCGAGCATCGGACCGGACGACGCCTTCGCGCTCCCCAGCGCGTTCGTGCCCCGCGGCACCCGTCTCAAACGCGAGGAACGCCTCGAACGATTGCTCACCCCCACCGAACTAGACCTCGTCCTCCACCACCAGCTCTGACGGCTACCTCACAGCAGGGGGATACTCGATCGGGTGAGCACTCCCTCGGTAACCAAACCGGCCATTCTGAGCGTTGACGACGATCCCGGCGTATCGCGCGCCGTGGTGCGGGACCTGCGCCGCCGCTACGGCGCCGACTACCGGATTCTGCGGGCCGAATCGGGACCGCAGGCACTCGAGGCGCTGCGCGAGATGAAACTGCGCGGGCAGCCCGTGGCGGTGCTGATCGCCGACTACCGGATGCCCGGCATGGACGGCATCGAATTCCTCGAACAGGCGATGGACCTGCACCCCTACGCACGCCGGGTGCTGCTCACCGCCTATGCCGACACCGACGCCGCGATCGACGCGATCAATGTCATCGATCTCGACCACTATCTGCTCAAGCCGTGGGACCCGCCGGAGGAGAAGCTCTACCCGGTGATCGACGGGTTGCTCGAGGTGTGGCGCAGCGCCGAGCAGCGGCCGGTGTACGAGACCAAGGTCGTCGGCGATCGCTGGTCGCCGCGGTCTTCGCAGGTGCGAGAGTTCTTGGCGCGCAATCAGTTGCCGTATCGGTGGTATCCGGTCGACGAGCCGGAGGGCACCCGGTTGCTGGAGGCGGCGGGTGCCGATCCGCTGACCTGTCCGGTGGTGATCACGGCCGCGGGCACCGCCCTGATCCAGCCGACCGACAGCGAGCTCGCCGAAAACGTCGGGCTCACCGTCGAACCCAGCGGGGACTTCTACGACCTGATCGTGGTCGGCGGCGGACCCGCCGGACTCGGCGCGGCGGTCTACGGTGCGTCGGAGGGCTTGCGCACCGTGCTGGTCGAGCGCACGGCCACCGGCGGACAGGCGGGGCAGAGCTCACGGATCGAGAACTATCTCGGATTTCCCGACGGGGTCTCGGGGTCACAGCTGGCGGATCGGGCGCGGCGACAAGCGGCGAAATTCGGTGCGGAGATCATCACCACTCGCGATGTGGTCGCGCTCGAGATCAACGGGTCGGCGCGCACCGTGCGATTCGCCGATGGTGGAAAGCTGTGCGCGCATACGGTTCTGATCGCTACGGGCGTGGACTATCGACGCCATCCGGCACCGGGTGTGGACGAATTCACCGGGCGCGGTGTGTATTACGGTTCGGCGATGACCGAGGCGGCCGAGTGCGCCGAACAGGAGGTCTACATCGTCGGCGGGGCCAACTCGGCCGGACAGGCCGCGGTGTTCCTGTCCCGCAACGCGCGTCGCGTGCACCTGGTTGTCCGGGGCGACTCGCTGGACAAGTCGATGTCGCACTATCTCGTCCGGCAGATCGCGGCCATCCCCAACATCGTCGTACACACCGAGACCGAGGTCGTCGGCGTCGACGGTGACACACACCTGGAACGCATCGTTCTGCGCGACAACAGCACCGGCACCGAAGACAAGGTCGACGCGCAACGGCTGTTCCTGTTCATCGGCGCCGCGCCGCAGACCGGCTGGCTCGACGGCGTCGTCACCCGAGACGCCGCCGGATACGTGCTGGCCGGGCCCGACCTGATGGTCGACGGCGCGCGACCACCCGGCTGGGAACTGCCGCGCCCGCCGCAACACCTCGAGACCAGCGTCCCCGGCGTGTTCGTGGCGGGCGATGTGCACGCCGAATCCGCCAAGCGGGTCGCCTCGGCGGTCGGCGAGGGCGCGATGGCGGTCATGCTCGTCCACCGGTATCTGGCATGAGAGGTCAGCGGCCGGAGGCGGTAGCGGAGCGTAACCACGCAGGCCGCCCGATCATGCCCATTGAGACAGCGTGAGTGAGGACTCCATGATCTGCGATCCGGAAGAACTGCGCACCCTGTTCCTGTTCGAGAAGCTCGACGACTCCCAGCTCGCCGAACTGTGCGCCATCGGGCGCATCGAGTACGTCGAACCGGGCCCGGTGTTTCGCGAGGGCGAACCCGCCACCTGCTTCTACGTGCTGATCGACGGCGAGGTCCGGCTCACCAAACTGTCCGGCGGGGTGGAGATCGAGATCAACCGCACCGACCATCGCGGGGTGTACGCGGGCGCCTGGATGGCCTACCTGGGCGATCGGGCGAACCAGGACTACAACGGCTCGATGTACGTGCTGCGCCGCTCCCGGTTCCTGGTCATGGACGCGGCCGATTTCTCCCGGATCATGCACGAGTGGTTCCCGATGGCCGTGCACCTGCTCGAGGGCGCGTTCTTCGGCGGGCAGAAGTCGAACCAGCGGATCGCCGAACGCGAACGGCTGCTCGCCCTGGGATCGCTGTCGGCCGGGCTCACCCACGAACTCAACAATCCCGCCGCCGCCGCGGTGCGCGCCACCTCCGGCCTGCGCGAACGCGTCGCCGGGATGCGGCACAAGCTGAAGATGATGGCCGAGGGCAAGTTCCCGGCCGACGCGCTGGTCAAGCTCGTCGAGATGCAGGAGCAGGCCGCCGACCAGGTCGCCAAGGCACCCGACCTCAGCCCACTGGAAGCGGCCGATCGGGAGGACGCGCTGGCCGACTGGTTCGAAGAGCGCGGCATCGCCGACGGCTGGAATCTGGCGCCCACCTTCGTGCAGGCGGGCCTGGACACCGACTGGCTGGAGGGTGTGCACGCGACCTTGGAAGCCTGCCAGGCGCCGGTGTTCGAGGGCGCCGTGCGCTGGCTGAACTACACCATCGAGACCGAGTTGCTGATGAACGAGATCTTCGACTCGACCACCCGCATCTCCACTCTCGTCGGGGCGGCCAAACAGTATTCGCAGATGGATCGCGCGCCCTATCAGGTCGTCGACCTGCACGAACTGCTCGATTCCACCCTGGTGATGCTCAACCGCAAACTCGGTGACGGCATCCGCGTGGTGAAGGACTACGACCGCGCGCTGCCGCCGATCCCCTGCTTCGCCGCCGAACTCAACCAGGTGTGGACCAACCTGATCGACAACGCCGTCTACGCGATGGGCGGCGAGGGCACCCTGACGATCCGCACCTTCAAGGAGAACGACTGCGCCGCGATCGAAATCGGGGACACCGGGCCGGGCATTCCCCCCGAGGCGCGGGGGCGGATCTTCGAGCCGTTCTTCACCACCAAACCGGTCGGCGACGGTACCGGTCTCGGTCTCGACATCTCGTTCCGGATCGTGGCGAACAAGCACAACGGTGACATCCGGGTGGAATCGGAACCCGGCAACACGCGCTTCATCGTCCGCCTGCCGTTGCACCCGGCGGCGGAGGATGTCAGCACACCTACTACAGGAGGTCTAGATGGCTGACGCGGGGATCGATCCGAGCGTGCCGCCCAGCGGCGCCGGGTGCGTCGAATGCGACGCGAGCGGCGGCTGGTGGGTGCATCTGCGCCGCTGTGCCGAGTGCGGGCATGTCGGCTGCTGCGACAGCTCTCCCAGCAAGCACGCGACGAAGCATTTCGAGGCCACCGCGCACCCGTTCATGCAGAGCTACGAACCGGGCGAGGACTGGTTCTACAACTTCGCCAGCGGCGAGATGTACAGCGATGGTCCCGAGCTCGCCGCGCCGACCAGCCATCCCACCGATCAGTCGGTCCCCGGACCGGCCGCGCGGGTCCCCGCGAACTGGCAATCGCTGCTGGGCTGAGCGATGGCTAGGGCTTCATCCCGGCGGCGTCGGCAACCGGCTTGTCGGCATTGGCCGGGACGAGGCAGACCAGCTTCACAGTGCTGAGCGCCACGTTGGGGCTGCCCTCGAACGGACCGCCGGGGTGTGCCGCGAGGATCTGATCGATGGCCTTCTTCTCGCCGTCCGGGTCGAGCGTCTTGAACTGTGTGCAAGTGATGTCGGTGCCCGCCGCGGCCGAGCTCGGCGCCGCGCTCGACGTGGGCGCCTTGGTGGCGGTGGCGGACGCGCTGGAGCTCGGCGTGCCCTTGCGCAGCCCGCTCGCATCAGCGGAGTCGTCGGACCCGCACCCGACCAAGGTCAGGGTCAGTGCCCCGGCGGCCAGAACGGCGAGGGAGATTCGGTTCATCTGCTGCTTTCCCCGGTAGATCGCGGCGCCGGCACCTCCGGCGCGTCCGGTGCAGCGTACCGACTGGCGGCGATAGTTCGTCATGTCAGCCAGAATGGCCGTCTGACCTTGCCGTCGGCCTATCGATTCCTGATCGCGGCGAGAAGGGCAGAATGGGGCGGTGGCTGAACTTTCGCTCACCGCCCGGCTCAATCCCTCCGCAGCCGACGCTCGTCGCGGGGTGGTGCGCCTGCACCCCGAGACGCTCACTGCGCTCGGCCTGCGCGAATGGGACGGCATCGCGCTGATCGGCGCGCGCCGGACCGCGGCGGTGGTGGCGAAGGCGCCCGCGGACAGTCCGCCGGGGGTGGCGCTGCTCGATGACGTGACGCTGTCGAATGTGGGACTGCGGGAGAACGCGGCGGTGACGGTCGCCCCGGTGACAGTCTTCGGCGCCAGACAGATCTCGCTGAGCGGCTCGGCGCACGCTGTGGCCAGCATCCCGGCGGCCACCCTGCGGCAGGCGCTGCTCGGCAAGGTGGTGACCGTCGGTGACACGGTGTCGCTGCTGCCGCGCGATCTCGGACCCGATATCAGTTCCTCGGCGGCCACCCAGGCGCTCTCGCGTGCCTTCGGGATCGCCTGGACCACCGAACTGCTCACCGTGACGGCGATCGAGCCCATGCCGGGACCGGTGAGCGTGCAACCGAATTCGGCCGTCGGCTGGGGTGCGGGTGCGGCAGCGATCCAGCACACGGTGGAACGTGACGGCGACGTACGCCAGCCTTCGAGCACGCCGGGTCAGCAGTGGTTTTCGGAGCCGGATCAGCCGGGATCCGGCGCGGTGAAGGTGAGTTCGGGGAGCACGCCGGTCCAGATCGAGGATCTGGCGGGCGTGCAGAGCCAGGCGGCCAAGCTGGCCGAATGGCTGAGCCTGGCTCTCGATGAGCCGGAGTTGCTGAAGACGCTCGGCGCACCGGCCCATCTCGGTGTACTCATCACCGGACCCGCCGGAGTCGGCAAGGCCACCTTCGCCAAAGCTGTTGTCGCACCGCGTCGTATCGTCGAGCTCGACGGCCCGAGCGTCGGCGCGACCGAGAGCGGCACCCGGCTGCGTGAGGTCGCCGAGGCGGTGGCCGATGTCGCCACCGGACAGGGCGGCGTGCTGCTGATCACCGATATCGACGCGCTGCTGCCCGCCGAGGCCGAGCCCGTCGCCACCCTCGTTCTCGACCAGCTGCGGGCCGCGGTGCGCGCACCGTGCGTTGCCCTGCTGGCCACCACCGCCCATCCGACACAGGTGGATTCGCGTCTGCGCGCTCCGGATCTGTGCGATCGCGAACTGGCGTTGCCGCTGCCCACCGCGGCGATCCGGCGGGCACTGCTGGAACAGCTGCTGCGCAAGGTGCCGGCGGGAAAACTGGACCTCGACGTGATCGCCGCACGCACACCGGGTTTCGTGGTGGCCGACCTGACCGCGTTGTGCCGGGAAGCGGCCGTGCGCGCGGCAGGCCGGGCCAGCCGGGAGCACACCGAACCCGAACTCGTCCAAGACGATCTGATCGGCGCGCTCGACGTGATTCGCCCGCTGTCCCGTTCGGGCACAGAGGAATTGGCGATCGGCTCGCTCGACCTCGACGACGTCGGCGACATGATCGAAACCAAACAGGCACTCACCGAATCGGTGCTGTGGCCGCTGCGCCACCCCGACTCCTTCGCCCGCCTCGGCATCGAACCGCCGCGCGGGGTCCTGCTCTACGGACCACCCGGCTGCGGCAAGACGTTCCTGGTGCGGGCGCTGGCAGGGACCGGCCAGCTCAGCGTGCACGCGGTGAAAGGCGCTGAGCTGATGGACAAGTGGGTCGGCTCCTCCGAACGCGCGGTGCGCGAGTTGTTCCAGCGGGCCCGCGACTCGGCACCCTCGCTGATCTTCCTCGACGAGGTGGACGCGCTCGCCCCCCGACGCGGCCAGAGCAGCGACTCCGGGGTGTCGGACCGGGTGGTCGCCGCGCTGCTCACCGAACTCGACGGCGTCGAACCCCTGCGTGATGTGGTGGTGGTCGGCGCGACCAACCGCCCCGAACTGATCGACCCCGCACTGCTGCGGCCGGGTCGGCTCGACCGCCTCGTCTTCGTCCCGCCACCGGACGGCCCGGCCCGGCTCGAGATCCTGCGCACGGCGGGACGCTCGGTACCGCTGGCCCGGGATGTCGACCTGGCCGCGCTGGCAGAGGATCTCGACGGCTACTCGGCCGCCGACTGCGCCGCCCTGCTGCGCGAGGCCGCGCTCTCGGCACTGCGCCGCGATATGGCCGCCGCCGACGTCACGGCCGAGGACGTGGCCACCGCCCGCGCGAGCGTGCGGCCGTCCCTCGACCCCGCGCAGGTCGAATCGCTGCGTCGCTATGCCGAGAGCAGGGTTTGAGGCCGAACTCGCCACCCTGATCCGGCCGCGACATCCCCGGTGCGGGCGTGTGTCGCCGGTAACGTCGGCACGGTGCCCAAGATCGGTGATGGTCTGGACGTGGTCACGGCGTTCGCCGGCGCCGCGGCCGCGGGGATGTCGCTGTTCCTGCCGTTCAGCTTCGGTGACGATTCGTCGATCGATTCGCCGTACCGCGTCACCAGTCTGATCAACAGCGTTCCCCGCGCGGCCGCACTCGGTCTCATCGTCGCTGTCGTCGTCGCCGTGCTGGCCAGGCCGATCACCCGGCCGGGGCTGATCTGGCTCACCGCGACGGGCGGGGCGGCGGCGCTGGCGATCAACTACTTCATCGGCGAGGCGATGACCTCCGCCGACGTACTCACCACCCAGAACTACATCGACTCGCTGTGCGGCGGTGTGCTGTTCGGGGCGCTGTGCATCTGCGCGTGGCGGATGCGCTGGTCCGCGGTCGGTTTCGGGCTCGGGGTCCTGGTCGTGTTCGTCTACGGCGAAGTCGTGGCGGTGTTCACCTCGAACGCCGCGGCGACGGCGGACAAGGCCGTGCACACCCCGTTCTGGCTGATCGGCTCCGCCGTCGTGCTGCTGGCGGTGAACACCGCGCGCCATCGGCACGGCATCATGCTGCCCGCGGTGCCACGGATGGCGGCGGATCTGCCGATCGCCCCGATCATCGCCACCACCGTGCTGTCGCTGTCGCTGCTGATCGCCACCGAGTGGCTGGGCCGCGAGTTCGACGGCCGCCGCGGAAACTCCTGGCAGGTCGCGCTCGCCGTGATCGTCACCCTCGTGGCGGCGTTCGTGGCCGCCGCGCTCCTGCCGGGCCGCGACGGCACCGGTGTGCTGATCGCCGTGAGCGTCGCCGCCGCGGCCGATTCACTCAGTGACGCACCCCGCCTCGGCTGGCATCTCGTCCTCGTCCTGGTGGTCGGTGTGGTCGCCATCCTGGCGGGCCTGCGGTGGGCGACACCGTGGGGCGTGTTACTCGGCGTCGCCGTGATCTGCGGTTTCGCCATTGTGGCCGAGCGTCTTCCGTGGGCATTCGTGTGGACGGCCGGGGTGGTGCTGCTGACCTGTGTCACCGGTTTCGCGATCGGCTCGATCCGGGTCAGTTACCTGCCGAGCGCGATGCTGGCGCTCGGTGCGCTGTACCTGCCGTCGATCCTGTGGTCGATTCCTACCGGGCAGCGGCACTGGCCGACGGGCAGCACCGCCGTCGCCGATCGAGTGCCGGGGCAGGTGGCACTGGCCATCACCGTCGGCGCCGCGGCCGGACTCGCGGTGCTGTATCAGATCCGGCCACCCGCGCAGCCACGGGCGGCGCAGCCATAGCCGAACCGCTCGCGACATGGCCGACGCGACAACCTCGGTGCCGCCGAACATCCCGTCCGCGCCCGTAGGATCGGGACGCGCTACTCGACCGCTACCTACCCGACGGAGGGGGAGTTGCTAGCCGTACTGCTCGTTCACGCACTGGCCGCCCTCCTGGCCCCGCTGTGTGTACGAGTGCTCGGCCGCAACGCTTTCTACCTGCTCGCCCTGGTACCGCTGGGCAGCCTCGGCTGGGTGATCGCGCACTGGGGAACCACCGTGCGCACGCATGTGCAATGGGCACCGCAGATCTCGATGGACATCGATCTGCGCTTCGATGCCCTGTCCGCGGTGATGTGCACGCTGGTGCTCGGCGTCGGCGCGCTGATCCTGGCGTACTGCGGGCGGTACTTCGAGCGTGACGAGGCCAGGCTCGGGGTGTTCGCGGCCGAGCTCACCGGGTTCGCCGGTGCCATGTTCGGGCTCGTCACCAGCGATAACATGCTGCTGCTGTACGTGTTCTGGGAAATCACGACGGTGCTGTCGTTCCTGCTCGTCGGCCACTACGCCGAACGCGCGGTCAGTCGAAGGGCCGCGATCCAGGCGCTGCTGGTGACCGGCGCGGGCGGGCTGGCGATGCTGGTCGGCATCGTCGTCCTCGGGCTGCGCTACGACAGTTTCCTGCTCTCGGACCTGCTCGCGGCGAGCTCGGTCCCGGCCGGGAGCGCGGTGCCGGTCGCGATCGGTTTGGTGCTGATCGGGGCGATCAGCAAATCGGCGATCGTGCCGCTGCACTTCTGGTTGCCCGGCGCGATGGCGGCGCCGACACCGGTGAGCGCGTACCTACACGCCGCCGCGATGGTGAAAGCCGGTATCTACCTGGTGGCCCGGCTGGCGCCCGCGCTCGCGCAGACCCCGCCCTGGCATCTGATGCTGCTGCCGCTCGGCATCGTCACCATGCTGCTGGCCGGGTGGCGGGCGATCCAGGTACACGATCTCAAGCTGGTACTGGCGTTCGGCACCGTCAGCCAGCTGGGGCTGATGATCATGATGATGGGCATCGGCACGCCCGACGCGGCGCTGGCCGGGCTCGCTCTCCTGGTGGCGCACGGACTGTTCAAGGCGTGCCTGTTCATGGTGGTCGGCATCATCGATCACGGCGCGGGGACCAGGGATCTGCGCAGACTGTCCGGGCTCGGCCGGCGCGCGCCGGTGCTGTGCGCGATCGCGGTACTCGCCACGCTCAGCATGGCCGGGCTGCCGCCGCTGCTCGGTTTCGTCGGCAAGGAGTCGGCGCTCGGCGCGCTGTGGTCGGCCGAGATACTGAGTCCGCCGGTGCGGTTCGCCCTGCTGGCCGGGGTCACCGTCGGGTCGGCGTTCACCGTGGCCTACAGCATCCGATTCGTCTGGGGCGCTTTCGGAGTCACCGCGAATCCCGAACGCGCGGTCACCTGGCACGCGCCCGGCCCATTGCTGCTCGGTCCACCCGCGGTGCTCGCCGTGGCCGGGCTGGCGGGCGGTCTCGACACCCAGGCGGTCGATCGATGGTTGAGCCCCTACGCCGAGTCGCTGCCGGGCGTGCTCGACACCCATCTCGCCCTCTGGCACAGCTTCACCGGACCGCTCGCGCTGACGGTGGTCATCGTCGCGGCCGGTATCGCCCTGTTCCTGATCCGCGGCCGGATCGGCGAACCCGCGCACCCGCGTCTCGGCAACGCCGATCGCAACTACGACGCGGCCCTGCGCGCGATGGACCGACTGTCGTTGCGTATCACCGGAACTGTGCAGTCCGGTTCACTGCCCGCCAGCCAGGCCACCATCCTCGGCACGCTCATCGTGTTGCCGACGGTCATGCTCGCGATCGGCACGCGGACCGGAGTGCAACTGCGACTGTGGGATTCACCGTTGCAGGCGGCGATCGGCGCGATCATGATCGCGATGGCGCTGGCCGCCACCGTCTTGCGCAACAGGTTGGCCAGCGTGCTCGTCGTCGGGGTGACGGGCTACGGCTGCGGCGTGATCTTCGCGCTGCACGGCGCCCCCGATCTCGCACTGACCCAATTCCTGGTCGAGACACTGACTTTGGTCGTCTTCGTGCTCGTGTTGCGCGCCTTCCCGGCGGAGATCGCCGAAAGCCAGGGCACGGCGTTCAAGTTCCGCCGGGCACTGCTGGCCGTCGGCGTCGGCATCACCGTCCCCGTACTCGCCGCGTTCGCCATCGCCGCCAAGCACGGTAACCCGATCTGGGACGCCATCCCCGACGCCGCCTATCGGATCGGCGGCGGCAAGAACGCGGTCAACGTCTTGCTGGTCGACATCCGCGCCTGGGACACCCTCGGCGAGATCTCGGTGCTCGTCGTCGCCGCGACCGGCGTCGCGTCGCTGGTCTTCCGCAGCCGCCGCTTCGGCAGCGCACCCCGCGCCGCCGATTCCCCGAACTACGATCCCGACGCGGTGAGCTGGCTGCCCGCCGCCCGCCTCCTCGATCGCCGCGATCGCTCGATGGTCCTGCAGATCACCACCCGCCTGGTCTTCCCCACCATCATGGTGCTGTCGGTGTACTTCTTCTTCGCCGGCCACAACGCGCCCGGCGGCGGCTTCGCGGGTGGCCTGGTCGCCGGATTGGCCCTGACCCTGCGCTACCTGGCGGGTGGCCGATACGAACTGGGCGAAGCGCTCCCGGTCGACGCCGGGCACCTGCTCGGCGCCGGCCTCACCCTCGCGGCGGGCACCGCGACCGCGTCGTTGCTGCTCGGCGCACCGCCGCTGTCCTCGGCGATCATCGAGGTGACGCTGCCGCTGCTCGGTCACCTCAAACTGGTCACCGCCATGTTCTTCGACCTCGGCGTCTACCTGGTGATCGTCGGGCTGGTGCTGGACGTCCTGCGCAGCCTCGGCGCCCGCCTGGACAAGGAAATCCGATGAGTGCCGACCTCGTTCTCCTGATCACCATCGGCGTGCTCACCGCGTGCGGTGTCTACCTGCTGCTCGAGCGGGTGGTGTCGAAGATGCTGCTGGGGATGATCCTGCTCGGCAACGCGGTGAACCTGCTGATCCTCACGATGGGCGGCCCGGACGGGAAGCCACCGATCCTCGGCAGCGCCGACACCTCCCCCGACGGCATGGCCGATCCCCTCGCGCAGGCGATGGTGCTCACCGCGATCGTGATCACCATGGGCCTGGCGGCTTTCGTGCTCGCGCTGGCCTATCGCTCCTACATGCTGACCACCACCGAAGACGTGACCAACGACCCCGAGGACGCCCAGGTCGCCGCCCGCCGCGAACGGGAGGATCCCGAACAGTGACCCTGTCCCCGGAACTGTTGCCCGCCATCGCCCCACTACCCGTACTGGTTCCGCTGCTCGCCGCCGCGGCGACGCTGGTGTTCGGCCGCCGCCCACGGCTCCAGGCGATGATCACGCTGACGGCACTGTCGGTGGTGCTGCTGATCAGCGCCCTGCTGCTGTATCTCGCCGACCGCGACGGCACCACCGCGGTGCAGGTGGGTGGCTGGCCGACCCCGATCGGCATCACGCTGGTGGTGGATCGGCTCAGCGCCGCGATGCTGCTGGTCTCGGCCTTCGTGCTGCTCGTGGTGTCGATCTACGGTGCGGGACAGAACATCTCCGATGGTGGCGAACACCAGCCGACCTCGATCTACCGGCCCACCTATCTGGTCCTGACCGCGGGCGTGTCGACCGCGTTCCTGGCCGGTGACCTGTTCAACCTGTTCGTCGGGTTCGAGGTTCTGCTCGTCGCCTCGTTCGTGCTGCTCACCGTGGGCGCCACCGAGGAACGGATCCGCACCGGCATCGCCTATGTGATGGTGTCGATGGTGTCGTCGCTGATCTTCCTGATCGGCATCGGCCTCACCTACGCGGCGACGGGCACCCTGAATCTCGCGCAACTGGCCGTGCGCCTGGAAGCGACGCCCAGTGGCGTGCGCACCGCCTGCTACGCGGTGCTGCTGGTCGCGTTCGGGATCAAGGCGGCGGTGTTCCCGCTGTCGAGCTGGCTGCCCGACTCCTACCCCACCGCACCCGCGCCGGTCACCGCGGTGTTCGCGGGTCTGCTCACCAAAGTCGGTGTGTACGCGATCATCCGCACGCACACGCTCTGGTTTCCCGACGGCGCGTTCGACAACATCCTGCTGGTGTGCGGACTGGCGACGATGATCGTCGGCATCCTCGGCGCCATCGCGCAGACCGATATCCGGCGACTACTCTCGTTCACACTGGTCAGCCATATCGGTTACATGGTGTTCGGTATCGGTCTCGCCACCACCGCCGGCCTCACCGGCGCGGTGTTCTACGTGGCCCACCACATCCTGGTGCAGACCGCGCTGTTCCTCGCTGTCGGACTGATCGAACGCCAGGCCGGTTCGGTGTCGTTGCGCCGGATCGGCGGACTGGCCACCGCCAGTCCACTGCTGGGTGTGCTGTTCCTTGTCCCTGCCCTGAATCTCGGTGGTATCCCGCCCTTCTCGGGATTCATCGGCAAGGTCACACTCTTGGAAGCCGGTGCCGCCGAGGGCAGCGTCCTGGCGTGGGTGCTGGTCGCGGGTTCGGTGATCACGAGCCTGCTCACGCTGTACGCGGTGGCGCGGGTCTGGAGCAAAGCGTTCTGGCGACCACGCGAAGAGGCACCGGAAGGTCATCTCACCGCAGCGAATCTACCGACACTGGTGGAGGATTCGACCGATGTGTACTACGAGGATCGCACCGATCCCGGCCGGATGCCGGTCCTGATGGTGCTGGCCACCATCGGGCTCGTCTCTGCGGGCCTCGCGCTCACGGTGTTCGCCGGGCCGGTCCTCGGCATCGCCGAGCGCGCCGCCGGCGACCTGAACGACCCGTCGGTCTACATCGACTCGGTCCTCGGCCCGGTGCTGCGATGAGCCGATTCGTGAATCGCGACAATATCCTTCGCGTCGCCGTGCTGATCTGGCTCACTGCCGTCTGGGTCGCGCTGTGGGGCGATCTGAGCCTGGCCAACACCCTCGCCGGGGCCGTTGTCGCACTGATCGTGGTCTTCGCCCTGCCCCTCCCGTTGGTCCCGGTGTCCGGGCGTTTCCATCCGCTGTCGTTTCTCGAATTGATCGCTGTCGGTACCTATTACGCGCTCGAATCGAGCTTGCAGGTGGCCTGGTTCGCGATTCGGCCCAGCGGCCCGCCGGTCTCCGGCGTGCTGCGCGTGCATCTGGGCATCCAGTCCGATCTGGTGCTGGTGATGTGCACCGATCTGCTCAACCTGATCCCCGGCACCATGGTCCTCGAACTCGACCGCGCGCGCTGCGTGGTCTATGTCCACGTGCTCGATGTGGGCAGCGACGAGGCGGTGGTGAAGTTCTACCGCACCACCCGGCGCCTGGAACACCTGATGATCAATGCCTTCGAACGACCGAGCGAACGCCGCCGCGTCGAAACACCACCGGAGGTGCAACCATGACTGTCGTCGCCGTCATCGCCGCCGTCCTGCTCACGGCCGCCGCGGTGATCACCAGCTACCGCGTCCTCGCGGGGCCGAGCACCCTCGATCGCGTCGTCGGCATCGATTCACTGATGGCCATCGCCGCGTCCGGGCTCGCGGTGTGGGCCGCCTACAGCGGCGACACCACGGTGATCCCGGCGATCGTGGCGCTCGCGCTGGTCGGTTTCCTCGGCTCGGCCGCGGTCACCCGATTCCGGGTCAGGGACGACCGATGAGCGTCTGGGAATGGGTGTCGGCGGTGCTGATCCTCACCGGCTGCGCACTCGCGTTCACGGCTTCGATCGGCATCGTCCGCTTCCCCGACACCCTCACTCGGATGCACGCGGCCACCAAACCACAGGTGGTCGGCCTCATGCTGGTTCTCGTCGGCACCGGCATCGACATCCGCGACGACGTCAATGTCTGGATGCTCGTGCTCACCGGCCTGTTCACGATCATCACCGCGCCGGTCATCGCCCATCTCATCGGCCGCACCGCCTACCGCGAACAGCGCCACCGCGACGGGTTGTTCTAGGTGGCGGGCGTCGCGATTCGCTCGAGGGCCGGTGCGGGCGCGGTGGCGAACCAGGTGTTGTGGAAGGCGATCGCGACCGCGGCCAGCAACCCGATGACGATCGCGCCCGCCGCCACCGGATACTCCGCCATCGGCACCGCCAGGTACCGGTAGGACAGCAGCAGCCCCGCGAACACCGCCGCCCCGAAGCCGACCAGCCGGATCCGGAAGCCGCCCCAACCCCGCTCGGGCGCGCGCAGCGCCGACTCGACGGTCAGGCACAGCACCGCGCCCGCCACGAGGTCGACGCCGTAGTGATACCCGAAACCCAGTGTGGCGGTGACCGTGGCAGCCAGCCAGAACGCCCCGCCCCAGCGCATCCAGACCGGGGCTCGCGACCCGTCGACATCGCGCCGGGTGTGGATGAACAGCGACAGTGCCCACGCGGTGTGCATGGAGGGCATGCAGTTGCGCGGGGTGAACTCGTCGAAGGTGAGCGCGGCCGGGTTCGAATCGAGCGGCGGCATCGCGGCGGGCCAGAAATTGCCCACCTGGAAGCCGTGCCCGTCGGCGCCGAACGCGAACATCGGCCCGACCACCGGGAACAGCACGTAGAACAGCGGCCCGACCAGACCGAGCACCAGGAAGGTGCGCACCAGGTAGTGGGTCGGCCACTGCCCGGTCGTGACCACGGTGCGCAACTGCCACACGGCCACCGCGATCGCGGCCACCGGCAATTCGATGTAGACCCAGTGCAGCACCGCGTACACCTCGGGCCCGAGCACATCCAGCACACGCCCGACGACCCACGACGGATCACCGAGCGCGTGATCGGCGAGCAGCACGTATTCGTCGAGCACGGTGGGCCGCACCGCCGAAGTCAGGTGCAGCCACACATCGCCGACCTTGGTGGCCAGCACCAGCAGCGCACCGAGCGCGACCGCCGTCAACGCGTCGCGGCGTTCACGACCCCGCCATCGCACTGCCGCGACGACAGCCAGCGCGGCCAGCACGATCGTCGGCCCGTTGCCGACGGTGAACGGCTTGCCGTCGATGAGTCGCAGCGCGACCCACACCGCGTCGATCCCGATCGCGGCGGCCAGCGCGAACACCCGGCGGCGCGTGGAGATCCCGACGAGCGCGAGCACCAGTCCCGCCCACGGCACCGACATCGACTTGGGCGTACCGACGAAGTCGCGAGCCAGGCTGGCCAGCGGTCCGTCGAAACCCATGATCCACGCGACGATCTGCAATCCGACCAGCAGCGCGAGCACTGCGGCCACCCCGGCGACAGCGAGTGTGCGTGGTTCACGTAGACGCGAACCGAGGGTGGCACCCCCCGCAACGGCGCGCGGATGTTCGACAAGCATCCGACCATCGTAAACGGCGGGTGAACGCTGTCTCCCCGCGCAGCTGAACGCTACTGATCGAGCTCGCGCACCAGCGCGTCGACGACCGCGACCATGTCGCCCTGTGTCTGCGCGGCGACCCGGCGTTGCCGCTGGTAGGAGGCACCGTGACGGGGAATGTCGGCCACCGCGGCCAGCTCGGCGGCGCAGCCGAGACGCTTCGCGGTCGGCTCCAGCCGGGTGAGCAGATCCATCAGATCGTCGGTGACCAAACGCTCATTGCTGGCGTCGTCGACGATCACGATCGCGTCGAGCCCGTAGCGCGCGGCGCGCCATTTGTTCTCCTGCACATGCCATGGCGGCAGCGTCGGCAGTTGCTCGCCGTTCTCGAGGCGCTGGTCCAGGTCGACGATCAGGCAGTGGATCAGCGCGGCCACCGAGGCCAGTTCGGTGCGGCTGGACAGCCCGTCGCACACGCGCACCTCGATGGTGCCCCACTTGGGCGCGGGCCGGATATCCCAGTGCATCCCACCGAGCTGTTCGAACACACCGGTTTTCATCTGGTCGTGCACGAAACCTTCGAACTGGCGCCAGTTCTCGAACTGGAACGGCAGCCCGGCGGTCGGCAACTGCTGGAACATCAGCGCCCGGTTGCTGGCGTAGCCGGTGTCGTCGCCGGACCACATCGGCGACGACGCCGACAGCGCGAGCAGATGCGGATACGACAGCAGCAGCGAGTTCAGGATCGGAAAGACCTTGTCCCGGTGCGACACTCCCACATGCACGTGGACGCCCCAGATGAGCATCTGGCGGCCCCACCACTGGGTGCGTTCGATCAGTTCGTCGTAATGCGGTGAGCGCGTGAGCTGTTGGGCCGACCACGCCGCGAACGGGTGGGTGCCCGCGCAGAACAGGTCGACACCGAGCGGATCGGCCGCGCGCCGCACCGCGTTCATGGTGCCGTGCAGGTCTTCGACCGCGCCGCCGACCGTGTCGTGCACGCCGGTCACCAATTCGACCGTGTTGCGCAGCAGTTCCTTGGTGACCTGCTGGGTGCCGTCGTGGGCGCGCAGGTCACCGACCGCGTCGAAGACCGCCGAAGCCGTGTTGGACAGATCCCGCGTCACCTTGTCGACGAGCGCGATCTCCCATTCGATGCCGATGGTCGGCCGGGGCGAACCGCGAAACGAAACCGACTCGAATGCCCCGGCCATGGGAGTGTCTCGCTAACCGACGACGCCGCACGCCACCCGGGCGCCCGCATCACCGGTGGTCAGCGTGGTTTCGTCCGGCCCGGTGCCACCCTCGCGGGTGTAGCGCGGCGGGATGTTGCCGAAGTTGTCGGCACCGCCGTGGATGATCAGCGCCTTGCCCTTGACGTTGTCGAGGGTGACCGAGTCGGTCCGGGTGACCAGCTTCGCGGAGCCGTCGGCGCCGACCTGCAGCGAGGTGAGGTCACCGCTGGCCGGGTGCGCGGTGGCACCGCCGACCTGCAGATGCCCACCGGCCGAGGCGAAGTCGCCCTCACAGGTGCCGTTCTGGTGGAAGTGCAGGCCGTGGAAGCCGGGCGTCAGACCGCGCGCCTCGACGGTGACGACCAGGTGGCCGCCCTCCTGGACGATGGTCGCGGTGCCGACCTCGGCGCCCGCACCGTTCTTGAGCGAGGTCTTCAGGCCGCCCGCCACGCCACCGTGGTCGTCGCCGTGGCCGGGAGCCGCGGTCTCCGACGGTGCGGCGTGACCGCCACCGTGACCGCCGCTTTCGCCCGCGGGTGCCGCCGAGCTGGTCCACACCGGCGGCGTGGTGCCCTTGACGTCACTCGACTCCTGGCTGTTGGTGCAGGCTGCGAGCCCGAACGCGGCGACCGCGAGCACCGGGGTCACAATGCGCCAGGACGGGCGACGAGTTGTCGACGTGGCCATCAGGGGACTCCTTATCGGACTGGGGCTATACCGCTCAAGATGATGCCACAGCGGCGACACGGCCTACGGCACCGCGTGCCGCGCCTGGTTCAGCGACCGGTCAGTACGACGACGACACCCGGCGAGGTGTCCCCCGACTTGGGCGCGACCGTCCCGCCGACCTGCTCGGCGATCTCGGTGGCCGCGGCCTTGTCGCGCGCGCCGCCGCCGTAATACACGGTGGTGGTGGTCAGGTTCTCACCGCTGTAGTTGCCGGTGCTCACGTTGGTCCAGCCCGCGGTGGTCAGTTCGCTCGCGGTGCGCGCGGCCAGGCCGGCGACCAGGCTGTTGTTCAGCACCCGCACCGATACCGTCTGATCCGTGCCGCCCGTAGCGGGTGCCGTGGTGGTGGTCGTCGGTGCGACGGAGGTCGTGGTGGTGGTCGGGGCGGCGGCCGCGCTGGTGGTCTTCGGCGCGGGCGTGGTGGCGGGCGCCTGCGCGACCGCGCTGGAGGTGGTGGTCTCGGTCTGCTCGGTATCCGATGCCACGGCATCGGAGTTCGACAGCGACATCGCACCCAGACCGGCGAAGACAATGGCCAGCGCGATCAACACCATCGCCAGCGCGCGCAACGGCGGGCCGCCGGGGGTGGGGTTCGGGTTGCTCACCCGCCCAACCCTAGTCGCAACGAAGGGTGTGTGGCCGTCATGTCAGACCTGGAAACCGAGTTTGCGGGCCGCACGCGATTTCTGCCTGCTCGCTCGCAGCCTGCGCAGCCGTTTGACCAGCATCGGGTCGGCGGCCAGCGCCGCGTCGGAGTCGACGACAGCGTTGAGGACCTGGTAGTACCGGGTGGCCGACATGGCGAACAGCTCGCGGATCGCGTCTTCCTTGGCGCCCGCGTATTTCCACCATTTGCGCTCGAAGTCCAGGATGTCGAGTTCACGACGACTCAGACCGGTGCTCTCGTCGGCGGCCGAATCCTGTTCGCCCGCAGTGTGGCCCTGCGCGATGTGCCGAGCTGCTGCGCCGTCCATCTTGCTCCCTCGCCGAGTATCACGAGATGGGTAGATACCGTCGTCATTCAACCACGGGTTCCCCCGATCCTTCGACCCATGTCACGGCGTGTTGACTGAAGGCCAGTAGGGGTGGCGCGGCCCACAGGGGTCCGCCGATCGTCCGCCCGCGCCAGCGGCGATAATGGCGACCATGGCAATTCTCCCGATCGTGATCGTCGGTGACCCCGTTCTCCACAACCCCACCGCGAAGGTGACGGAGACCCCCGCGGAGCTGGCCGAGCTCATCGCGGATATGTACGACACTCTCGAAGAGTCCAAGGGTGTCGGCCTGGCGGCCAATCAGGTCGGCGTCGGCAAGCGCCTGTTCGTCTACGACTGCCCCGACTTCGACGCCACCGGCAATCCCCTCCGCCGCAAGGGCGTGGTGGTGAACCCGGTGCTGGAGACCTCGGCGATCCCCGAGACCATGCCCGACCCCGATGACGACGAGGAAGGCTGCCTGTCGGTGCCCGGCGAGCAGTTCCCGACCGGTCGCGCGGACTGGGCGAAGGTCACCGGGACCGACGCGAACGGCGAGCCCGTGGAACTCGAGGGCACCGGCTTCTTCGCGCGCATGCTCCAGCACGAGGTCGGCCACCTCGACGGTTTCCTCTACGTCGACGTGCTGATCGGCCGCAATGCCCGCGCCGCCAAGAAGGCGATCAAGCGAAACGGCTGGGGCACACCGGGTCTGAGCTGGATCCCGGGAACGGTTCCTGATCCGTTCGGTCATGACGACTGATATCCCCCTCGGCCGCCGGGTGGTGATGCGGTACCAGCTGCCCGCGGGTTATCCCCAGCCACTCACCGACGTGATCGGCGAACTGGTGTCGCTCACGCCGCCGTCGGTGCGGACCGCCGAGGGTGAGCTGGTCTCGGTGTCCGCCGATCGCGTTGTGGCGTTGAAGGCGCTGGGGCCCAGGCCCATTCGGACCAAGGAGATCCGGTCGCTGGAGACCGCGGCGGCCATGGCCTGGCCGGGCAGCGCGCACCTGTGGATCGACGGCTGGCTGGTACGAGCGGGCAACGGCTACACCGGGCGCGCGAATTCGGCGGTGCCGCTGGGCGAGTCGGGTGTGCCCGCGGTGTTGTCGATCGACACCATGCGCAAGATCGCGGACTGGTACACGAGTCGGGGGTTGCCGCTGCTGCTGCAACTGCCCGACCGGCTCGCTCCCGTCCCGCCGACCTGGAACACCTGGAGCGAGACCGTGGTCCTCGGTCTCGACATCGCGAATTTCGTGCTGCCGCAGGGACCGTCGATGGTGCGCATCACCGACGAGCCAGAGGACGGTTGGTTGCGGACGCACCGCTACCGCGGCGAGATTCCCCTCGACCCCTCCGTGCGCGAACCGGACCGTGCCGTGCTCACCTCGGTCCTGGACGGCACTCTCGGTTTCGCGTCCCTCGGCCTGCCCGAACCCCTGTCCATCGGCCGCGGCGCGGTGACCACCGCCCCCGACGGCCGGCGCTGGGTCGGGCTCACCTGTGTGGCCGTGGCGACCGCGCACCGCCGCAACGGACTCGGCGCGCTGCTGTGCGCCGAACTGATCCGGTGGGGTGCCGAGCTGGGCGCGAGCCACGCCTACGTCCAGGTGGAGGTGGGCAATTCCGGCGCCCTCGCCCTCTACCGCGAACTCGGCTTCATGGAGCACCACGCCTATCGCTACGCCGCCCCGCAGAGTCATTAGCCTCGAAAGGACCGTCACAACCGTGCGTCTCGCCACCTGGAACGTCAACTCGATCCGCTCCCGCGTCGATCGAGCGATCGCTTTTCTGGACCGTCACGACATCGATGTGCTGGCGTTGCAGGAGACCAAGTGCCGTGACGATCAGTTCCCGTTCGAGCAGTTCGAGGCCGCGGGGTACGAGGTGGCGCACGTGGGGATCAATCAGTGGAACGGTGTCGCGATCGTGTCGCGGGTCGGGCTCACCGATGTCGAGCTCGCGTTCCCCGATCAGCCCGGCTTCGACAAGAACGCCGGCGATTCGCTGATCGAATCGCCGGTGGTGGAGTCGCGCGCGATCGGTGCGACCTGCGGCGGGGTGCGGGTGTGGAGCCTCTACGTCCCCAACGGGCGCACGCTCGCCGATCCGCACTACACCTACAAACTGAACTGGCTCTCGACCCTGCGCGCGCAGGCGGCAGGCTGGCTGGCCGACGACCCGCAGGCGAAGATCGCGCTGGTCGGCGACTGGAACATCGCCCCCACCGACGACGATGTCTGGGCGCCGGAGCTGTTCGCCGGCAAGACCCACACGTCCGCGCCCGAACGCGAGGCGTTCCAGACCATGCTCGACATCGGCTTCCGCGACGTGATGCGCCCGTTCGCCCCCGGCCCCGGCGTCTACACCTATTGGGACTACACCCAGCTGCGTTTCCCCCGCAAAGAGGGCATGCGCATCGACTTCATCCTCGCCTCCCCCGCCCTCGCCGACCAGATCAAAGACGCTTCGGTGGATCGCGAGGAACGCAAGGGCAAGGGCGCCAGCGACCACGCACCGGTGATCGCCGAATTCTGACGGATCCGCCACGCGTTCTCGGTTACGTTGGAGGTGGAAGTTTCAGCCTGCAACGTAGCGGGAGGCGCGCCTCATGTCGTTTTATCGCAGGGTCGGAACGGTGCCGCCGAAGCGGCATACGCAGCATCGGGATGCGCACGGCAACCTCTACTACGAAGAGTTGATGGGCGAGGAGGGGTTCTCCGGGGACTCCTCGCTGCTGTATCACCGCGCGCTGCCGCCCGCGATCGTCGACGCTACGGTCTGGGAGCTGCCCGACCAGACATTGACGCCGAATCATCCCCTGCACCACCGGCATCTGCGGCTGCCGCTGCTGTTTCCCGGCGATACGGCAACGACGACCGACCCGGTGACCGGGCGCAGGTTGCTGCTGGCCAATGCCGATGTGCGGATCTCGTACGTGGTCGCCAAGGGCGCGTCCCCGCTGTACCGCAATGCCATCGGCGACGAGCTGGTGTACGTGGAATCCGGTGCGGCGGTGGTGGAGAGCGTGTTCGGGATCGTGCCGGTCCGCCAGGGCGATCAGGTGCTCATGCCGCGCGCCACGACCCACCGCTGGCTGCCGATGGGCGAGGAACCGTTGCGCGCGTATGTGATCGAGGCATCGAGCCACATCACCCCACCCAAGCGCTATCTCTCCAGATTCGGTCAGCTACTGGAGAATTCGCCGTATTGCGAGCGGGATCTGCACGGGCCACTCGAATTGCTGCTCGTCGAGGACACCGAGGTGGAGGTGCTGGTCAAGCATCGGGCGGGCACCGAGGTGATCGGCACCAGGATGACCTACGCGACGCATCCGTTCGATGTGGTCGGCTGGGACGGCTGCCTGTACCCGTACACGTTCAACATCGCCGATTTCGAGCCACTGACCGGCCGCGTTCATCAGCCGCCGCCGGTGCATCAGGCCTTCGAGGCCACCAATTTCGTCATCTGCAATTTCGTGCCGCGCAAGGTCGACTATCACCCCCTGTCGATTCCGGTGCCGTACTACCACTCGAATGTGGATTCCGACGAGATCATGTTCTATTGCGGCGGGAGCTATGAGGCGCGCAAGGGTTCCGGTATCGCCCAGGGTTCGGTGTCGGTGCATCCCGGTGGTTACGCGCACGGCCCACAGCCCGGTGCCTATGAACGCAGTATCGGGGCGGAGTTCTTCGACGAGCTGGCGGTGATGGTGGATACGTTCCGCCCGCTGCAACTCGGCGAAGGGGCGCTGGCCTGCGAAGACCCCGCGTACGCGTGGACCTGGTCCGGTCGCGGGCCGGGGCTCGCATGAGTGAGCGCAGCGGCGTGGACGGCGGCCGATGACGGGCGCGCAGGTGTTGCGCGTCGAGGTACCCGAAGACTCGCTGTTCGGGCCGGAGAATATGCCCTACGGCGTATTCGCACCCCCCGGCGGCACCCTCCGGGTCGGTTGCCGCTTGGGCGATATGGTGCTCGATCTGGCTGTGCTGCTGGATGATCCGGTGTTCGCTCGCCCCGAGATGAACGCGTTCCTGGCACAGGGTTCCGGCCGCTGGCGTGAGGTCCGCGCGAGGTTGCGCGCGCTCGCGGACACGGCGCTGCCGATCGATGCCGTGTATCCCTTGACCGCTGTGCGGATGGCACTGCCGGTACGGATCGGCGACTATGTCGATTTCTACGCCAGCATCGACCACGCCACCAACCTCGGCAGGCTCTTCCGTCCGGACAGTGCACCGCTGCTGCCGAATTGGCGGCACCTGCCGGTGGGGTACCACGGCCGGGCGGGCACCGTCGTCGTCTCGGACACCCCGGTCATCAGGCCGCGGGGACAACGCCGGACCGCCGCGGGCACACCTGATTTCGGACCGTCGCAGCGGCTGGACATCGAGGCCGAACTGGGCTTCGTCGTCGGCTCCGGATCCACGCTCGGCGCACCGGTCACCGTCGACGAGTTCACCGAGCATGTGTTCGGCGTCGCCCTGGTCAACGACTGGTCGGCCCGCGATATCCAGGCCTGGGAGTACCAGCCGCTCGGCCCCTTCCTCGGCAAGTCGTTCACCACGTCACTCTCGGCCTGGATCACCCCGCTGGCCGCGCTGACTCAGGCGCGGGTGCCGCTACCCGCACAGCACCCAGAACCTCTCCCCTACCTGCGCGGTACCGGCGACTTCGGCCTCGACATCGATCTGACCGTCGCCTGGAACGGCGAGGTCGTCGCGCATCCGCCCTACTCACGCATGTACTGGTCACCCGCGCAGATGCTTGCCCACCTCACCGCGAACGGCGCCTCGATCCGGCCCGGCGACCTCTACGCCTCCGGCACCATCTCCGGGCCGGAGCCGTCCCAGCGCGGATCTTTCATCGAATTGTCCTGGGGTGGAACACAACCCATCACAGTGAAGGATCAGACCCGCACATTTCTGGCCGACGGCGACGAGGTGACGATCACCGCCACCGCGCCGGGCACCGCGGGCAGGCGGATCGGCCTCGGCGCGGTCGGCGGCCGAATCCTGCGGGCACGCGATACCTGAGACACCGCTAGCGGTTGTGGGCCGTCCTCCGCGTCCACCCAGGGGCGGAGATGGTACTCGGCCGACCTCCACCCCGAGGCGGTATCGGATATAATTCGACGCGGGATACGGTGACGGTTCGAACGTTTCCGAGCAGAGGGCACCCGACGATGTTGACGAGAATCGCCCGCACCGCCGTTGCCCGACCACGATGGGTGGTCGCGGTTGCGCTGGTGCTGATGGTGTTGTGCGGCGCGATCGGCGCCACCGTGCACTCGCACATGAAATCGGGCGGATTCGTCACCTCCGATCTCGATTCGGTCCAGGCCAGTCAATACCTGAGCGAACACTTCCCCGGCAGCGAGCCCAACTACGTCCTGACGATCACTGCCGAGGGCGTGGCCGACTCCGCCGCCGCGCGCGCCGCCGCCGACCGCGCGCTCGCCGTCCTCGGCGCACATCCCGAGATCGTCAGCGGTGTCCAGTCGTACTGGACCGCGCGCCCCGATCTCAAACAGGCGATGCTCAGCAAGGACCGCACCCACGCGCTCATCCTGGCCAGCATCGAGGGCGACGACGCCGAACTGCCCGTCCGGGCGGCCCAGCTGAGCGAAGAACTACAGGTCGAGAGCGGTCCGGTGACGGTCAAGGCCGGTGGGCTCGCCGCCTCCTTCGCCGATATCAACACCCAGATCAGCAAAGACCTGATCATCGCCGAGGCGATCGCGATCCCGATCACCGGCCTGCTGCTGGCGCTGGTGTTCGGCAGCCTCATGGCCGCCGCGCTGCCGGTCGCGATCGGGCTGTTCGCCATCGCGGCATCGCTGGGCATTCTTCGGGTGCTGACCGCGCTCGCCGATGTGTCGATCTTCGCGCTGAACATGACCACGGCACTCGGACTGGCGTTGGCGATCGACTACAGCCTGTTCATCGTCAGTCGATATCGCGAAGAGCTGGCGGCGGGCCTTACCCCGACTGCGGCGGTGACCCGTGCGATCCAAACCGCCGGTCGTACGGTCGTGTACTCGGCGCTGGTCGTCGCGCTCTCGCTGTCGGCGCTGCTGGTGTTCCCGCAGTACTTCTTCAAGTCGTTCGCTTACGCGGGTATCGCCGTGGTCGCCGCCGCGGCGGCCGCCGCGGTGATCGTGCTGCCCGCCCTGCTCGTTCTGGTGGGTCACCGCATCGATTCGGGCGACCTGCGCGCACCGATGCGCCGGCTGTTCCGGCTGGCCCCGAGGACGGAAAAGGAACCGCGCCAGACCTTCTGGTATCGCCTGGTCAACGCGGTGATGAAGCGTCCGTTGCCGATCGCCCTGGCCACCACCGCGTTCCTGCTGCTGCTCGGCTCGCCGTTCCTGGGTGTCCAGTTCGGCTACCCCGACGACCGGTCGCTGCCCACCGATGTCGCCAGTCGCGAAGTGGGCGACATCCTGCGTACCGAATTCGATGCCGACCTGGCCTCGAGCGCGACCATCGTGCTACCCGAATTCCGGGGCAGCACAGCCGAACTCGACACCTACGCCCGCGACCTGTCCAAGGTGCCCGACGTACCGGCCGTGCTCAGCAGCGCGGCGGTGTACCGCAACGGGCTGCGGGTGGCCCCTGGCGTGCCCGAGATGACGGACCCGCAGCACGGCGCCTACCTGTCGGTCGCCACCACGGTCGACCCCTACTCCGACGCGGGTGGCGACCAACTCGACACCCTGCGCGCCGTTCCCGCGCCGTCGAAAGCCCTGATCACCGGCCCGGCCGCGCTGAACCAGGACTCGGTCAACGCGATCACCGGCAAACTGCCGCTGGCGGGCGCGCTGATCGCGCTCACCACGCTGGTGCTGCTGTTCCTGTTCACCGGCAGCGTGGTGCTGCCGGTGAAGGCACTGATCCTCAACATCCTGTCGCTGGCGGCGACGTTCGGCGCGATGGTGTGGATCTTCCAGGAAGGCCACCTGTCGGGCCTGCTCGGCTTCACCGCGACCGGCACCCTCAACCTGGCCATGCCCATCCTCATGTTCAGCCTGGCGTTCGGCGCGTCCATGGACTACGAGGTCTTCCTGCTGTCGCGGATCCGCGAGGAATGGCTGGCCGGGCCGAAGACCACCGAGGGCAATACCGAGGCGGTCGCGATGGGCGTGGCCCGCACGGGGCGCATCTTCACCGCCGCCGCGCTGCTGATGAGCATCGTGTTCCTCGGCGTCGCCAGCTCCGGCGTGTCGATGATGAAGCTGTTCGGCCTCGGCTGCGCACTCGCGGTGATCAGCGACGCGACCGTGATCCGCGGCCTGCTCGCCCCCGCGCTCATGCGGATGATGGGCACCTGGAACTGGTGGGCGCCGAAGCCACTGGTGGCACTGCACAACAAGTTCGGGCTGCAAGAAGCCGACGACATGCCGGCCTCGGTCGAGCGCCAGCTGACCGAATCCGGCACCCGATAGCGAACGATCAGGCCGCCGCCTAGACTGCACACCAGCCACGCATGCCCCGACCTCGAGGAGGGGCTCGCCGCGAAGCGGCGGTTCGCGGCCGTCCCGCCGATGGGAGGCCGTTGCGTAGGCGACGAAGGAG